>CAYHRK010000071.1:0-12565 GCA_964358795.1 uncultured Vicinamibacterales bacterium
CGCTGGGGTGACGAATAACTTGCTTCACTCGGCAAGATGAAACCCATAGCACACGTCTAGGAGTAATCAGTCGTGGTCGAGCCAGCCCTCGGACAGATACGACCGGTGAAGTTCGGCGGCGTGTGTCACCACCGCTGCGATGTCGGGTAACGTCTGGCTGGCGACCAGTGCATGGCCGGAGCATTCCACGCCGAGCCAGTACACGCCGGGCCACTCGGAGACGAAACAGTGAAGAGGGCGGTCATCGAGCCGCAGCCGCCAGAGCGTGACAGCTTCGCCACGGAAGAGTCCGGCCGCGAGCGGCAGAGGCCAGTTTGAGGGCACCTACGTAGCATATCGCACCACGCCGCCGGCGGGGGAGTGCAGGTCGCCATGTTGCTGAGGCTGGGCGGATCGGCGGTCCGCGGCGAGAACTACTTCGCGGCTCGCATCGAGGCTCGCCGGGGCCTGATCACACTCGGCAGGGTGGGGGTGGGTATGCCACTCATCCTGTCGGTGACGGAGCACTCACCGGTAGAAGCCGAACCCCAGTACGGCGGCACCCAGGATGATGAACGCCGGGTTGATCCGCGTCGCGACCAAGAGCGCAAACGCCACGGCGCCAATCAGCACGCCATCCCAGTTTCTCCACACGCCGGATGTCCAGCCCTGCTTCTGGACGCCGAACACCGTGGCGGCCATGTCGTAGGCCGTCCAGATCAGCAGGCCCACGACGACCGGGCGCACGGCCTTCAACATCGCTTTCACGGTCGGGCTGTCCTTCACAGCAAAAAACCAGGCCACCATCACGAGCATCAGCAGCGTGGTCGGCAGGACGGTGCCCGTGGCGGCGGCTACCGCGCCAGGCACGCCGGCCAGCTTGTAGCCCACAAAGGCGGACACCTGCGGCGCAATGGGACCTGGCAGCGCGGTGCCCACGGCCACGGCGTCGGCAAACTCGGCCGTGGTGACCCAGCCGGCCGCCGTGGTTTCGCGTTGCATCAGGGCCAACGATGCCGGGCCCCCTCCCCACGAGAACAACGCAACCCTGGTGAACAGGACGAAGATGTTCCAGAGCGTCATGCGGCAGAGGTTATCATGGGAGACGATTCTCGACCGGTAGCCTATTCAAGAGGTGGGTGAGCGCCATAATTCGAGTCTCTAGACAGGCGTTGGCAGGTACGAAGCGGCGTTCCCGGTTGGTCGCCAGCGCTGAAGTGGACAAGGCGTTGACGCGCCCGATCACGCAGTTTGTCAGCGGGGGAGCCGGCGCACCGTTTTACGCCCAGGACATGAAGGCACCCTGGAACAAGGCTGTCAGGAAGTTCGCGGCGACCAACCACTATGTCCTGTTCACCGTGACGGGAGGTGAGGTGCGCTTCGAGGCTATCGATCTGGACGGCCGGGTCTTCGACCAGGGCGTGATCCGCTAGTTTCGGCCCACCTTTTGCAGTCACACAACTTGGTCAGGCGGCGGTGTCGGGTTTCCGGTGCCGCCTATCGGCCTGCAGATCTCCGGAGCTGTTAGCTGCCCAGGAAGGTATGCATGGGATGTCGGTTGCCGGGGGCCTGCCGAATTTCCGTCGGTTTCGGCGGGGTGCCAGCCCCGGCCCCGCCCTCGACCTGGTCCGCCACACCGACTGCCGGTTTCCGGTGATGACCGAACTGCTCGGAACTCCATCCGCGTTTGACGTGCTACCGGCCCCGATCACGGTGCTGGTTGGCCATTTCGGCGCCGGGAAAACGGAGATCGCGGTCAATCTGGCCTTTGGCTGGCGTGCCCGGGGCGCACAGGTCTCTTTGGTGGATCTCGACCTGGTGAAACCCTATTTCCGATCCCGGTTGCTGCGCGACGACTTGACGGCACGCGGAATCGATCTGGTGGCGCCGCAGGGCGAGCACTTCTACGCAGATCTGCCAATTCTGCTACCCGAAGTGCGCGGTGCGGTCAGCCTGGCAGCAGGCGGGCGACGGCGCGCGATTCTCGACGTGGGTGGCGCTGATGTTGGTTCGCGCGTGCTGGGCGCGCTGGCCGGACTGAGCGATCCGGCCCTGACCGATGTGTTGTTCGTGGTGAACGGCAATCGGCCGTTTGCCGAGGATGCCCCCGCCGTCCTGCGGATGCTGCGGGATATCGAGAAGGTGTCGAGGCTTCGCGTGACGGGGTTGATCGCCAACACCCACCTGATGGAAGAGACGACGCCTGCCATTGTTGAAGCCGGCCTCGATCTGGCGGAGCACGTCAGCCGCGCCTCCCAGCTGCCGGTCCGGTTCTGGGCCGTGCTGGCGCGGATCGCCGAGACCGCCACCAACGGTTTCACGCGACACCGCTGGCCGATGCTTCCGCTGACGCGCTTGATCACGGCCCCGCTTGAAATGCGAGCTTCCGGCCCGAACCGGCGCTCGAGTGTTGTCTGAAGAGGTGAAGCGTGCCGACGCCGATCATCGACAATGACCGCTGCAAGGGCTGCGAGCTGTGCGTGCACGCCTGTCCGGAAGACGTGTTGGCCATGGCGAGCGACATCAATGCCAAGGGCTACTTCTTCCCGTTCATCGCGCACGCGGATGCCTGCAACGGTTGCCGCTATTGTCTGCTGGTGTGCCCCGATACCGCCGTGCAGGTGGAGAACAAGGGCAAGACCACGATCCGGACCGACGGACTCACCGCCAAGGCATTCCACTATTGCCCGGGCTGCACGCACGGCGTGATCCACCGGCTTGTTGGCGAGGTGCTTCAGGAACTGGGCGTGCGAGAGCAGGCAGTCGGGGTGGCGCCCGTGGGGTGCTCGGTGCTGGCCTACGACTACTTCAACTGCGACATGCAGGAAGCGGCCCACGGCCGCGCCATGGCGGTGGCCACCGGCATCAAACGCGGACGCCCCGACATGGTGGTCTTCACCTACCAGGGCGATGGCGATCTCGCGTCGATCGGCATGGCCGAAACCGTCCATGCGGCCAACCGCGGCGAGAAGATCACCGTGATTTTCGTGAACAACGCCATCTACGGCATGACCGGTGGACAGATGGCGCCCACGACGTTGCCGGGCCAGGTGGCGACCACATGCCCGGCCGGGCGCGATGTCTCATTAACTGGGTACCCGATTCGCATCGTCGAATTGCTGGCGACGCTGCGTACACCGGCGTATCTCGCCAGGGTGGCCGTGCACGAGCCGAAGCACATCATGTCGGCGAAGAAGGCCATCCGGAAGGCGTTCAAGTTTCAGCTCGAGAAGACCTGTTTCTCGCTGATCGAGATCGTGTCGACCTGCCCGACCGGCTGGGGACAGCAGCCACACGAGGCCTGCGCGTGGCTCGAGGATCAGATGCTCCCGTATTATCCGCTCGGCGCCGTGAAAACGCCCGAGACGGCACACTAAGCTCCGGCCGGAGGACAGGATGTACAACGAGATCATCATGGCGGGTTTCGGCGGCCAGGGCGTGCTGCTGATCGGAAAACTGCTGGCGTATGCGGGCATGAAGGCCGGTTTCGAAGTGACCTGGATGCCCGCCTACGGCCCGGAAATGCGCGGCGGTACGTGCAACTGCACCGTGGTGCTGTCGGACCGTCAGGTGGGATCACCCATCTCGCGCAATCCGCACGGGGCGGTCGTCCTGAACCTGCAGTCGATCGACAAGTTCGAGCCAACGGTACGGCCGGGCGGCGTGCTGGTGGTCAACACGAGCCTGATCAACCGTGCCGTGACGCGCCAGGACCTGATGGTGGTGCCTGTTGCGGCCAATCAGATCGCGCTCGAGGCCGGCAGCGCAAAGGCCACCAACATGGTGGCGCTTGGCGCCTTCCTCGGGGCCACGGGGCTCGTAAATTTGGCGTTGGTCAAGGACATTGTGGCCGAGCAGTTCGGTAAGCGGCCGAACATCGTCCAGGTGAACCACGCATGCCTCTCGAAGGGCTTCGAGATCGGGCAGACTCACGCGTCGGTGGTGGCGGCCCGTTGAGGAGATTCGGATCATGGCGAAGAAACTGATGAAGGGGTGCGAGGCGATCGGCGAGGCGGCCATCCAGGCTGGATGCCGGTTGTTCTTCGGATACCCGATAACGCCACAGAACGAGATCCCGGAGTACCTGTCGGGCAGACTGCCGCAGGTGGGTGGCACTTTCGTGCAAGCCGAAAGCGAAGTAGCGGCTGTCAACATGCTCTACGGCGCGGCTGGTGCGGGCTGCCGTTGTTTCACCTCGTCCTCAAGTCCCGGCATCTCCCTGATGATGGAAGGCATGTCGTACATCGCGGCCTCGGAGCTGCCGGTGGTGTTCGTCAACATCATGCGAGCCGGCCCTGGGCTGGGAGGCATCCTGCCATCGCAGGCCGACTACTTCCAGGCCACCAAGGGCGGAGGGCACGGCGACTACCGGGTACTGGTGCTTGCGCCATCAACGGTGCAGGAAGCTGCCGACTTGACGATGCAGGCGTTCGAGCTGGCCGACAAGTACCGCAATCCGGTGATGATCCTGGGCGACGGGCTCATCGGTCAGATGATGGAACCGGTCGAGTTCAAGACCCGGATCGAGCCAGCGGACCTGCCTGAGAAACCGTGGGCGACAACCGGTGCACGCGGGCGATCGCCCAACATCATCAACTCACTGTACTTGAAGCCCGAAGAACTCGAGCAGCACAACTGGGATCTGGTCGCCAAGTACCGCGAGATGGCCGGAGAGGTCCGGCACGAACTCTATCGCTGCGACGACGACCTCGATGTGTTGGTCGTGGCCTATGGCACGGTGGCTCGCATCGCCCGGACCTCGATCGATGCGTTGCGCGAAAAGGGCGTCAAGGTCGGGTTGTTCAGGCCTGTCACGCTGTACCCGTACCCGACCGAGGCGCTGGTCACAACCGCCGAACGGGCAGGCAAGCTCCTGGTGGCGGAGTTGTCCACCGGCCAGATGGTGGAAGATGTGCGCGCCGCGCTGCAGGGGCGCCGCCCAGTCGAGTTCTTCGGCCGCGCGGGCGGCATGGTGATGTCGGCCGAGGAACTGGCCGACCAGGTGGAGAAGCTGGCGGCGGTGACTGCCTAGCCTATTGCCCGCTGCCTGGCACAACGGCGCTCATCGCAGCGGCAATCAACCCGCGTTTCTGCGAACGCGTCATGTACCTGTCTCCGACATGAGTTCCGCGCGACTCAGGACCCGGAAGGAAATAAGGGTGGCATCGTTATTTCCTTCCGGGTCCTCACTTCGCCGAGAATCTGTACACGGTCGTCGACTTGAACGTCTTGCCCGGTTCGAGAATGGTCGTCGGAAATCCCGGGTGGTTGACCGAGTCGGGGAAGTGCTGGGTCTCCAGGCAGAACCCGAAGTGCTTCTTGTACGCCACACCGGCCTTGCCGATGATGGTGCCGTCGAGAAAATTGCCCGAGTAAAACTGGATACCCGGCTCAGTGGTGAGCACGTCCATCACGCGCCCCGAGCTCGGCTCGCGCACCATGGCCGACACCGCCAGCACACGACCTCCGTGATTGAGCACGTAGTTGTGGTCGTATCCCACCGGCGGTGGGCCGGGCACGCGATCGATGCGGGAACCGATGGGCATGGCCTTGGTAAAGTCCATCACCGTGCCGCGCACCGGCGCAATCTCGCCGGTGGGGATCAGGGTATCGTCGACAGGCGTGTAGCGGTCCGCCATCAGCATCAACTCGTGGCCGAGGATGTCACCCGCCCCGTCACCCGCCAGATTGAAATAGCTGTGATGCGTCAGGTTGATCGGCGTCGGCTTGTCGGTGGTGGCGGTATAGTCGAGCCGCAACTCGTTCTTGTTGTTCAGCGTGTATGTGACCGTCGCGGTGACCGTTCCCGGATAGCCTTCCTCTCCGTTCCGGCTCACGTAGGTGAACTTAATGGCCGCACCATCGGCGGCAGAGACCGTTTGCGCATTCCAGACGCGCTTGTCGAATCCTTTCACGCCGCCGTGCAGATGGTTGGGGCCATTGTTGGTAGCCAGCGTGTACGCCCGCCCCGCCAGCTTGAACTTGCCGTTGGCGATTCGATTACCGACGCGCCCGATGGTGGCGCCAAAGTAGGGGTGCGGTCCTTCATACTGGTCGAGCGTCTTGAATCCCAGCACGATGTCGCCGAGCTTGCCGGTGCGATCGGGAACCTTCAACTCGGTCAGCAGGGCGCCGAAGGTGATGAGCCTGGCTTGCACCCCCTGGCGGTTGGTCAGCGTGTAGATGTCCACCACGGTGCCCTCTCCGGTTGCGCCGAACGTCGCCTTGTCTACCCGGACCGGTGCCGCGTCGGGAGCGGTCTGCGCGCCCAACCCCGCCGCAGTGGCCGATAGCACGACGGCGGCGGATACCGCCCGACCCCAGCCGTTTCGAAACCACGTCATGACGCCGCTCCTTCCGTCGTCAGGCGCGCCACAGCCACCACGGCCGGCCGCAGCAGGTCGTTGCCGATGGCGTAGCCCGATCGAATCACTCCCACCACGATGCCGTTCTGGCCGGGGTCCGATGTGGGGACCGCCGCTGCTGCCTCGTGTGTGTTCGGATCGAAGGGTTGACCCAGCACGTCGAGCCGTGCCACGCCGAAGCTGGCGAACTTGTCCAGAAACTGCCGGCGCACCATTTCGACGCCCTGCATCAGCGCCCCGCTCGAGGCCCCTGGCGGGGCCGCTTCGATGGCGCGGTCGAGGTTATCGATCACCTCGAGCAGGTCGGCCAGAATCGCGCGCTTGCCTCGCTCCACTTCCTTGGCGACATCGCGGCGAAACCGCGCCCGGGCTTGTTCGAACTCGGTGTTCGCGTCGCGGTAGCGGCTGATCGTGGCGCGCAATTCGTCGTCTTTGGAGGCCAGCCGTTGCTCGAGCTCCTGCACATAGCTGGGTTTGTCTGAGACCACGTCGGTGCCATCCGACGCGTCGCCGGCGGCCGCCCGCGCCCACCACCGCCGATCGATCACCCGGATGTCACCGTCGGGAGGCTCCGGCGCCCGCCGTTCGCCTGACGAGGGGACTGCGCCTGGGTCTGTCTTGTTGTCGTCGTGTGTCATGTGCGCGTGGTACCAACGGTCTCCCGACAGGGAGCTCTGCGTATTAGTGCACGGTGCTGGGTTCTTTCGGCGCGTCCGCTGCGGGCAGCGCCGGTTCGCACGCAAACGACAGGCGGCCGTCGGTGATGCCGATTCGGACGGTGCCGCCGTGCTCGAGTTCGCCGAACAGGATCTCGTCGGTCAGGCGATCGCGGACTTCAGTCTGAATGACCCTGGCCAACGGCCGAGCGCCGTAGATCGGGTCGTAGCCCTTCAGGGCAAGCCACGCCCTGGCGTCAGGTTCCAGCGTAATCGCGACGCGCCGCTCGCTTAACTGCGCTTCAAGCTGTAGGACGAACTTCTCGACGATGGTCTCCATCACTGTCGGCGACAGCGATTGGAAGTTCACGATCGAATCGAGCCGGTTCCTGAACTCCGGGCTGAAGATCCGCTCCACGGCCTCCTTCGCCCGCAACTTCGACGTCTTGTTGCGGCTTCCCGACGCCGATTCGCCGCCAAATCCGATCAACGAGCTGCTCATCTCGCGCGAGCCCGCGTTGGAGGTCAGGATCAGAATGACGTGCCGGAAGTCTGCCTTGCGCCCCATGTTGTCGGTGAGGGTGGCGTGATCCATCACCTGCAGCAGGATGTTGAAGACATCCGGGTGTGCCTTCTCGATTTCGTCCATCAGCACCACGGCATAGGGATGGGTGCGTACACCGTCGACGAGCAGGCCGCCCTGTTCGAAGCCGATGTAGCCTGGCGGTGCCCCAATCAGCCGCGCCACCGCGTGCTTCTCCATGTACTCCGACATGTCGTATCTGATGAACTCGTTGCCGAGGTGCATGGCCAACTGCTTCGCCAGTTCGGTCTTGCCGACGCCGGTCGGGCCGGTGAAGAGAAAGCAGCCGGCCGGACGGTCGGGTTGGCCCAGGCCGGCTCTGGATCGCTTGATCGCCGCCGTCACCTGGTGAACGGCATCGTCTTGTCCGAAGACCACGCGTTTGAGCGATTCCTCGATCGTGCGCAGGCGCTCCTTGTCGGACGCGCTGGCCTGCTTCTCGGGAATGCGGGCCATCCGGGCCACCACGGCCTCGATGTCGTCGGTGGTGACGGTGCGGACCTCGGGCGTGTCGCCGGCGGCGGTGGCCGCGGGCGTCTGGATTCGCAGCTTCGCACCGGCTTCGTCCATCAAGTCGATGGCGCTATCGGGCAGCCGGTAGTCTCGCAGGTGACGCTTTGCCAGTTTTGCGGCCACCTCGAGCGCATCGTCGGCGAAACGCACCTTGTGGTGATCCTCGTACCGGCTGCGAAGACCCTTCAGAATCTGGACGGTCTCTTCGATCGTGGGCTCGTCGACCACCACGCGTTGCAGCCGCCGGGCCAGCGCGCGATCTTTTTCGATGTGCTTGAATTCTTCGAACGTCGTCGACCCGACGATGCGCAGTTCGCCGGCGGCAAGGACGGGCTTGATGAGCGTGGCCAGATCCAGCGTGCCGCCGGTGGTGGCGCCGGCACCGACGGTCGAGTGAATCTCATCGATGAACAGGACCGGCAACGATCGCGCCTGCAGTGCCGCGATGACGGCCTTGAAGCGTTCTTCGAAATCCCCGCGGAAGCGCGTGCCGGCCAACAAGGCGGCGGTGTCGAGCGCGAACACCTCGGCTCCCTTCAGGATGTCCGGCACACCATCTTCAAGCAGTCGCTGGGCCAGGCCTTCGGCCAGCGCCGTTTTCCCGACGCCCGCGTCGCCCACAAACACCGGGTTGTTCTTGCGGCGGCGGCAGAGAATCTCCAGCGTCCGTTTCAATTCCACACTGCGTCCAACCAGCGGATCCAGCTTGCCGGCCCTGGCCCGCTCGGTCAGGTTCACCGCGTAGGCGGTCAGCGGGTCCGGCGCGCCCGGCGCCTCTTCCTCGCTTTGCTGGTCAGAGCCTTGTCCGGGTGGTGGAGAAGACGGATGGGAGGGCGAGATCTGGGATACCTTGCTGACGCCGTGGGAGATGTAGTTGAGGATGTCGAGCCGGGTGATGCCGTGCGAGCCGAGCAGCGTGGCGGCGTACGACCGGCTCTGCTGCATCAGGGCGGCCAGCACATCTCCGGCCCGAACTTCGTCGCGGCCGGCGCTCTGGACGTGCAGGACGGCCGCCTGCAGCGTGCGGCGAAAGGCCAGTGTCTGCTCGGGTTCCTTGTCCGATCCCACGGGCACCTGCTCGATCCGTTCGCGCAGGAAGATGTCGAGCTCGCGCCGCAGGCGGTTCACATCGGCCCCGCAGGCGGCGAGAATTTTCTCGCCCTCGAGGTCGTGCGACATCACGTAGAGCAGGTGCTCGAGTGTCAGGTGCGCGTGGCGCCGAGACACGGCCTCGCGGTAGGTCACGTGCAGGAGCATTTCCACCGACGTGCTGAACACGGTTGCGCGTCCTTTCCGTTGCGTCTGCCTACAGTATAGCGGTTAGGCCTTCTCGATGGCGGCGCGCAGCGGAAAGGTGTTCTCCCGGGCCAGTTCGTGCACGGCGGCGGCCTTGCTTTCCGCGATTTCCCAGGGGTAGACGCCGCACACACCCTGACCCTGTGTGTGCACCTGCATCATGATCCGGAACGCCTCGGCTGGCCCCTTGTTGAACAGCGATTCGAGCACCTCCACGACAAACTGCATGGTCGTGTAGTCGTCGTTCAAGAGGATGACGCTGAACAGGTCGGGTTCCTTGACCTGTTTGCGCGTCTTCTCCAGGACGGATCGATCGGTCTTCGGACGCTCCTCGGCCATCTCGCTCCAGTATAGCGGTGCCGGCCCCTTCCCACCTGTTGTGACACGGCGAGACCGGATAGAATCTTGGCGCCCCGTCAAGGGGGTGACCATGGAGATCCTGACTGACGTGACACGGGTGATTGACCTGAGTTTTCTCGGGCGGCCGCACGTGATCGCGACCGCCGTCGTCGAGACCCCGGCAGGTATCGTGCTCGTGGATCCAGGTCCCTCCACGTGCCTCGACAGGCTTCATCAGGAGTTGGCGGCCGAGGGCATCGTGTCGCGCGACCTTCACGCCCTGCTGCTGACGCACATTCACCTCGACCATGCCGGCGCTAGCGGATCGCTCGTGCGCATCCACCCGCACCTGCGCGTGTACGTACACGAGCGCGGGGCGCCCCACTTGGTTGATCCGGCGAAACTGCTGGCGAGTGCCGCACGACTGTACGGCGCGGACATGGACCGCTTGTGGGGAGAGTCCGCCTCGGTTCCCTCCGACCGCATCACCCGGCTCGCAGGGGGAGAATGCCTCTCGTTTGGGTCCTCGGAGTTCGATGTGGCCTACACGCCCGGGCACGCGTCGCACCATGTGAGTTTCCGCCACCGACAGACCGGCATCGCGTTTGTGGGCGACACGGCCGGCATCCGAATCGGGTCCGAGGCGTACGTGCTTCCCCCCACGCCGCCTCCGGATATCGCCTTCGATGGGTGGCGTCAGAGCCTGGCCGTCATCCGTGACTGGGACCCGGCTGGCCTGTTCGTCACGCACTTCGGTCTGAAGCCGGACGTAGACACCCATCTGGCCTCGCTGGAGCAAGAGCTCGACTACTGGCAGATCTTGAGCGGCCAATTGGTGGCCGCCGGGTTGGATGATGCCGCACAGGCCCGGCGTTTCATTGAGAACGTCAGCCGGCGAATCGCCGAGCGAGCCGGGACTGAACGGAGCGCGGATTATCTGGCTGCCGTGCCGCTGGAGCATTGCTGGATGGGCTTGGCCCGCTACTGGCGCAAGAGAGTATCTTCCGCTCCTCGCACTGGCGTGCCAATCGCGTAGACTATGGGTTACACGCCGCGAGGGCATTCGCTTCGCCCTCCAGGAAATGACGGAGACACGCGTCGTATGCTTCAATCTCTAGTCCGCTGGTCCGCCATCGTTGGCTGCAGCGTGGCCTTGTCTGCACAGGCCCCGCCGGTGCAGTTGATCGGGATCGCGCGCCTGCCGGCCGACACGTTTGTCGGCGGCCAGCCGTCGGGAGAGTTCCAACCCGCCGGTGTCCGGGACGGGCGATTTGGAGCCCAGCCGGTGCAGGGGCTTTCGTCGATCCGTCCCGATCCCAACTCTGGCGGAGCGTGGCTCGCGCTGTGCGACAACGGCTTTGGCACGCGCCTGAACTCACCCGATTTTTTCCTGCGGATCTACCACGCGCGCCCATCGTGGCGGAACAGTCGGGGCGGCGACGGCAATGTGGATGTGGGGTCGCCCATTCAGTTGGCCGATCCCGACCGTCGCGTGCCGTTCCACCTCGTCCGTGACGACTCGCCCGAGCGATGGCTGACCGGGGCCGACTTCGATCCTGAATCGCTGGCGATGGCGCCCGACGGTACGTTGTGGATTGGCGACGAGTTCGGACCCTTTCTCCTGCACGTGGCTCCAGACGGCCGCCTGATCGCGCCGCCCTTTGAAGCGTCCGGCTACCGATCGCCCGATCATCCTCAAGTCGCCGCCCCAGAGGCGGGACAGCTCAGCACCGCCACCGTCAGGCGATCGCGCGGATTCGAGGGGCTGGCGGTGTCGGCCGACGGCACGCGCTTGTTCGCCCTGCTTGAAGGGCCGACGCTCGCCGATGCGCCGGACACGACCCGCATCCTGGAATTCGATCCGATCCGCGGGCACTTTACGGGACGCTTGTGGAGGTATCGCCTGGACGCTCCCGGGCAGGCCGTCACCGAGCTGGTTGCCTACGCGCCAGGCCGCTTCTTGGTGATCGAACGCGACAACAGCCACGGGCCTGAGGCGCGCTTCAAGCGGGTGTTCGCCATTGTTCTCGGCCAACCGGAATCGTATGTCGAGAAGACGCTGGTGGCAGACCTGATGAGCATCGCCGACCCCTCGAATCTCGCGGGTCTGGGGCCAGCCTTCACGTTCCCCTTCGTGACGACTGAGGCGGTCTGGCCGGAAGACGGCCAGACGCTGGTGATCGTGAACGACAACAACTTCCCGGCTACCGGTGGCCGCCAGAAAGATGTGCGAGACCCCACCGAGTTCATCCGGCTGCACCTGCCGCAACCACTGCCCAGGTAGCCGGCGTGCCTACGGGCAGTAGGCTTTCTTGACATCGCTGACCGACTCGCCCACCAGCTCAATCTTGCGGTGGGGAAGCGCACCGATCACGGCGCCGGCTACTTCTGGTGCGGATTCAGTTCGCCGGCCTCTATCCGCGTCCCACAAGTGACCACGTTACGAGGATAGCGCGGGCCAGCAGTGCAGCCGCTCGAGCTGGCGTGGGCGTTGCGAGAATCATGCATTCCCATTCTATGCGTAGCAGGGTCGGGTCGCGGAACTCATTTGACAGTCAGGAGGTTAGCGTCGTACCATGAGCTATGGTTCGAACTATGAACAACAGTTCATCAAGCCGCCGTACCCGCCACCGCGAGGCCGATCTTGCGGGCCTCCTCGAAGCCGCGGAACGCGTGTTCAGCGAACGCGGGTATCACGCCGCCTCCATCCGTGACATTGCCACCGAGGCCGGATTCAGTATCGGTGGCGTCTACCAGTTCTTCACGAGCAAGGACGACCTGTACCTCCGGGTGGTCGAGGGGCAGTGGGAACATTTCTTCGAGCTGCTGAACGG
>CAYHRK010000071.1:12665-16247 GCA_964358795.1 uncultured Vicinamibacterales bacterium
TGTACCTCCGGGTGGTCGAGGGGCAGTGGGAACATTTCTTCGAGCTGCTGAACGGCGCCATGCAGGCGCCAGACTTCACGGCCAGATTACTGGCGCTGACCGAGGCGATGTTTCGCGCCTTCGAGGAGCGGCGGGGGTTCTTCAAGCTGTTCCTCTCGGAACGGGGCCGGCTGTCGGCGGCCTTCACCGGCGAAATCGCGGCACGCGTCGGGCAGCACACCCGCCGGCTGCGGGGCCAGTTGGTGGATCTGATGCGGCAAGGCGGGGCGGAGGGGATGTTGCGAACAAATGATCCGGAGCTGCTGGCGTCCGCGTACCTGGGTATGGTTCACAACTGCATTTTTGAAGCCATGGCGGCGGGCGCCGCGCGTCCGTCTCGGCCGGCCGAGGAAGTCCTCGCGATCTTCCTCGATGGCGCGAGCCGACGCGGAGCGCCGGTCCAGGGAGCACCATCATGAACCGACGGCATCTGGCGGCAGCCTCTGTTTGGGTCGTCTCTGCCTTGACCGCGGCCTGTGGCACGACGACCGGCGGGCCTCAAGCCGATGCCGGTCCGGCTCCGGTGGCGATTACCACCGCCACGGTCCGGCGGCAGCCTGTTGTCCACACGCTGCGGGTGACGGGCACACTGATGGCCGACGAGGAGGCCGAGGTGGCGGCCGAGACCAACGGCCGAGTGATCGCCACCCCGGTGGAGCGGGGCAGCAAGGTGGCCGAAGGATCGCCACTCGTGGTGCTGGCGCCGCTCGAAGCCCAGGCTCAGGCCACCGAGGCTGATGCGAACGTCGCCCAGCTCGAGGCGAGGCTGGCGCTGGCTCCGGGCGAGCCGTTCGACCCGGAGAAGATCCCGGAAGTCGCCTCGGCACGAGCGTCCCGCGATCTGGCGGAGGCCGACTTCAATCGCATCCGCAGCCTGCTCGACCAGAAGGTGGTCTCGCAGGCCGAGTACGACCAGCGCCGCACGCAGGCCGAAGCCGCGCGCAACCAGTATGCGGCGATGCGAAACACCATGCAGCAGCAGTACCGGCTGCTCGAGGCGTCCCGGGCGCGGGCCTCACTGGCGCACAAGTCTCTCGCCGACACGGTGGTCAGGTCGCCGTTTGCGGGCGTGGTGGTGGAGCGCAAGATCAGCGTCGGCGATTTCGTCACGCGCGGCACCAAGGTGGTGACGGTGGTCAAGGTGGCGCCGCTCCGGCTGGAATTGACGGTGCCCGAGCAGTCTGTCGCCGCGATCGCGGCTGGCGAGTCCGTTCGATTGCAGGTTGACGCCTACCCCGGACGCAGCTTCCAGGGCCAGGTGCGATTTGTGTCGCCGTCGGTCCGTGCCGACCAGCGCTCGCTGATGGTGGAGGCGGTGGTGCCGAACCGAGACGGTTTGCTCCGGCCTGGGATGTTTGTCGCCGCGGAGATCAGCCTGCCGTCGAGCGAACCGTCGCTGGTGGTGCCGTCCGAGGCTGTCGAGACTGTTGGCGGCATCAGCCGCGTCTTCGTGGTGCATGGCGATCGCGTCGACGAGCACATGGTCACGCTCGGGCAGGTCGTTGGCCCGACGACCGAGATTGTCCGCGGTCTCAACGCGGGCGACATGGTGGCTGTGTCGAGCCCAGGCGGTTTGTCAGACGGCGCGCGGGTGCGGGTGGCTGGCGGCACGGCGGGTTCTCCGCCGCAGGCCCCGGTATCGCCCCGCGGGAACAAGTAGGAGCGACCTCCATGCAATGGCTTGCCGCGCTCTGCGTTCGTCGTCCGGTCTTTGCCTCTGTGCTGGTGCTGACGTTGACCGTGGTGGGCGTGTTTGGCTATACGCAACTGGGTGTCGACCGCTTTCCGAAGGTAGACTTCCCGACCATCGTCATCACCACCAGGCAGCCGGGCGCCGCACCTCAGCAGATCGAAACCGAGATTTCCGAGAAGATTGAAGAAGCCGTCAACACGATCAGCGGGCTCGACGAACTGCGGTCGACGTCGGCCGAAGGCGTGTCGATCGTGAGCGCAGCCTTCGTGCTGGAGAAAGATGTCGATGTGGCGGCGCAGGAGGTGCGAGACAAGGTCAACCGGGTCTTGCCGCTGCTGCCACGAAACATCCTTCAGCCGACCATCGAGAAGATGGACACCGATGCCGCGCCGGTCCTCGGCCTGGTGATCTCAGCGCCCCAGCCGATTCGCGAGATCTCCGAGTACGCCGACAAGGTGCTCCGGCGACGTCTGGAAACCATCAGCGGTGTCGGGCAGGTGTTGCTGCTTGGCGATCGCAAGCGCCAAATCAACCTGTGGCTCGACGCCGACCGGTTGCGAGCCTACGACGTGACGGTGAACGACGTGTCGCGCGCCCTGCAACAGCAGAACGTGGAGGTGCCGGGCGGTCGGGTCGAGCAAGGACCAGTCACCCTGACGCTGCGCATGCTTGGCCGCGTGAAGAACGTGGCCGACTTCGGCGGCGTCGTCGTGCGCGTGCGAGACGGGCATCCGATCACGGTCAATGACGTGGCGACCGTTGAAGACGGTATGGCCGATCCTCAGACGGTGGCGAGCCTGAATGGGATCTCGGCCGTCGTGTTGTATATCCGGAGACAATCGGGCACCAATGCCGTCCAGGTGATCGATGAGGTGAAGGCCAGGGTCGCTGAGCTCACGCCAACGCTGCCGAAGGGCTACACCATCCGGATGGTGCGCGATCAGTCGGAGTTCATCAAAGCCTCCATTCGCGCCGTCCAGGAGCACTTGATCGCGGGCGCCTTGCTGGCGGCCCTGGTGGTCCTGATCTTCCTGGGCAACTGGCGGTCGACCGTGATCTCAGCCATCGCCATCCCCACGTCCATCATCGCCGCCTTCGGCCTCGTGTGGTACATGGGCTTCACGCTCAACAGCATGACGATGCTGGCCCTGACGCTCTCGGTCGGCATCGTCATCGACGATGCGATCGTGGTCCTGGAGAACATCTACCGGTTCATCGAAGAGAAGAACCGGCCACCGTTCCAGGCGGCTGTCGAGGCGACGAAGGAAATCGGCCTCGCCGTGCTGGCGACCACGCTGTCGCTGGTGGCCATCTTCCTGCCGATCGGATTCATGGGCGGCATCGTCGGCCGCTTCATGAAGAGCTTCGGGTTGACGATGGCCTTCGCCATCATGGTGTCGCTGCTGGTCAGCTTTACGCTGACGCCGATGCTGGCCGCACGGTGGCTGCGGCTGCGGCGTCCGTCCGCCGCATTGCCCGGCCACGCGGCGCACTCGTCGCGCGACAGCTCGTGGTTCCGGCCGCTCGATCGGGGATACACGAGCCTGCTCGAATGGGCACTGGCTCGCCGCCGGGTCGTGTCGATTATTGCGCTGCTGGTGTTGCTGTCGAGTGCGCCCTTGTTCTCGATCGTGGCCAAGAACTTCATGCCCAACGACGACCAGTCCGAACTCGAGATCGGCCTGCGCGCTCGTGAGGGCACCAGCCTGCAGGCCACCGAGCTGGTCGCCCGGCGGATCGCACGTGCGGCGCAATCTTCGGTTCCAGAGGTCGAGTTCACGCTCGTGACGGTGGCCGACGACAACGCGCGAACGCCGAACAGCGCCACCATCTATGCCAAGCTCAAACCG
>CAYHRK010000072.1:0-16044 GCA_964358795.1 uncultured Vicinamibacterales bacterium
ACAAGAACCCGGACGGGTATTGCGGCATTGGCGGCACGGGCGTGTCGTGCCCGGTGGGACTCGGCGCCTAGCACAGGCACCCGTCATTTCCGCTCTTCGTTCGTCATTCCCGCGAATAGCCTGCCCTCGCGAAAGCGGGGGCGGGAATCCAGACAGACAGCCATTTCTCTGTGCAATCCGGGTCGAATTGTCCTTGCGCGGATTCTACACTTGTGAGCGGCTGGTAGTATCCGGCCCGCCGGGAGGGCGTCAGGCGGCGATTTCGCTCGGGAGGGACGTGATGGCTGACCCTGTCGATCGGGCACCCAATGCTCATCGTCTGCTGGTGCGCGTCTGCGGCGCGATCACCGCCGCGACCGGAGTCACGGCTCTGGTTGGCTGGAGCCTGGCTCTTCCTCTGCTCGCCTCATTCGGCTCGAACTACATTCCCGTTGCGCCCAGCACGGCTGTCCTGTTTGCCATGTATGGCGTGGCCGTCTTCCTTCGCGCTGATCACCCGCAAGCCCGGCAGCCATTCTGGACAGGCGTGGTGTTGAGTGTGGCGGGCGCGGGGGTTGCTGGCGGGCTGTTGGTGTCGTTCTTCCTCGGCTGGCTGTCAGATGCTGAACACCTCGGCTTTAGCATCACCGGTACCATCGGTCAGGCCCCAATCGGCTACATGTCGCCCATTACGGCCGTCTGCTTTTTGCTCGCGAGTGTCTCGTTTCTGGCATCGCTTCCGCTGCCAGGGAAAGCGCTTTGGAAGACCCGTCTTGCTTTCTGGTCGGCTGGCCTCTTGCTGGCCATCGGGACTGTGCTGAGCCTGTCGTATCTTCTTGGCACGCCGCTTCTCTACGCCGGATCCACTGTTCCGCCCGCCGCACCCACCAGCGCCGCGTGCGCGGTTCTGGGAATCGGGCTGCTGCAACTTGCGGCTCCTCGCGGCTGGACGCCGGTCGCACCGACGAAACCGGCCACGCGGGGCTGGCATCTGCTGGTCGCGGTCTTTGTGCTTCTGTCGATCGGGATCGGCGGAACCGGGTACCTGTACTTCCGGGGCCAGGCTCAGGAGATCCGGGCGAACGTTGAACGCCAGCTGTCCGCCATCGCCGCGCTGAAGGTGGACGAACTTGTGCACTACAGACAGGAACGCCTGGGAGACGCCCGCCAGTTCTTGGGAAACCTCACGTTTTCCAACATGGTTCGTGAGTACCTCGACCAGCCGAACGCCGCTGCCACGAAACTGCGCCTTGAATCATGGCTGGCCAATTACCGGCATGGCCAGCGCTACCAGCGGCTGCTGCTGCTGGACGCGCAGGGCGTAGTTCGGCTGGCATCTCCTGTGGGGAAGTCCGGTGTGGCCTCAGTGATACTCCGGCGCATTCCCGAGATCCTGCGGTCGGACGAGATCATGGTGCAGGACTTTTATCGAGACGAGCACGACGATCAGCGGATCTGCCTGACGCTGCTAGTTCCCGTGTTCAACGAGCTTTCCGGCCATCAGCCTCTTGGCGTCCTCGCGCTTACCATCGATACCGGGACCTACCTGTACCCCCTGATCGCTCGGTGGCCCGCGCCAAGCCCGTCGATGGAAACGTCGATTGTCCGGCGCGAAGGAAACGACGTGGTGTTTCTGAACGATCTCAGGTTTCAGCCGCACACGGCGTTGTCGTTACGGTTCCCACTGGCTCGAACGGATCTGCCGGCCGTGATGGCGGTCTCGGGACGCACAGCCATTGTCGATGGCTGGGACCACCGAGGCGTGCCTATCATCGCGGCGGTGCGCCCCGTTCCGGACTCTCCCTGGTTCCTGATGACTAGCATCAACGCCGCTGAGGCCTATGCGCCAATGGAACAACGGCTGGGGCTGACGCTTCTTCTGGTCGCCGGCCTGCTGGTCGCCTCTGCCACCGGCGTGGGAACGCTCTGGCGGCAGCAGCAGGACCGCTCCTCCCGGCAGCGCTTGGCTGCGGAGCGTGAGCGGGCCTGGTTACAAGACGTGATTGCCCGCAGCCTCAACGAGATCTATGTCTTCGATCCTGAGACCCTGCGATTCCGCTTCGTTAACCGCGGCGCCTGGAGCAACATCGGCTACTCCCAGGAAGAACTCGCTGGACTCACGCCTGTCGATCTCAAGCCGGCGTTCACTGAAGAGACGTTTCGCGCCATGCTGCAGCCGCTTCGCACCAGCGAGCGGCGCGTACACGTGTTCGAAACGCTCCACCGCCGAAAAGACGGCTCGCAGTACCCCGTCGAAGTTCATCTGCAGCTTGTCGACGCCAACACCGGCAGCGTCTTCCTGGCGGTCGTCAACGACATCTCCGATCGGAAACAGGCCGAAGCCGAACTATACCGGGCTCAGAAGATGGAAAGCGTGGGGCGGCTCGCCGGTTGTATCGCCCACGATTTCAACAACCTGCTGACGGTGATCAGGGGTTCGTCCGAACTCGCCGCGCTGCAGTTGAGGCCCGGCAGCCCGCTGGCCGGTCCACTGCGGGATATCCAACTGGCCAGCGACAAAGCGGCTGCCCTGACCCGGCAGCTCCTGACCATGAGCCGCAAGCAGGCTGTGCAGACGGTGGTGCTGAATTTGAATGAGGTCATTGCCGAAGTGGAGACGATGCTGCGCACGTTGATAGGCGGGCACCTCGAGTTGGCGGTGGTAGCGGCGCCAGATCTGGGCAGGGTCAAAGCGGACCGCAGCCTGATCGAGCAGGTGCTGATGAATCTGACAGCCAATGCCCGTGACGCCATGCCTGACCACGGCGTGGTGACCATTGAGACGCGCAACGTCGAACTCGACGAGCAGCACGCCAGCGGGCATCTCTCGACACCACCGGGGCCATTCGTGATGCTGGCAGTCAGCGACACGGGCGTGGGCATGGACGATGCCACGCTCGCTCGGATTTTCGAACCCTTCTTCACCACCAAAGGTCCCAAAGAGGGCACCGGGCTCGGCCTGGCCACCGTCTACAGCATCGTCCAACAATGCCGCGGGGGCATTCAGGTGGAGACCGCCACCGGGCGTGGCGCGCGGTTCATCATCTATCTGCCCAGGGTCGAGGAAGACGGTCAAGCGGTCGTGCCTGGTGCGCGGTGAACGACCCGTAACGCGGCCCAAGAAAGCGGGGACGTGGAGATCCGCTCCGCGTCCCCAAGAAACGGCCCGGCAGGGCGCCCGGCGCCTCGTCGCTTACGCCATCACTACCAGCCGAATCTCAATCCGAAGCTCGTGATTCGGCCGCCTGCATCCTGCGACGCATTCAGGTCGCGAGCCGACCCGGTGACCTCCCAACTGCTCACCGAGCTGCCGCCGACGCCATCAGGTCCATTGTCTGCTCCGCGCCACCTGGTTTGGCCAGAGGAACCACTCCCATCGACCCCGCTCGTGTCGTCATCCGAATCTGCGCGGCGCCCTGGCCCGAACTCTCGGCCCCTGGGTAGGAGGCGGTCTCTCCCTTAGGTGCGACCCCGCACTTACAGTACTGAGTGTGTACCGCACAGTTGTGCGGATCCACTCCAACACCCTACGCACTCCTGACCAACTGGTCGGTCGAAATGCTCGTGTTTTTCGCGTTTCTGCCATCCGACCCGCCTGGCAACCCGCTTGCTCCCTTACACGGCAGCCGGTAAGGAGCCAGGTCTGCCATGACTGCATTCATTCGCCGCCACCGCGGTATTTCGCTTGTCGAAGTCACCATCATGTTGTCTGTGCTCTCCGTGCTGGGGTCCTCGCTGGCTCCCACCATCGGGGAGTACGTGGCCGACGCACGACTGGTCAAGGCCCGCGGCGATCTGCAGGTGCTGGCCTGCTCGTTTGCGCGTTTCGCCTTCGACGTGTCACCCGACTCGGGCCTGGGCCGCGGTTGGGGTTCGGCCGAGCTGCTGGTCGGTCCAGGCGAAACTCCTGCGGCCTCCGACCACGGTGATCCCTCGTGGATCGCACCGGTGGACGACCTTCGCGTGGGGAAGCTCGAAGATCATCTGATGACGAACGAACCGGACTACAGCCGGCCATCCGGCCAGTTGGCACTGTTCGCTCACGGCTGGCGCGGAGCGTATCTGAGCGGCCTCACGACCGATCCCTGGGGCTTCCGGTACGCGATCAACGTCCGGGCATTCACCGCCGGACACGGCAACATGGTGGTGCTGTCGGCGGGCGCCAACGGCGTGGTCGAGAGCACGTTTGGCGAGCATGCCCTTGCGCCTGGCGGTGACGATCTCTATGCCGTGATCTCGGGAGGTCGGTGACTCATGGCAGACGTGCTGGTGGTGGACGACGAATTCGCCGTGCGGACGCTGGCCGCGCGATGGCTGACGGCACAGCCGACGCTTTCGATCTGTTGCGCTATCCGCGGCATCTCTCATTGCCACGATCGGCCGGGGAAAGCCTGGCGGAGCTGAATCGCACGCGGGGCCGCCAGTTCGACCCCGCCGTTCTCGATGCGCTCGCAAAGCTGGTGACCGTCAACTGAAGTCAGAATTTCACACACAGGGAGTATGCCTATGTCTCGCTCGTGTACCTCTAACGGATTCAGTTTCGCGGAAGTGGCCGTCGTGATGTCTGTGGTGTCGGTTCTCGGTGCGGCCGCGGCACCGACCATCGGCGACTACATTACCGAGTCGCGCATCGTCCGCGCGAACTCCGATGTGCGCGTCGTCGCCAACGCGATGGCTCGCATGTCGGCTGCCGTGATCGCGCAAGGCCAGCGCCCTGGCGGCTTGCAGACGTACGACCTGCTGGTCAGCCCGGGCGCCGCGCCTGCCATCGCTGCTGGCGTCAGCGATGTCTGGAGCCTCGCGAATGGCGCAGGCAAGGTTGGCCTGATCGACGACCAGTTCATCACGAACCGGCCGGGATACGCCGGGCGAAAAAACAGTCTGCCGGCCGGCGTCCGAGGCTGGGGTGGTCCGTATCTCGATCGGCCGCTCGAAAGCGACCCGTGGGGGCATCGCTATGCGATTCGTCTCGGCCAAGGCCGCGACGTGACGTTGGTCCTCTCGGCTGGCCCGGACGGCGTCGTGCAGACCCGGGATGGCGAGAACGGGCTCGAACCGGCGGGTGACGATATCATCGCGGTAGTGGAAGGCCGGTGATGCCGATCGCGGCGGGATCAGCCCCAATGCCGTTCAGTTAACACCCTGCCGTCATTCCGGGGCCGCGCAGCGGAACCCGGAATCCAGTCAGGGTGACCACACTGGACCCCGGTTTTCTTGGGCCGCCGTAGCCGAAGGCGAAGGCGCCCACCGGAGTGACGATATGTGAACAGTATTGGGATTAGCCCGCGGGCAGTCGTTCGCCCAGCAGCGTGGTCAACACATCGACCACGGCAGGATCGAACTGGCTGCCCCGATTCCGTTGGATTTCGGCGAGCGCCTCCGACGACGTGCGAGCCAGGCGATAGGGCCGATCCTGGGTCAGCGCGTCGTAGGTGTCGGCCACGGCAACAATGCGCGCGCCCAGGGGAATGTCGCTGCCGCTCAGGCCGCGTGGATACCCCTGACCATCCCATCGTTCATGGGAGGCCAGCACGGCGGGTGCCGCCTCCCGCAGGAACGGCGCATGCGCAAGGATGTCGGCGCCGATCTGAGGGTGCATCCGGATGAGTTCGCGCTCCCCGGCCGACAAGGCTTCCGGCTTGCCCAGCACGCGGACGCCGACGGCGATCTTCCCTATGTCGTGCAGCAGCGCGCCAAACTCGATGTGCGTCACCGCGCTGGCATCGCCGGTCAGTGCCGTCGCCAGGCGGCGGGCAAGCGTCGCGACCCGTTTCGCGTGGGTGTAGGCGAGCGGGTCGTGCAGCGTCAACATCCGTAACAGGGCGTCGACCGCGGCAGACGAGGTCAGCTGCAGATCCGCGATGGTCGCGGCCAACTGGTGCTGCCGCCGCTGCACTTCCGCCTCGAGGCGCTGGCGCTGCGCGCCCTGCTCGACGGCCCGTTCGTGCCACTGTATGCCGCGGCCGACCGCCTCGGTCAGCGACTGACAGGTCACGGGTTTCACCAGGTAGTCCTGCACGCCAAGACGCAACGTGCGGATGGCGGTCTCCAGTTCGTCGACGCCGGTCGCCATAACGATGGCTGTCGCCGGATGCTGGCTCTTCAAACGCTCCGCCAGCCATACACCATCGTGGCCTGGCATGTGTACGTCGCACACCACCACGTCTTGCGGGCACTGGCGGGCCACCTCGACCGCCTCCCCGGCGTTTGACGCGGCCGACACGGCGAACCCCCCGCTCTGAAGCCAGCGCGTCATCAGGGTGCGCACGGCGGCTTCGTCGTCGACGACCATCACTGAGCTCATGGGATCCCCTCGTGCGTTCGGCCGAGTTCCATCCTCCCCGGATTGAGGACACCGTTCGACCCGGTGTCCCCGCCCGCCATCCGGCGCTGGATCGGCGGCGTCAGCCCATGGCGCTCCATCAACCGGTACAACGTCCACCGGCTGACGCCCAGCAGTTGGGCCGCGCGGCTCTTGTTGCCGTGCACGCGTTCCAGGGTCCGCACCAGGTGATCGCGCTCGACCAACCGGAGCGAGTCACCCTCGTCGGGCTGCCCAACGGCGGAGCCGGCGACCGGGTGACCAGCCGACGCGCCGGTGACGACGCCGGTCAGGTCGCGCTCCGTGATCCATGGCGTTTCGGCCAGCATGCACGCACGCTCGATGACGTTGCGCAGCTCTCGCACGTTACCTTCCCAGGGTGCGGCCATCAGCAGGCGTTCCCCGGCGAGCGACGCGCCGGTCAGGTTCTTGTGAAAGCGCTGGGCGAACTGCCGCGTGAAGGCGGCGACCAGGTGCGGGATGTCTTCGCGACGCTCGCGCAGCGGCGGCACCTGAATCTCCACAACGTTCAACCGAAAGTAGAGATCCTGACGGAATCGTCCCGCGGCGGCTTCGACCCGCAAGTCACGGTTGGTGGCGGCCAACACGTGCACATCGACGTGGCGCGTCTCCAACGAGCCAATGCGCTGCACCTCGCCGGTTTCGAGCACGCGAAGCAGCTTCGCCTGGGCCGACAGCGGCAGCTCTGCCACCTCATCGAGAAACAGCGTGCCGAGATCGGCGTGTTCAAACAGACCGGCCTTCGCTTCAGTCGCACCGGTAAACGCCCCGCGCGTGTGACCGAACAGCTCGCTCTCGAACAGCGTCGGCACAATCGCCGAACAATTCACCGTGACGAGCCGCCGACCCTTTCGAGGTCCCAACAAGTGGAGGGCACGCGCCACCAGTTCTTTCCCCACGCCTGTCTCGCCCGTAATCAGGGCCGCACGGGCGTATGGCGCCAACCGCCGGACCAGGCTGAAGAGGGCCTCCATGGCGGGTCCGCGGCCGATCATGCCGTGGAACTCGAGCTGGCGAACCAACTCACCTTCGATCGTCAGCAGCCGGCGGCGGCGCTCGGTCTGTTCCCGAACGGTGCTGAGCAGAGGCGCCAGACGGCCGTAGTCGATCGGCTTGCTCAGGTAGTCGATCGCTCCCATCTTGATGGCTTCCACCGCCGTATCGACAGCGGCAAAGCCAGTCATCAGGACGACGGCGCAATCCGGGGCGACTTTACGAATGGCACGAAGCACGTCCAGGCCGTTCACGTCCGGCATGCGGACATCGACGATGGCCATGTCCACCCGGTGATCCCGGAGGTGGTCGATCGCCGCCTGGCCGCCGGCGCATTGGACCACCTCGAACCCTCGTTCGGCCGCAAAGCGGTCCAGGATGTCGAGAATGGCAGGTTCGTCATCGACGACGAGCAGCGACGGGAGCGACCTGCTGAGGGCCGTTTCGCCGCCAGCACACCCGGGCCGGCCGCCGGTGCCAAGCTGGTGTCGCGTCACCGAGACGCCTCCGCCGCGCGAGCCCCTGGCGCGGCCAGCACATCGTGCACAGCCCTGAGGAGCACGTCGGGTCCAAACGGCTTGGACAGCGAGACCTGGCGCGGATCGCGAGCGGCTTCGTCAGAGTCGTCCGGGTCGTGGTACCCCGACATGAAGATCACCGCGAGGTCCGGGTACCGTGCCCTCAACGCCCTGGCCAACTGCGGTCCGGGCACGTCTGGCATGACGATGTCGGTGATGAGCAGGTCGAGGTGATTCACTTGAGCCGCGAGTTTCTCGAGGGCCTCGGTCCCGTTGGCGGCGGTCAACGTCTTGAACCCGCGCTTGCCAAGCACTCGGCCAACCAGGTCTCGAATCGGTGCGTCATCTTCCACGACAAGCACGGTGATTCGCTCCGGCATGTGTACAGGCGGCGCAGGCCCATCAGCCACATCGGCGGCCGCCTGCCGCACGGCAAGCGGAAGGTGCACGGTCACCTCGGTGCCACGGCCAGGGCTGCTGTCGATCCAGACGAATCCCTGGCTCTGCTTGACCACACCGTACACCATCGACAAACCGAGGCCGGTACCTTTGCCCATCGGCTTGGTGGTGAAAAACGGCTCAAACACCCGGGCCAGCGTGTCGGCGTCCATGCCGACTCCGGTGTCGCGGACCCGAAGCGTCGCGTAACGGCCTTCCCGGGCGCCTTTGTGCGCGCGCACGAAATCGGCGTCGATGTCTTCGATCGACGTCGTCACGACGAGTCGTCCGCCATTGGGCATGGCATCTGAAGCGTTGATGACCAGGTTCACCAGTACCTGGTCGATCTGCGCCATGTCGGCCATGATGAACGCCGGCTCGTCGCCGGTCTGCACAAAGCAGCGCACGTCTTCGCGGACCAGGCGTTGCAGCATCTGCTCCAGCCGGCGAACGCTGTCGCGGGCATCGAAGACCGACGGGCTCAGTATCTGTCTGCGGCTGAACGCCAGCAGTTGCCGCGTGAGTGACGAGGCCCGGCTGGCGGCGAGACGAATCTCTTCAACGTCTTCGCGATTGCGGTCGTGCGGGGCCATGTGGTTCGACAGGATATCGGCGTAGCCCAGGATGACGGTCAGCAGGTTGTTGAAATCGTGGGCGATCCCGCCGGCCAGCTGGCCGACGGCCTCCATCTTCTGGGCCTGCCTGAATTGCGCCTCCAGCGTGCGTTGTTCGGTGATGTCCCGCTTGATGGAGACGAAGTGCGACACGACTCCGTCGCGGTCTCTCACGGGAGCAATTGTCATGTGCTCCGTGTACTCGTGGCCGTCTTTCCGCAAGTTCTGCAGTTCGCCGCGCCACTCCCGGCCCGAGAGGATGGTGGTCCAGAGATCGTGAAAGAAGGCGGCGTCGTGCTTGCCGGATTTCAGAATGCTCGGGTTCTGTCCGACGATCTCCTGCATGCTGTAGCCGGTCATGGTCGTAAACGACGGGTTGACCCACTCGATAAGACCCGTGTGGTCCGTGATCATGATCGCTTCGCCAACCGCCTCGAGTGCCGATGCGTGCAGGTACAGCTGATCGCGGGTCATCCGTTCCACGCCAACATCGCGAAGCGCTCCATCCAGCACCGTTTCGCCGTCAAGGGTGCTGTGCAGTCGTGCGCTGATCTCGACCCAGGTGGCCGTCTTGTCACATCGCCGGAACTTGAGCAGGCGGCTCTTGATGTCGCCTGTGTTGTCCAGATCGCGCAGCAACTCTTCACGATCCTGGGGCCTGTCGTAGTGTGTGACGACTGAGTGGCCCACCGCGTCTTCCGGTGACGCGTACCCGAGGATGCTGGCCAGCGCCGGGTTCGCCGCGATGATCGTGCCGTCTCTCCGCGTCCGGTAGAGGCCGATGGGGATCTGATCGAACAGGGTGCGATAGCGGTTCTCGGCGTCACGGGCCGCGCGGCGTTCTCGGCCGGCGGCCAAAGCCGTCTGAATGGCCGCTGGCAGCCGCAGCAGGTGAGAGGGTGATTTCAGGACGTAGTCGAAGACGCCGAGCTTCATGGCTTCCACGGCCACAGATTCGTCGCCGCTTCCCGTCACCATGAGCACCGGGCAGTCCAGCTTCGCGTCCATGATCTGGCGCACCACGTCCAGTCCGCTCGCCCAGTACAGATCGTAGTCGGTGATGACCAGATCGACGTCGAGATCCACGATGGCTTCAGCAAGCGCGGTGGGTCCATCCACGATCGTGATGCAGGCGTTCGGCAATTCCTTGAGCACGACACGCGAGATCTGCTCGCGGTCGTCGCGGCTGTCGTCGACGAGCAGGATTGTGGGGGAATTGTGCACAGCTGGACCCACCTTCTCGCAATCAGTATCGCGGCACGGTCCCGAAATGCCTATAGGGGACACCCCTGCCCGGCCTCAGGAAAAACCTTAGTGCTTCGACTCGCAACTACGTCAGCCATCGACTTTCGGCGCACGTGGGGGTTCTGCTCGCTCAGCACTAAGTCCTGAGGGCACAATCACGTAGCCGTATTTGTGCATCGAAGGACTTAGAAGCGGCTCAGCGTGGTTCGACCAGCCCGGTCCGGATGGCCAACCGGACCAGCCCGGCGACATCGTGGATATTCAGGCGTTCCATCAGTTGGGACCGGTGGGTTTCGATGGTTTTGGGGCTGAGACCGAGCGAATGGGCGATTTCCTTTGTCGACCGCCCCTCGGCCATCAACTGCAGCACCTCGCGCTGGCGGGAGGTCAGGCGCGCGAGCGGATCGTCGGGGCGGGCGCCCTTGCCGTGTACGTAGCCGTCCACGACGTCGCGCGACACGCGCGGACTCAGAAAGAACTCGCCGCGTGCGACGGCCCGAATCGCGAGTTCCAGCTCTCGTGGACCCGCATCCTTCAGCACATAGCCCGCCGCCCCGGCGGTCAGCGCCTGTCCCACGTACTCCCCGGCGGCGTGCATCGACAGGATGATGACTTTGACCCGCGGGTGAAGTCGGGTCAGCCGCGCGGTGGCCTCGAGGCCATTGAGTTCGGGCATGGCGATGTCCATCAGGACCACGTCCGGAAAGAGCTGCCCCACCTGCTCGAGTGCGTCCCGGCCGTTGGGGGATTCGCCGACGACGACGACACCGGGCAGGCGCTGGAGCAGGGCCCGGATGCCGGCCCGTACCAGGGCGTGATCTTCGACCAGCAGGATCCGGATGGGCGTGGTCATGACGCCGACGTCTCCTTCTCGATGATCCGGAACAACAGGGCCTGCGCGCGCTCGTAGGTGGGCGCCGCGTTGGTGTCGAGCTCTTCCCCGTACGCCTGCAACATCGTGTTCAGGGCCTCGTCCCCATACTTCTCCACCATGAGCCCGACCACGAGCGAGGATTGGAATAGGAGAGGCTGATCATGTCGAAACGGGTGAATCCGGCGTTGAGATCGGCCAGCGTCGGGTTACTTAGCATGGAATCCCCACGATTGTAGTCCGCCCAGGCGCTTTCTGACAGCACTGGCCAACACTTCCCGGACCTTCCGGCGGCCGGCACTCGTTTGCCGAAGGCGGCTACGCCGGCACGCCGGTGGCCGGCGCCGATCAGTTGTTCCTGACCGGTGCCGACGAGGTGC
The DNA here is from genome assembly GCA_964358795.1 of uncultured Vicinamibacterales bacterium. Lineage (GTDB taxonomy): Bacteria > Acidobacteriota > Vicinamibacteria > Vicinamibacterales > JAKQTR01 > CAYHRK01. The sequence goes on from CAYHRK010000072.1 coordinate 11,382, forward strand.
CGCCCGACTATCGCAAGCTCGTCGAGGACTACTACCGCGCGCTTGCCCGGGCCAAGGAGAAGTAGCGGGCGACTGGCCGGTCGCTCCTACCAGATGGTGCGAATCGGGTATTGGGTGATCAGCGGGTCGGGCGTGAGGATGGTCAGTCCGTGCACGATGGCCTGACACACCAGCATCCGATCAAAGGGATCGCGGTGATGCCCGGGCAGCCGCGTCACCTGCAGGACCGACTCTTCGTCCAGCGGCAGTGGCGCGATGTCGTGTGCCACCCGCTGTTCCTGGACAAAGCGCTCGGGCGAGGCCGGCAGACTGAGCCGTCCCAGTCCATGCTTCACCGCGATTTCCCACGCCGACACCGCACTCAGGAAGACCTCGTTGGCGGGATCCCGGAAAAGCTCGCGGGCGCGTGGCGTGAGGTCTCGCGACTTTCCCGCGATCCACAGAAACGTGCACGTGTCCAGCAACAGCCTCACCGATGGCTCCTCTGCGGCGGCTTTGTCTTTGCGCGTCGACGAGCTCCGTACGGACGTTCGGCTCGCTCTGCCACCGCGGCAGCCCGAGTCGGCGATCGCGGCGCGCGCGGCGCTTCGGCACCCGGGTAGAACGTCTCCAACACGTGCGGGGGCAGCGGATCGAAGAACGACGAGGGCACGACCACACCCTTGGCCGCACCAACTGGCCGAGGTTGCGACGCCACGGGACTGACCGCTCGCAACTCGGCCACCGGCTGGTTCCGCCTGCAGATCACCACGCACTCGCCCCGTTCCACCTCGGCAAGAAAATGCGAGAGCCGCGCCTTCACCTCGAATATGTTAGCCTTAATCATAGTCACATACTAGGTCATGTATATAGTCATTGTCAACTCGGCAGCGCCCCGTCGACTTTAGTCTTTGCGCTTTCCCCAGGTCGGCGATGGCGGTTCCTTGGTGGCGCGGTCTACCGGGTGTTCCTTCAGCAGCCGCAGGCCTTCCTGCACGGCACGTTCCAATTGCGGGTCTTTTCCGGCAATCACGTCTTTCGGGAAGTTTTCGACGTCGATGTCGGGCGCGACGCCCTCGTTTTCGACCGCCCATTTCCCGTCGCGGGTGAAAAAGCCGCCGCGTGGCGCAATCATCGAGCCCCCGTCAACAAGCGGTGGCGTGTCGGCCGTGTGCACCAGGCCGCCCCACGTGCGCTTGCCCACCAGTGTGCCCAGTTTGCGGTAGCGGAACATATACGGCATCAGGTCACCGCCCGAGCCGGCCATTTCGTTGATGATCATGACCTTCGGACCCCAGATGCCCGCCGAGGGGCTCGTGAACGGGAAGCGATCGCCCGCCACGTTGTTGAAGTAGCCGTCGAAGTTCCGCTGCAGCACGTCGATGATGTAGTCGGCTGCCGATCCGCCGCCGTTGAAGCGCTCGTCGACGACCACGCCTTTCTTGTCCTGCTGAGCGAAGTAGTAGCGATTGAAACTGGTGTAGCCGGGCTGCCCGGTGTTTGGTAAATATACGTAGGCGAGCTGGCCGCCCGACAGCGTGTCGACGGTGCGGCGGTTCTGCTCCACCCACGCGCGCGTGCGCAAACTCTGCTCGCTGGCCACCGGGATCACCGTGATCTGCCGGGCGCCGTCCATCACCGGGCGGTTGTTCACGGTCAGCACCGTTTGCCGGTTCGCCGTGCCGTCGAGCAGGCGATAAATGCTGTCGGGTGCCCGCAAGTCGACGCCGTTGATGGCAAGGATGTAGTCGCCGACCGAAACGGCCACGCCCGGCGAAGAGAGCGGCGCGCGCAGATCGGGATTCCAGCTTTCGTTGTCGTAGATCCTCGTAATCTTGTAGCGCGCGCTGTCAATCACGAAGTCGGCGCCAAGCAAGCCGGCCGTCGAGCGCGGCACCTCGGGCATGTCGCCTCCGCGCACGTAGGAATGGCCGATGGCAATCTCGGATCCCATGTTGTCGATCAGGTAGTTGAGATCGGCTCGGTGATTCACATACGGCAGCAACTGACCGTAGAGCTGCTTCATCTTCGGCCAGTCGGACCCGTGCATGTTCGGCACGTACAGGTAATCGCGCTGATTACGCCATCCCTCGTTGAAGATCTGCTTGAACTCCTCTTTCGGCTCCAGGTACATCCGCAGCGTCACATCGAGACGTCCCTGGCCGGCCTGCGGCGGAGTGCGATCGGCATCCACCAGGAACAGGCTGGGTGGGGTTGCACCGGCGGCCACACCGGCGGCGCCCCGGCCGCCGCCGCCGCCCGCAGCGCGGTACAGCAGTTTGTGGCCGTCCGCACTGACGTCATAGTCGGCGACACCCGTCACAAACGACGCCGCCCGGCGCTCGCTGAGCCGGTACCGCTGCAGTACGCTGCCGCCACCACCGGCACCGCCGCGTCCACCTCCCGCCGGCGCTTCGAGGTAGTACACTGTGCCGGCAACGCCGGATCGCAGTTGCGAGTACGGCCGCTCGGCAATGCCAGGCACCGACACGATGCGCTGCTGCACGCCGTCGAAGTCGATCTGCACGGTCACGGGCTCCGCGGCAGGCCGGCCGGCTCCAGGACCCTGACCGGCCGTCGCCTCGGCACCCGGCTCCGTCGTCGCACCGGCTCCGGCGCCCCCTCGTCCTCCACGGCCGCCGCCACCAGGGGCGGCCGGCACACCCGTCTCCTCGTCACTCTCCGGCAGCAGCGGCGTGGGCTCGCCCTTCTTCAGGACCAGGAAGTACAGCCCGAAGTTCTCCTGGTGGTCGTACGAGGACATGTCGAGCCATTGCGACCCAAGGGCGAAATCCGTCGAGGCGAGGAACCACAGGTACTTCCCGCTGGCGTCCCACGCCGGCCATGTGGCGTCGGCAAGGCCGTCGGTCACTTGCTTGGCCTCTCCGGTTTCAACGTTGCTGACAAAGATGGCGTGATACAGCGATCTCAGCCGGCTCGAGTAGGCGACCCACTTCGAGTCTGGGCTCCACGACGGGTTCAGGGTGCGCGTGGGCACCATCCACGAGTCGTTGCCCACTACCTTCGCCGTGCCGGTTGCCACGTCGAGCACCCACACGTTCAGCTTCGTGTCGGTGAACAGGATCTTCTTCGAGTCGGGCGACCACGACGGCGTGTAGTAATGAGTCGGGTTCTGCAGCGCGATCTCGCGCGGCGGCGTCAGGCCGTCCTGCGATTCGATCACCACCTTGTATTCGCCCGACTTGTCGCTGAAGTACGAGATCCACTTGCCGTCGGGCGACCATGCCGGATCGTGCTCGGCCGACGCGCTCGAATGCGTCAGGTTGCGCACGTCGCCCTTTTCGGCGGGAATGGTGAAGATCTCGCCGCGGGCCTCCACTACGGCTCGTTTGCCCATCGGCGACAGGGCCATGTTCGTCATGCGGCTCGTCACGTCTTCCCAGCGCGGCATCATCCACGGGAAATCGCCGGTGGCGGTGATGCGCACGACGTGCTCGCGGCCGCTCTTCGGATCCAGTTCGTGGATGTCGCCAGCCTGCTCGAAGACCACCGCGTCGGGGGAGCTGCCGATCGACTTCACGTCGAAGTCGTTGAACTTCGTTACCTGGCGCAGTCTCTTGCCCTTCGTCTCCCACGCCCACACGTTGGCCACGCCGTCGCGGTCGGAGATGAAGTACACCGTGTCACCCACCCACACGGGATCCACGTCCTTCGAATCGGTCCAGGTGGGCGACTCCAGGTCGAACGTCTTCAGATCCACGATCCAGATTGGGCGGTTCTGTCCTCCTCGGTAGTTGCGGCGTTCCTCGTCCCACGAGTTGTTCATGCGGTAGGCCACGCGTGTGCCGTCGGACGAGATCTTGCCCTGATAGGCCCGGGGCAAGGCCATCGGTTCCTCGACGCCGCCCGTGGCGGGCACGGTCCAGAAGCGCGGCGCGCCGCTTGGAGCCCACGACGCACGCGGCGAGGCGAACACGACAGCCTTGCCATCAGGCGTCCAGCCCTGCACCACATCAGCACCAGGGTGCCAGGTCAGGCGCTTGGGTTCGTTGCCTGCCGCCGGCACGACATACACGTCGGTGTTGCCGCCGTACTCGGCGCTGAAGGCAATCCAGGCGCCGTCTGGTGAGAACTGGGGATTGGACGCCTGGCCCTGGAAGCTGGTGAGCCGGCGCGCCATGCCGCCGGCGCGTTCGACGACCCAGATGTTGTTGGCGTACGCAAACGCAATCTGCGTCGCGCTGACGGCGGGCGACCGCAGCAGGCGGGTCGGCTCTGGAGCTAGCGCTGGTGCTGGCGCGGCAGCCGGCGCGGCCGCCAACGCCGATGCGGCCAGCATAGCCACAAGCGTAAGCCGCGTCGCCACGCGACCAAGACTAGAGACGGTTTCATAACCTGCGTACGGCGACCTGTTTGCGCCGCTAGAACGGGTTATGAAACCGGCTGTAAGAACGTCCGTACGTGTCGTCATCTGTCTCTCCTCTAGGCGGCATGCATGTCGCAGTGAGCGGGATTGTAGCGCGGATTGGCATCGTCGCATCCACGCAGGCCGAGCCTTGTCTGGGCCGATGCCTCCCCGTTTCTCAGGCGGCCGGACGAAGCCGACTGATTTTCAGTCCACTGAAAAATGGACTTGACGATTTTTCAATGCTGTTCTCCCTGTTGCCGGAGCGCGTCGGCAGCCTGCTCTCGGTGACCAGCCCCCCCTCGCTGAGGATCTCAA
>CAYHRK010000073.1:0-10976 GCA_964358795.1 uncultured Vicinamibacterales bacterium
GTGACAGAAGTTGCGGGGGTGACAGACGGGGATCGGGGGTGACAGACGGGGTGCGGGGGTGACGAACAACTTGCTTCATCCGTCGCGATGGCGCGCCAAGAAGGTACCTAGGCCGGCTGCAAATGTCTGGCGAGCGCATCCTGCCAGGTGGGCATGATGATGCCCAGGGCGGTGAGGCGAGTGTTGGAAAGGGCGCAGAACATCGGCCGCGCCGCACGCAAGGTCACGTCGTTCAGCGTGATGGGCTTCAGCCGCGCCTCACAGCGGAGCAAGCGGGCAGCCTCTGTCGCAATCTCGAACCAGCTGGTGGCGCCCGTGTTCACGCAGTGGTAGAGCCCGGCTGGGGCACCTCTTCGTACAAGTTCGCGGGTCGCCCACGCGATGTCGTGCACGTAGCTGGGCGACACGGTGCGGTCGGTGAACACCGGCACCTCAGCTCCCTGCGTCATCCGCGCCACGATCGAGTCGAGGCTGCTTCGCCCGGCCGCCACCGCCCCGAACAGGCTCTCCACGCGCAGCACGAACCCGCGTGGTGATTCACCGGCAAACCACTCGCCGAGCAGCTTCGACGCCGCGTATACACCCTGCGGGTTCGGCTGGTCTTCTTCGACGTAGGGCTTGGAGGTGGTGCCATCGAACACGAAGTCGCTGCTGTAGTGAATCAGTGTGGCGCCGAGATCGCCGGCCACGCGCGCCAGCGTGCGTACGGCAAATGCATTCACCTCGAGCGCTCTGAGCGGGTGGCTTTCGGCCCCGTCCACGTCGTTGTCGCTGGCACAGTTGATGATGACGGTCGGACGCTCGGCCGCCAGCCTGGTCTCGACCGACGCGTCGTCGGTGATGTCGAGGTCGGGGCGCGTCAGGGCCACCACCTCAGCGTCGCCGCTGAATGCCTGCACGATGGCGTGGCCCAGCTGGCCTGCCGCGCCCAACACGACGATCCGTTGGCTCATCAGGAGGCCTGGCGTCCTGCCACAAACGCCCTCATCTTCTCATCGTCGAACACGCCTTCCCACCGCGCCACGACGACGGTCGAGATGCAGTTGCCCAACACGTTGACACCGGTGCGGCCCATATCCATGATCTGGTCGATCCCGAGCAGGATGGCCGCGCCTTCCAGCGGCAGACCAAAGGAGGTGAGCGTGGCGGTCAGCACGACCAGCGCAGCGCGAGGCACGCCGGCCACCCCTTTGCTGGTCAGCATCAGGGTGAGCATCATCACCAACTGCTGCCCGAACGAGAGATCGAGACCCGCCAGTTGCGCCACGAAGACGCTGGCCAGCGACAGGTACAGCGTGGTGCCGTCCAGGTTGAAGCTGTAGCCGGTCGGGAGCACGAATCCCACGATATTCTTGGGCACGCCGAATCGCTCCATCACCTCGAGCGCTTTCGGCAGCGCGGCTTCGCTGCTGGCCGTCGTGAAGGCGATCAGGAAGGGGTCTTTCACGGCTGACACGAACTTCAGGAACGGCACCCGGACCAGGAACGAGACGCCTCCGATCACCACGATCACGAAGACGAGCAACCCGCCGTACATCAGCAGAATCAGCTTGCCCAGGGTGTACAGGATGGCCAGCCCCTTGCCCCCGACCGTGGCCGCGATAGCCGCCATGACGCCAATGGGCGCGAAGTTCATCACATAGCCGGTGAACTTGAACATGGCCTGCGCCGTGCTGTCGAGCACGTGAATCACCGGCTTGCCCTTCTCGCCGATCGCGGCCACTGCCACACCGAAAAACGTCGAGAACACCACCAGTTGCAGGATGTCGCCGCGAGCCATCGAGTCGATGACCGATGTCGGGAACAAGTGCAGGAAGATGTCCCACGGGCCCTGGTGAGTGGAGGCCAGCTTGGCGAGTTCGCCCGTGTCGGCGCCGATCGGAATCGCCAGACCGGTTCCGGGCTGAAACCAGTTGACCAGCCCCAATCCCCAGAAGAGCGCAATCGTGGTGGCCACCTCGAAGTAGATGATGGCCTTCAGACCGATCCGTCCCATGGCTTTCAGGTCGCCGGTTCCAGCAATGCCCACCACCAACGTCGAGAACAGCAGCGGCGCAATGATCATCTTGATCATGCGCAAGAACGCGTCGGCCAGGGGTTTGATGTCCACGCCGAATGTGGGCCACAGGTACCCGATGCCGATCCCGACGACGAGCCCGATGAAAATCTGCGTCGTGACGCCGGGCATCCGGCTGCGAGACGGGGTGACAGACGAGGCGGCGGCAACGTCGATCTTCACGGATGGCTCCTTGCGGTGGACACGAAAACGGCCGGAGGCGCGATCAGGACTCCCGATCCAGGGCCTCGGCAATCACCTCGACGACGTAGCGTTGCTGGTCGGCGCCGAGCTCGCCGTAGATCGGCAGCGCCAGCGTACTGCGGGCTGCACCTTCAGCGTGCGGGAACTGTCCCGTCTTGTAGCCGAGGTAGGCGAAGCACTCCTGTTCGTGGAACGGCACCGGATAGTAGATGGCGTTCCCAACGCCGCGTCGGTCGAGGTGGGCCTTCACCTGGTCGCGTCGCGGCACCCGAATCACGTACTGGTTGAAGATGTGATACCGGTCGGCCAGCGCCACAGGCAGGGTCACGCGATCGGTCAACCCCCTGTCCTGGAACAGCTGGGCGTAGCGATCCGCGTTGCGCCGGCGGGCTTCGGTCCACCCGGCCAGTCGCGGCAGCTTGACTCGAAGCACGGCCGCCTGCAACGCGTCGAGGCGGAAATTCCCGCCGATGACCCGATGGTAGTACTGCTGGTCGGCGCCGTGCACGCGCAGCCGGCGCAGCGATGCCACCACGTCATCACCATTGGTGGTCACGAGGCCGCCGTCGCCGAACGCGCCAAGGTTCTTACTGGGGAAGAACGAGAAACACCCGAGCAGGCCCTCTGCGCCGACCATCCGGCCTTTGTACTTGGAGCCGATCGCCTGTGCCGCGTCCTCGACGAGCGGCACGCCCGATCGGCGGGCGGTGTCGACCAGCGGGTCGAGATCGGCGCTTTGTCCGTAGAGGTGCACCGGAATGATCGCCTTGGTTCGCGGCGTGATGGCCGCCGCCGCCTGGGCCGGATCGATGTTGAATGTCGCGGGATCGATATCGACGAGTACGGGCGTCGCGCCCAGCCGCGCCACACACCCCGCCGTCGCGAAAAACGAGTACGTGCTGGTGACGACCTCGTGCCCGGGTCCGACGCCCAGCGCCATCATGGCCAGCAGCAGCGCGTCGGTGCCCGACGACACGCCCACCGCATGCTTCACGCCCAGCATGGCGGCCATCTCTCGCTCGAGCCCGTCTACTTCCGGACCCATGATGAAGCGCTGGCTGTCGCAAACGCGCGTCACCACCGCCAGGATCTCGTCGCGAATCGGTTGGTACTGGGCCTGCAGATCCAGCATGGGCACCTGCATGGTGCCTACCGCCCGCCCGGCGTCGATCGCCGCCATGTGCTGCTCCCGCCAATGGCCTTAGGACCCGGACGGAAATAACTATGCCATCCTGGACGCCGATGCATCCCGCCGGGCCGCGTTGCTCGTCACTTACATACACCCGGTATGCGCGCTCCTCGCGCCTTGCCGGGCGGGCGCCTCGACGCCCACGATGACACACGTATTTCCGTCCGGGTCCTAACGGGCCGTCACTCTCGGTTCGCCCCACACCGCGAAGTCGTTTCGCTTGTCGGCGGCGTCTTTGGGTGGACCCGGATCGGTGTTCAGATTCAGTTCGACCAACTGGCCCTCGTAGGCCGACAAGTCTATCGTGGCCGACAGCCAGCGGCGATCGCGGTCGCGGTCGTGCGGATTGACGACTTCCGTGAAGTACGGCTCGTAGGTACGGCCATCCGACACGCCGATGCGAAATTGCACGCCGTTCCCGTCGCCGGTCCACCCGTCCTCACGCACGCCGTACCAGACCTCAAACGTGCCGCGGCGAGGCACCTGAAGCTTCCACCGGATACGCGCATGAGGCGGCGCGAAGATCGCTTTGTGCGTCTGACCCGCGATGGTGACGTCCTTCACCGTAAACGGCGCGTCGCCGGGCTCGTTCCAGGTGCTGCGCTTCTGCGCGTCACCAAGCAGCGCGATCAGGTCGAGAGCGGTAGTCTGGCCGCCGCGCCGCGACATCCAGAACGCCACGGCGGCCACCACCAGCGCGACCACGATCAGGCCGCCTACGAGGTTCTTGTTCTTCAACACGATCGACCATCCTCCTTCACAACCCTTAACAGCCCGTGCTGCTAAACGTCGAATGCTAGCATCCGGCGGAAACGGCCGCAAGCCGAACGACCGCGTGGATCAGCGGCCCCGCGACTTGATGGCCGCCCGTGTTTCCCGATCGGTTTCGCGCCGCCGAATCGTCTCACGCTTGTCGTGCGCCTGCTTGCCCTTGGCCAGGCTGATGGCCAGTTTGATGCGCCCGTTCTTGAAGTACATCCGCACGGGCACGATGGTCATGCCGCGTTCGGTCGTCTTCCCGACCAGTTTTTTGATCTCCTGCCGGTGCAGCAGCAGCTTGCGCGGGCGCAGCGCCTCGTGGTCGGCGTAGCCTCGGCTGCTGTACGCCCCGATGTGCACGTTGTGGACGAAGATCTCGCCGTCGACCACCCGGGCAAAGCTGTCCCGCAGGTTGACGCGCCCCTCGCGAATGGCTTTCACTTCGGTACCGAGCAGCGCGACCCCTGCCTCGAATGTCTCGAACAGGTGATAGTCGTGGTGCGCCTTGCGGTTGTCCGCGACGATGCACTCCGCCTTCTTGCGTTCGTCGCTGATGGTCATCGCCCGGCTCCGACAAAGCGAACCGGCATGCCTGTCGCATTGGCAAATCGAGCCGCCAGCCGGATGGCCTCGACCAAACTTCCGTGATCGGCGCGGCCAGTACCCGCGATGTCGAACGCGGTGCCGTGATCCACCGACGTGCGGATGATCGGGAGGCCCAGCGTCACGTTGACGGCGTGGCCAAACGCCAGCAGCTTCACCGGCACCAATCCCTGGTCGTGGTAGCAGGCCACGACCAGGTCGAATTCGCCTCTCGACGCGCGGACAAACAGCGTGTCGGCGGGGAACGGGCCGGCCACGTCGATGCCATCTCGCCGGCACGCCGCCAGGGCCGGCGCGAACACGTGCTGTTCCTCGAGGCCCAGCACGCCGCCCTCGCCCGCGTGCGGGTTGAGCCCGGCTACGGCCATGCGTGGCACCGGGTACCCGAGTCGCGGCAGTTCATGGGCTGTGAGCCGGACCACTCGCTCCAGCAGGTCCTGGGTGATGAGCGCCGGCACCTCAGCAAGCGGCACATGGATGGTGGCCAGCACGACACGCATCGCCTCGGTGTGGAACATCATGGCCACCTGCGAGGCGCCCGTCAGGTGCGCCAGCAACTCGGTGTGGCCTGGCCAGGGCAGCCCCGCCAGCGCGAACGCCGCCTTGTTGATGGGCGCCGTCACCACGCCCTGCACGCGGGCGGCCAGGGCATCATCGACGGCCGCCACAATCGCGTCGTAGGCCGCGCGACCCGCTTCGGCCGACAATCGTCCAGGCGCGAATCGCTCCGGCGCCGGCGGACCATACAGCACGGGTTGGCACACCTGGGTGACGCGAACATCGCGACGCGCCTTTTCGGCAATCTCAGGCCCAATACCGGCCGGATCGCCCAGCGTGATCGCAATGCGGGGAAGGCTCATCGGCAGCCGCCAGGGCCGCAGCCTCGGCATCCGCCGCACGCGTATGTGCTGCGCCCGCCTTCGTCAGAGCTGCCCGGGTAGGCCTCGTCGGTGGCCGTGACGGCAACGGCGGTGGCAGGACCTGGAACCAGTTCGTAGCGCAGGCAGCATTTCAAGCGGCCGCACAATCCCGACAACCGGGCGGGATTGAGCGCCAGGTCCTGCTGCTTCGCCATCTTGATCGAAATCGGTTCGAACGATTTCAGAAACGTGCTGCAGCAGAGCGGCCGGCCGCACGTGCCATAGCCGGTCAGCATGCGGGCTTCGTCGCGCACGCCAATCTGGCGCAGTTCTATGCGGGTCTTGAAATCGGCTGCCAGTTCCCGCACCAGTTCGCGGAAATCCACCCGCTCCTCGGCGGTAAAGAAAAACAGCAGCTTCGACCCGTCAAACGCCTGTTCCACCCGAGCCAGCTTCATGGCCAGGCCGCGCTCGCGAATCTTCATCACCCCGATGCGAAAGGCGTCGACCTCGCGCTGCTCGTGCCGCTGTCGCAGGTAGAGATCCTGCGCGTCGGCTCGGCGAAGCACGTGTGGCAGGCTACCGATCGGCCCGTGCCGGTCCAGCACGGCAGCGGGAGTCGACACCACATGTCCCATCACGAGCGTGCCATCGGCGTGGATGATGACAGGTTCGCCGTCGACAAACGGAGGATCAACCTCGAACAGCACCGCCGCTCGCACCATTGCGCCGGGAATGGTCTTGACCCTTACGACGGCGCCGGAACGTCCAGCGCTCATAGTCCTCGGCATCTAAGGCTGCCGGCACCAGCTGCCGCTACAACTGGAACGCGAGCCAGTCCACCACGATTTTGGGACTGGCGTTGTTGCGCTCCAGCGCACCGAGAGCTCGTCCGACTGCCGAAAACGCGCGCTCGAGCCGGGGCCGGTCGTACACGCTCGCCAGGGGTTCCAGCTTGGCCCTGAGATCGAGGTTGACCAGCGCCGTTTCCGGCGCGCGGATTGTGAGAATCGTCACGTCACGCAGCAGTGCACCCATCGCGCGCAGACGTGCCGCCACCAGGCCGCGATCGGCCCCGCTTGGCGTCTTGCCTTCGCGATCCTTCCCCTTCTTATTCGGCCCGACCAGCAGCGCTGCCCCCGCCGCCAGGCGCACGCGGGGATCGGCGGAGGTGGCGACCTCGTGCAGTACGGCGGCCGCGACGCCACGGTCATCGGAGGTCGCGGCGGCGCCCAGGTCGAGGGCGCGACGAAGGCTGCCATGTGCCAGCGCGGCAGCCGCTTTCGCATCCCGCTCGGCGTATCCGTGCTGGTTCCTCAAAGCCGAAGCAATCTCGGCGGGTGCCAGTGGCCCGAATCGCAGCTGGCAGCACCGCGAGCGGATGGTCGGCAGCAATAGATCCGGGTGCGACGTGACCAGGATGAACGCGTTGCGAGAGGGCGGCTCCTCCAGTGTTTTCAGGAGGGCGTTCTGCGAGTCCTCGCCCATCTGATCGGCCTGATCCACGATGACTATTCGCGTGCGGCCTTCAAACGGACGGTACGCGGTCTGGCCGACCAGTTGGCGGATCACATCGATCTTGATCGAACCGCCGTCGTCGGGGCCAACCAGCAGCACGTCGGCATGGTTTCCGCGGACAATCTTGCCACAGGCAACGCACCGCCCACAGGCATCACGCAGCCCGGTTGCCGGATCGGTAACCGGGTCCACACAGTTGAGTGACTGGGCGACAGCCAATGCGAACTGACGCTTCCCGACGCCGTCGGGCCCGGACAGAATCAGGCTTGGCGGCAACGAATCGGCCGCGATGGCTCTGCCAACGAGCCCGATCAGGCGATGGTGTCCCACGATCTTGCGAAAAGTCATAGCTGGCAAAAACTTACGGGCATGCTATCACACCCGCTTTTTGCGAGATTCGCGCGCGGATTCAGGCCAATTAGCCGAGCCAGGCCGTCTTGGCGGCCAGTAGCGCGACAACCGCACCAAGGCCGATGAACGCCCGCCACTCGCGGTTGCGCCACACCCGATCCCAGCTGAACGTTCGATCCACGGTTCCCGCAGAACCGCTGCAGTACTCGTCGTACTGCGTGCCGAAGCGCGCCCGGAGGAAGGTCTCCTCCGTGCGGACTGCGGCGGTAAGCGTGGTGCCGAGGTACACAACCGCGATCAGCGCCACCCACAGGCTGGCGCAGGCCAGGCTGATTCCGGCACCCATCACCGTCGATCCGACGTAAAGGGGGTGGCGAACCCATCGGTAGGGTCCCGAGCGGGTCACCTCTCGGCTCTTTTCCAGGTGGCCGGCCGCCCACACGCGAATGCCTTCTCCCGACAGGGCCACCAGCGTGCCGACCGCGACGCTGGTGGCGGTGGGACGCGCGATCACCACGGAAATCAGTCCGGCCGCAAACCCGAGCGGCACTCGCAGACGTGCGAGTTGGGCCGTCAGCGCGGGCAGGTTGGCCGTGGGCGAAGACACCTCATCATCATATCGTGACCTCTAGCGGGGGACGTCGAGCGACGACACGCCGGCGACCCGCCGCAGCCGACGATCAACCGCCTCGTTGACCTCGGCTGCGCTGATCTGCGCCAGACACCAGGTTGTGTGGGTGCACCGGCGCTTGTGGTGGCACGCACACTGGTCAAACCGCGAGACGGAGATGTCCATCGGGTCCCACGGCCCGTTGCGCTCGGGGTTGGTCGGTCCGTAGATGCCGACAATCGGTGCGCCTATTGATGCAGCCAGGTGCAGGGGGCCGGTGTCGCCGGCCACGACCACCGCTGCTACCTTCATCAACGCCAGCAGATCGCCGAGCGTCGTTTCCATCGCTGTCGCCGCCGCGCCATCAGAAGCGGCCGCCACCTGGGTTGCCAGTTCGTCTTCGCCAGGCCCCCACAGCACCAGCGACCGCAGGCCATGCCGATCGCGCAGATGGCGGGCCACCTCTCCAAACCGCTCCGGCGGCCACCGCTTGTTGGGCCAGCCGCCGCCAGGATTCAAGACAGCAAACCGGGCGTCAGCCGGAAGACCGAGCCGGATGCGCGCCGCGTCAACCGAGCGGGCTGACTGTATTTCCAGATGGCAGTACCTGTCCGGTGTCGTCGTCTCGAAGCCGAGCGCCGCCAGGGCCGCCAGGTTCTTACGAATCACATGGCCGCCCGGCGGCGGCTTCACCGTCTCGGTGTAAAACGCCACCGCAGCGGGTTCCCGCACAAGGGCGCGGCCAAAGCCAATGGTGCGCCGTGCGCCGGCCGCGCGTGCCAACGCTGCGGACTTGATGAGGCCCTGCAGGTCGAGTGCCACATCGTAGTGTGCCCTGCGCAGGTCGCGTATCGCTGCCACGTATCCGCTCAGACCGTGGTACACACGGTCCTGATGACGAAGCCGGACCTGCAGATCCTGGCGCGGCGGTGCGCCGACGATGAACAGCCGATCCAGGTCGAGAGCCAGTTCGAGCAGTGAATGGTAGCGCCAGTCGACCAGCCAGTCGATGCGCACGCCCGGCCACCCATGACGCAGCTCGGCCGCCACGGGCAACGCGTGCACGATGTCGCCAAGGGCGCCGAGGCGGACGATGAGAACCGATCGTTCCATCAGCGAGTGGTCAACCGTGAGAGCACATCGCGCGTCGAGTGATCCTTGGGATCGCCAACAATCGCCGTGCGACCGCCGTAGGATTGCACAACGGGACGCTCGGGAACGGTGTCGACGGTATAGTCGGTGCCCTTGCAGTGCACGTCCGGCCGCAGGCGCAACAGCACATCAGCCACCGTGCGGCCGGAGAACACCACGACGTAGTCCACGCCACGCAGCGCCGCCACCAGTTCGGCGCGGTCGCGCTGCGGCATCACGGGACGGCCCTCCCCTTTCAGGTGCCGCACCGCCTCGTCATCGTTCACGGCGACGATCAGCCGGTCGGCTTCAGCGGCGGCGCCCTGCAGGTACCGAATGTGCCCGACATGCAGCAGGTCGAACACACCGTTGGCCAGCGCAATCGTGCGACCGGCGGCGCGATCGGCCGCGACCAGTCGTTCGAGTTCGTCCAGCGTGACGATGGGTGCCATATCTACGGGGCCGGGTGTTCGAGCAGCCAGACCACGGCTGCCGCCAGGGTGTCGCAGACCGCGTCGGCGGCCATCCCCGGCGGCGGCTGAAGGGCCTCGGTGGCGCCGTACCCTGTTTTCACGATGATGCCGCGGGCGCCGACCGCCTGGGCCACTGCCAGGTCGCGCCACCGATCGCCAATCACCACCGAACGCGTGAGATCGAGATTCAGTTCCTCAGCCGCGCGAATGGCCATGCCAGCCTTGGGTTTGCGGCACTCACAATCGGTGCGATACGCCTCGACGGCGGCGTCTGGTGAATGCGGACAGTAGTAGTGGCCATCGATGATGGTTCCACCCAACCGTGCCTGCTCGGCCAGGTAGCGGCCGGTCTCCTCAACAAAACCCTCATCATACAGACCCTGCGCGACGCCCGCCTGGTTGGTGATCACCACGACCAGGTATCCGGCGTCGTGCAAGAGGCGAATGGCATCGATGGCGAAGGGGTACAGCACGAGCCTGTCGAGCCGATCGACGTATCCGGCCTCTTCGTTCAACGTGCCGTCGCGGTCGAGAAAGGCGGCTGGTCGTTTCTGCATCACAGGTCCTGTCCGATGGCGTTCAACACACGGTCCGCGCCAATGCCCGTCATACACCGGTGATCGAGCGGGCACTCCCGCAGCATGCACGGGCGGCACCACGCCGGTGCGGTCAGCATCGTCGTCTTGGAGCGTCCCACAGGCGCGGTGCCGCGATCATCGGTGGGACCGAACACAGCCACGACGGGCACACCAAGCGCGGCCGCCAGGTGCATCGCCCCGGAGTCGTTCGACACGAAAGACGCGCAGCAGACCAGTACGCCAGCCAGTTGCGCAAGGCTGGTCTGACCAGTCAGGTCGATCACCGGAGCACTGGCAGCTCGTACACCGATTCTACCGAGTTCCGCTTCGATCGCGCACGCCGCAGGTCGGTCGGCATCGCTGCCCAGCAGCACGCACGCCGCACGCGGCGACCCGATCAGCGAGGCGATCACGGCCGCATAGCGATCGGCCGGCCAACGCTTCGCTCCGCCGTAGGCGGCGCCTGGCCCGAAGCCGATCAGCCGATGCTCGGGATTCCAACCGGCAGCAGCCAACAGGCGGCGGCCTTCCTGCTCGACGGTGGCCGACGCCTCGATATACGGTTCCCGCGGGCCGTTGGCGTAGCCGAGTGCCCTCACCAGATGGCGGTACTCATCGATCTGGTGCACGGGCCTTGGCGGCGG
>CAYHRK010000073.1:11076-15804 GCA_964358795.1 uncultured Vicinamibacterales bacterium
AGCCTGTCCGTATCCGGATGCCGCCGGATGTCCGCAATCGACGGCAGCGCCATCACCGCGTCGCCGAGCCAATTGGGCGCCAGCACCAGCGTGGTCATGATTCGTCGGGGCCTCGGTCGGCGCCTGCCTCGGGGAACATGCCGCGACCTGGCGCATCCAGTCCATCGCTGTCGCGCCACCGGCGGTGCATCCACAGCCACAGCTCCGGGTGCCGCCGCACGTACATCTCCAGCACGTCGGTGCACCGCTGCGTGAAGTCGCGAATCGCTTCAGGCGTGTCTTCGCGCGGCGGATCGACCGGGGGCTCGTAGATGAGCCGGTAACGGCCGGCAGAGATGGGCAAGGCGAACACCGGGATCACAGGGGCTCCGGTCCGCATCGCCAGCATGGCCAGCGCCAGGGTCGTGGCGGCCGGGCGATCGAAGAAGCTGATGGTCACCGCGTCGGGAGGCTGGATGTGCTGGTCGATGAGCAACGCCACACCCTGGTTCGACCCGAGTGCCCGCAGCACACGGCGCAATGCCCCGCGGCGGTAGATGACGTGATTGCCCGTGCAGGTCCGCATCCGCTCCAACAACTCGTGCAGCCGCGCATTGTCGAGCGGGCGCGCCAGCACCGCGATGGGATTGTGCGCCGCGCCGTGCGCCATGGCCTGGATTTCCCAGTACCCGAAATGACCGGTGAAAAACAGGACACCGCGCCCTGCGGCATGGGCGGCCCGCTGGCGGTCCTCCCCTTCGACCTGGACCCGCTCGAGCATCTGCTCCGGCGTGAGCCCACTGAACTTGAGCAGCTCGAATAGCACACGCCCGAAGTGGCGAAAGACGCCGCGAACAAGCGCCCGACGATCGGCGTAGCTGCGATGCGGGAATGCGTCGGCGACGTTCTGAAGGGCAACCCGCCGATGGCGACCGTCGATCGCGTAGAACAGCCATCCGAGGCCGGTCCCCATCGCGCGCACGATGCCCCAGGGCAGCACTCGCGCCACGGCGGTTGTGATCAGGACGAGCCAGTACTCGACCCGATGTCTGATCGCCTTCAGCACGGCACGGCCCCCCGGGGCAACCGCGCATCGGCCAGCCGCTGCTGCAGCCACGAACGGAATCCGACGTCGGGCGTGATGGTAACCGACAACGGCACCCAGAGCAGCGGAAGCGGCAAGGGTCGGAAGGGCAACAGCCGCATCAGGTCTTTTTCGGTGGTGACGAGGGAAGTGGCCTGAGCCGCACGCGCCTGACGGGCGATCGCGGCGACATCCCGTGCCGTGTACCGGTGATGGTCGGGAAACGGCAGCGTGCCGACCAGGTCCCACCCATCGCGCACCAGTTCCAGGAAAAAGCGTTCGGGCCGCGCGATGCCCGCAATCGCCAACGCGCGGCGTCCCGGCTTGGCGGGCGCATCGGGCGCGAACGCGTCGAGCCGCCTCGGCGGCTGAACGATTCGTGACAGCGTGAATACGTGCGGCACCTGCAGGCGCTCGCCAATCGCTCTGACTTGATCGTCGGTGGCATCCGTCACCAGCAGTGCACCGGCCGCCGAAGCCGCCGACAATGGCTCTCGCAGTCGTCCGCCCGGCAGCGTACGCGGGTCGGCGATGTCGTCGGAGCTGACCACGACGATGTCGATGTCGCGTGCCAATGACAGATGCTGAAATCCATCGTCGAGCACGTGCACCGTGGCCCCGAAATGGTGCTCGGCCAGTCGGCCGGCAAGGAATCGATCGCGCGAGACCAGCACGGCTGCACCGGGAATCGATCGAGCCAACATCAGCGGCTCGTCGCCGCTGGCGCCGAGATCGGCCCGGAGCCGGACTCCGTCCGACACCACCACCACGCCATCAAGGGCATGCTGGCGGGCGTACCCGCGGCTCAGGACAGCGGGGTGTTCCCCCATCCCGGCCAGCAGGCGAGTCACAAACGCCACCGTCGGCGTCTTACCCGAACCACCCACGCGAAGATTGCCGATGCTGATCACGGGACGCTGGAGCCGGCGCTGATAACCCATACGGCCGGATCGCCGTCTGCGTGCCTGTGCGATGTGCGCGTAGAGAAAGTTCAGCATCGTCTGCCGGGTCAGCGCCCAACGGGAAACGGCACCACGTTGCCGCTGGCCGCGATCGGCAGGGGCAACAGCGTGGCGATGGCGTCCAAG
The DNA here is from genome assembly GCA_964358795.1 of uncultured Vicinamibacterales bacterium. Lineage (GTDB taxonomy): Bacteria > Acidobacteriota > Vicinamibacteria > Vicinamibacterales > JAKQTR01 > CAYHRK01. The sequence goes on from CAYHRK010000073.1 coordinate 13,228, forward strand.
GTGCGGTCCTTGGCGCCGCGATTCGCTTCGACCAGCGCGCGGGCGGCTTCGCCGATCCGCTCGCGGCGATCGCGATTTGTCAGCAGGTCGATCAGCGTGTCTTCCAGTTCGCGCCCGCTGTGCACCTGCACCGCGGCCTGGTGCTGAAGAAACGCCTCGGCGATCTCGGCGAAGTTCTGCATGTGCGGGCCAAACACCACGGCCCGGCCGTAGATAGCGGGCTCGAGGATGTTGTGGCCACCAACATTCACCAGACTGCCGCCGACGAAGACGGCCGAGGCCAGTTGATACACCTGTGCCAATTCGCCAATCGTATCGAGCACGACCACATCGGCACGCAGCTCCTGGTCGATGCCCAGGGCCGTGCGGCGAACGGTGCGGAACCCGGCCTGGCGCGCAGCCTGCTCCACCTCGTCGAAGTGCTCCGGCTTGCGCGGGGCAATCACGAGCAGCGCCGTCCTGACCAGCGTGCGGATCCGCTCGAACCCGCGCAGCACGATCTCGTTCTCGCCCGGCATCGTGCTGCCGGCCACGATCACCGGCCGCCGTTCCGCTCCCTGGAAATACCTCAGCACACGATTCTCTCCACGCCCGAAGACGGCCGCGCCATCCTGCGCCTGCAAGGAGTCGAACTTCAAGCTCCCGGTCAGGGTGATGCGATCGGCCGGCGCGCCAAGCTCGGCTAGGCGGCGGGCGGTGTCGGTGCCCTGTACGCAGAACCGATCGACCAAACAGAGCACGCGTCTGAATAGCGGGCGCACGAGCCGGTAGCGCGGGAACGACCGGGTGGAAATCCGCCCGTTGATGACGATGGTCCTGACACCACGCCGGTGGCATGCGCGCAGCATGTTGGGCCAGATCTCGGTTTCCATCATCACAAACAGCCGTGGCCGGACAATGTCGAGCACGCGCCGGACGATCACCGGCAGGTCGAGCGGGAAATAGAAGAAGCCGTCGGCCATCTGGAAACTGCGCCGCGCCACCTGCTGTCCGGTCATCGTTGTGGTCGACACGAACAGACGGAGGTGTGGATACCGTTGTTTCAACTCGCCGGCGATGGCGCGGGCGGTGAGGGCCTCGCCAACCGACACCGCATGAATCCAAATGGAGGGCTCGCGGTCGAGATTCAGCGACACCGGTAGAAACCCCAGCCGTTCGGGCAGGCTGCCGACGTATTTCTTGTAGCGCACGGCCTGATAGAGGAAGTACGGCAACACGGCCACAAACAGCAGAACCGTGATCAGGCTGTAAAGGGCGTACATGGGCGAAATCAAGATATCACGCGCGTTTGACCGTGCTGCAACCTGTTCACTACAATCAGCGCTTGCAGTCTGGAGGCTGGGGAATGGCAATCAAGGTTGGCATCAACGGGTTCGGGCGCATCGGGCGCAACATCATGCGGGCCGCCATGGGTAACCGCGACATCGACTTTGTGGCTGTCAACGACATTACGGACACCAAGACGCTGGCGCACTTGCTGAAATACGACTCGATCCTGGGTAACCTCGACGCGGCCATCGAGGCCGGCGACGGCTGGATCAGCGTGAACGGTGACACGTTCAAGGTGTTATCGCAGAAGGACCCGGCACAACTGCCCTGGAAAGACCTGGGCGTGGACGTGGTGTTCGAGAGCACCGGCAAGTTCACGAAGCGCGACGATGCCGCCAAGCACATCACGGGTGGAGCCAAGCGGGTGATCGTGACGGCGCCGGCGACGGCACCGGATGCGACCTTGCTGATGGGCGTGAATCACGACATCTACGACCCGGCCAGACACGTCGTCGTGTCCAACGCGTCGTGCACCACCAACTGCCTGGCGCCCTTCGCCAAGGTGTTGCACGAGTCGTTTGGCATCAGGAAGGGCTGGATGACGACCATCCACTCGTACACCAACGATCAGCACCTGCTCGACCTGCCCCACAAGGACCTGCGCCGCGCGCGCGCCGCAGCCCTGTCGATGATCCCGACCACCACGGGCGCGGCCAAGGCCGTGGGCGAAGTGCTGCCCGCGTTGAAAGGCAAGCTCGACGGATTCGCCATGCGGGTGCCGACGCCAAACGTGTCGGTGGTGGACCTGGCGGTGATCGTGGAGAAGACCACCACGGCTGACGAAGTGAACGCGGCATTCCGCGCGGCTGCGGCCGGTCCGCTGAAAGGGATTCTGGCGGTCGAAGACGCGCCGCTGGTGTCGATCGATTTCCGCGGCAACCCGAACTCGTCGATTATTGACTCGGCCTACACCAAGGTGATGGACGGCGACTTCGTCAAGGTCCTCTCGTGGTACGACAACGAGTGGGGCTATGCGAAGCGGTGCGTGGATCTGCTGCTGTACATGGCGGGGCGGGGTATCTAGCGAAGCTCCGCCTCACACTGCCGAGCCCACTCGCGGGCGCCTTCGCCTTCGGCTACGGCCGCCCACGGGCGCAGGCGCCTACAGCTACGGCGGCCCAAGGGCGATCGGCGCCGGGAGAGGCACTGCTACTCCGTCATTCCCGCGGGCGCCTTCGCCTTTGGCTACGGCCGCCCAAGAAGGCGGGAATCCAGGACTGGACCCCCGCCCCGCATCAAGTGCGGGGC
>CAYHRK010000074.1:0-2864 GCA_964358795.1 uncultured Vicinamibacterales bacterium
CGCCTGCCCGGGTTCACCGCTTCACGGTTTTGCCGATCTTCTCGATTGCCTTGCCGGCCTTTCGACGGATTTCACCCACGGCCTCCTGGACCTTACCGGCGGCCTCATCGACCCGACCCTCGGCTTTCAGGTTCTTGTCCTTGGTCAGATCGCCGACCGCCTGCTTGACTCGACCCTTCGCCTGACCGATCTTTCCGTCGCGTTCATCTTTGTTCCACATGTGCAATCTCCAATCATGAAGTTTTCCGTGGCCCGCTCTTGCGCTCACCCGTCACCGTAATTGTTTACCGCCTCGCGCAGGTTGGCGGTAAGCAATTACCAAATGATCGCCACGAAGAGAGCGGCGCCGATGATCGACCACAGCACCGGGAAGGGATCAAGGGTTTGACGTCAACGTTGCACGCTCGGGATCCCTCGCCGATTCCATGGGGTGCCGGAGGTGATCGTCAACTCCGTGCCGCGCTGCAGATCGAGCCGGTCTCGCCCCTCGACAATGACCGTACCCGCGCCCCCGCCCGCGCCTATCACCGCACCAATGGCGGCGCCTTTGCCGCCGCCAGCGACTGCGCCAATAATGGCGCCGAGCGCTGCGCCGATGGCGCCCCGCTCCACGGTCTTCTGGGTCTGGCTGTCGTGAGTGTCGACCGTGCCTTCGCGATCCACCCTGACCGTCTCTCCATCAGGCGTGCGGATATCCTCGATAACCCCGTCGAACTGATACGATCTGCCATTGCGGAGGCGGATGCTCCGGAGGTTCAGCGTCATGCTCGCCCGGCCGGTCAATCGCCCCGACTCGTTCACGGTGGACACGAAACCTTGAATCACCGCACCCTCGTATTGTGATGGACTGCGGGTAGTCATCGTGTAGAGATCACCGTCACGCGCAGTAGCTGTGCTCAGGGCGTTGTCCAGCAAGGCCACGAACCGGGTGCCATCCGGTACGACGAATTCACCCGCTTGGGAGCCGGTGTTGCTGTCGGGACCTTGCCAACCGCTGGCATCGATATTCCACCGGGCCTCGTCCGACAGCCGTCGATAGGAGCTTCGAACCGTCACCGGTTGACGGAGACCCTCATCATCGATGGTGCGCGTCATGTGCAGGCTGCGGCCGTTCTCCATCGGATCGAAGGTCACGGTGAAATCACTGCCTCGATTGCCGGTGGTCGTCACCACCAACCGTTCACCCTCGAGGGTGGCGCGGGTGTTCATCGTCCGTTCAGCAGACCACCGTTCCGTGTGGTCTCTGCCATCGGCCTCGAAGGTCACGCGCCGTGCTCGTGTCGAGGCCATCGTCACGATGTTCTCATGGCGCTCAATCGCGATCAGTTCCGGCGCTTCCAACCGGGTCAGGAGGCTCTGATACGTGCGTTGCCTCTGGTCTGAGGGCGCGGAACGGGCAGCCAGTTCAGCCGCCCGCCGCGGATCATCGCCTCGATTGTTCTCGAGCTGATACGTTCCCGTGAGGCGATAGTGGAAGAGCGCGCCCGGTTCCGCGGGTGTGTACCCGGGATTGCTCCAGTTCCACGCGACGTTGTACGCGCGGGCGAGCCCATCCAGATCGCCGCGTAACGAGAGCCAGTTCTGTTCCGCCTGGGCACTCAACTGATATCGCTGCATGAAGCCGTCAATGCTCACACCGCGTCGGAGCACCTCTTCGACATCGAGAGTATTGGATTGGCGACCCTTGACGCGATCGCGTAGCCGATCGGTGGTCTGCCTGAAGGCTTTTACAGATTGGTGGATTTCGTCCTTCCCTCGGCGGTCATCGATCCCGCTGCGATCGAAGGCTCGGTCGAGGCTCTTGTCAAACCGGTTGGCCTTCTCCCCAATTTCCTTCAGCAGCTGCTTGACCTGCTTGTCGTCGACCCGGTTCTGTGAGACGGCGCTCCAGCTCCACCTGATGCCGTACGCGCCCGACAGGTCGTTCATGTCCCGCCGCAGAGCCTGCCAATCGCCCTGGGCGGATGTATCGAGCTGGTTGCGCATCATGAAGTTGTCGATGACCGATGCACGCCTCAGCACATTTTCCACGGCCGCTGTGTCGGACTGCCGGTCGTTCACGCGATCACGAAGCAGCTCGGTGGCCTGCTCGAAATCCTTCACGGACCTGTCGATCTGGTCTTTTGCCGTGCTCTCCTTGATCGGATTGCGATCCATCGCCCGTTCGAAGCTGGTGTGGAAGGCCTCGTTGTGGGTGTCGATGCGTTTCACCAGATCTTTCAGCTGTTGATCGCTCAGGCGATAGGGCCGTTGTTGACCTGCCATCGCCACACCGGCACTTGCCACCGCGAGTCCGACCGCGAAAACGATCACGTACTTCATTCTTGTCATCTGAGTCCTTTTCCATCAGCGAAGACACTGACCCGACGATCTCGTCAACGGCACCAGACTATCAGGCCGGTGTCTGAGCGTCTGTTCAAGAACGCACAGTTGACGGGCCTGACACGATTCGGCAAGAACACGTGGCGTGGCCACGTCGCCGACGCGCAACGACCTCGCCGGGTAGGCGGGGGTGTCCTCAACTGCACAGACGATCGTCAGCGATTGCCATACGCTGTTCGGCAGGAGTCGCGCGTCACACCGAACGGTGCGGGACGGCATGAGAAGCGTCGAGCCAGAGGCGCGCCCTGTAGCCATGGTGCGGCGGCTGGCTTCAAGGGTGTGCCTGCGGGTGATACGGACTATGGAAAGAGGTGTGCAATGACAGTCAATGTCCTGAATCGGATGGTAGTGGCGGTTGGAGTCGGCGCAGTGGCGCTATTCGGGCTGGGCGTACCGACCAACGCACAACCGCAACAGGATCAAGTGCGGCAGGAAGACCAGAAGGACGCAAAACAGCAAGAAGCGAAGAAACCGTCACAACA
>CAYHRK010000074.1:2964-8088 GCA_964358795.1 uncultured Vicinamibacterales bacterium
AGCAGGCGGAGAAGAAGCAGGGGCAGAATCAGCGGCAACAGCAGCAGCAAGAACGCGTGGCGCAGCAGCGCCAGCGCCTGGCACCGCAGGACCAGCAAGTGCTGATTCGTCAGCAGGAACAACGTCTGGCGCAGTACCGTGAGCATCTGGATCAGCAGCAGCGCCTGTTACAGCAGCAGTCAGCACAGCTCCAGCGACAGAACCGTAGGGCGCAGTACGGTTTTCAGCAGGAGTACTTGGCGCGCCTGCGTCAGCAGCAGTTGCGTATCCAGAGTCAGGGTCGCTACGATTACGGCCGCGATCCATACTTCTACACGCCCCCAAGCTATCGGTACTTTCGTGGGGGCCGCTACTACGAGACGAATCAATACGGCGTCGATCTGCTCCGGCAGGCCGTGAACTACGGCTATGAAGAAGGCACTCGCGCGGGGCTGGCAGACCGGCAGGATCGCTGGGATTCCAACTACGAGAGCTCCTATGCCTATCAGGATGCGAACTACGGCTACAGCGGCTTCTACGTAGATCGGGACGACTACAACAACTACTTCCGCGAGGGCTTCCGTCGCGGCTACGAAGATGGCTACAGCGGCCGCTATCGATACGGCAGGTATACCAACGGCAAGGGTTCGATTCTGGGCGCCGTACTGGGGGCCATCCTCACCTTCGAGGCGATTCGCTAGCGCCTGGGCGGTCCTGAACACGAGCCCGACCGCAGCGTCGTTCCTCGTCTCTGGCCAGCGCGCGCTGCATTCGCGGTGTGCAATGCGGGACAGCGCGGTCGGCGCGCGTACGCCACACTGCTGGTGGCCGCTGCGCGTGAATGGCCGCCCACGGGGGCACCGTCCCGCACGCGGGGCGTGTGGTCGAAGGCGGCCCGACTGCCGGTCGATCGCATCGGAGGCCGCAAACGGAAGTGCAGCATGAAATTCGTGATGGTGACTGTCCTCGTGCTCGTGGTCGTCGCGATGGGTACCTACGTGCTCGGGTACTGGTCCTTCAATCCCGTTACCGTGGGCTCGTCGCGAAACGTCGCGCCTGTGGCTGGACCGGCCAGCACCAGCACCGCACGCGATCGCATGGACCAACTCGACGCGCAGGCTGGGAAGGCCGCGCAGAAGGTGAGCGACTTCGTGTCGGACGCAGGGCTCACCGCGAAGATCAAGTCGAAGATGGCGCTCGACGAAATCGTGCGCGCGCGCTCGATTGACGTGTCGACGACCGACGGCGTCGTGACTCTGGCGGGCACGGTCCGGTCGGTCGCCGAGCGCGACCAAGCGCTCCGGCTCGCGCGGGACACCAAGGGCATCAAGCAGGTGGTGGACCGCCTGAGCGTCCTGCTGCTCTGAAACAAGGATCACCCACATGTACCCAGCTTCCCTCTTCAGTCTGGAACCTACAGGAGAACCAGCAATGAACGAACAGGCGCAACAGAATCATGACTATCGTTTCCTCACGGGACTCGTGATGGGCGGCGTCGTTGGCGCGGGCCTGGCGATGCTGTTGGCTCCGCGGGCGGCCGCAGAGATCAAGGCGCGGGCGCTCGACTCGGCGAACAACCTCGGCGACGCGGTCTCCGAGCGTTATCGGGACGCCAAGATCCACGTGACGGATGCCGTCGACGGACTCACCCGCAAAGGCCAGGGCGTTCGCGATGGTGTATGTGACAGCGTGGTCAGCGCCGCGAAGGACGTCGAGGCCGGCGCGCAGGTAGTCGAGCGGTACGCGACCGACGCCAAGACACACAAGGTCGTCTAGATGACACAGGGGGGAGAAGATCGATGCTCACTATTCTGATCGTGATCGCGGTACTGGTCATGCTGGGATCGCTGCCCACCTGGCCACACAGTCGGGGCTGGGGTTACTACCCGAGCGGCGGCCTGGGGATCGTGCTGTTGATCCTGGTAATCCTGCTGCTGACGGGGCGGCTGTGACGCTTGCGCGAAGCCTAAACGGGTTGGCACCACCTGCCTGGGCGGATGATCCAACCCGCCGACGGCCGACGACGGCGCGTCACGGCGGAGTGGCGCGATGACGAAGCGCACCGGCGTGTTCGTGGCACTGCTGGTGACGCTTCTGGGCGGGTGGCTCTGGGGCGCCTCCGGCAGGTGGGAACTCATTCGAGCGCTCCGAGCCGCCGAGTTGCACAATAACCTGGCCGAGGCGCGTGCCTCGTTGCTTGGCGCTCGTGTGAACTTCTGCGACGCCGACTTCGGCGAGATGAGTCGGCAACTGGAGAACGCCCGTGGGTTCGTCTGGCGCGCCGGCGCGCGACTGGGCACCCCCGGTCTGAACGATGAGCCGCAGCAGCGATTGGATCTCGCGGGCTTTGGCGCCGAGATCGACGAAGCGAAGCGGCTGGCGACCAAACTCACTCCTGGCGCGGCACCGCCGCACACGGTCACGATCCAATCTGGTCAGCACTGATCAACGGGAAGCCCTCAGGCGCGCGGAACCGTCGATCCGGGGTGGCGCTCCGCTCGTGCGATTCTTCGCAGGCGGTGCAGCGAACCGCGAAGGGCAGCGCCTGGAGCCGCTTCTCCGAGATTTCTTCCTCGCACTCGGCGCAGTAGCCGTATTCGCCCGCGTCGAGCCGGTCCAGCGCCTCGCGGACCCGTTGAAGTACGTCTCCCTTCATCTGAATCAGGGCGACCTCGATGTGCTCCTGGATGTCCGCCTCGGCATGCTCGGTTTCGTCGAGCCCATCGCCAGGCCCATCGGAGGGCACGTGGCGGACTCGACGTTGAAGCACGTTTTGCATCTCGCGCTGGCGGTCGTGCAGCATCGCCTGCAGGTCCCGTTGCCGTGCCTGGCCTGCGCGCGAAGCGGTGGCGGATGTCCTCGGGGTGATCATCATGGTTGGGGCCGTCCTTTCGTGAAAAGCCGATTCCTGACCGCAACAGGATGCGCGATCCCATCGTGATTGGCTGTTCAATTGGGAACACGTCGGAATCCCTGTTCAATTCGGGACAGCGCCGTTGTCGGGCGTACGCAACACTGCACCATGTTCCATCTAATCACCACGGTGAGACGTGGCTCGGCGTCCTCGCTCCTGCCCACATGGCCTCGCTATTCCACCATCGACGCAGCCCGGGTGGCGGCTGCGGCCCTGCTGCGCGAGGAACGCGTCCAGCGCGTCATGATCGTCCGGGACGAGCCCCCACCGGGGTTCGTCGAGTGGCGGGATCGGTAGTCACCATGCGGACGTTCCTCAGTCGCCTGGCCACGGGCGGCGAGGTCATCCTCGTCGCGCTGGCAGTCCCGATCGCCATTCTGGTGGTTGGCACACCAATCGTGCTGGTCGTCAGGCTCGTGCTCGAGGTCGCCCGGGCGCTGTGACGCCGCTAGAAGTTCAAGCCGACGACCAGGGAGAGCACGCGGTTCTTGTAGACGGTCCCGCCTTTGTTGAAGTCCGTGAGGCCGGCGGTGTATCGCCCTTCCAACAGGAGCCGCGATACGGTGACGCCTGCGCCCACAACCACACCGAGGTCCGTGCTCTTCAGTTGGTCCGCCACACCCTGATTCCGCGCCAGAAGACCGAGCGTCGGTCCCGCGACGGCGTACAGGCTCGCGCCGGCTTTTCCACTATTTCCGATTCGGAGCAGCAACGGCACCTGAATGTAGTCGAGCTTCGCCGTGACATCTGAAGAGACGATTGTCCCTGACGTCCCGAAGTGCAATGTGGAGCCTTGCATGGAGAAGAGCACTTCGGGCTCGAACGCAATCATGGGGGCCAGACCAAACGTCATGAAGCCGCCCGCCATAATGCCCACGCGCTGAGACGTCGACGCGTCGTTGAAGCCGGATAACGTCGCGAGGTTCACTCCGACTTTGATACCGCCGCCGACTTGTGCCCACGCTGCGGTCGAGGACGTCAACGACACAATCAATATGCTGCCGAAGATGAATCGAGTTCTCATCATGTCTCCTGATGCTCCATGTGTCCGGCCATCCGGCACGTTGGTTTCACTGTATGGGTTCCGAACGAGCAGGGATGTACCGGAAGGGACACGTCTTGTCGGCGACTTCTAACGGGCTGAGCGGGTGCGGCAGGAGTTGGCGTTGAGGCAGGAACTGGTGGAAGGACGCAGCCCGAGAGATCGGCGGAACACGAGGCGGGCGAGACATTCGCGTCCATCGTGCAGCGATTTTAGCGAGCCGCCCCGCACGCTGACTGTTCAAAACAGGACAGCGGTTTCCATCATGGTCACCTAGCACCTAGACTGCCGTAGAGGAATATGAAATGACGCGCAAAGCTCTGGGTCTTGTCGCAGGCGTCGGATTCGCCACGCTCTTGCTCGCCCCTGCCCGCGCATCGGCGCTCGTCGTCAGGGACGAGGCTCGGCGAAAGGATGAGTTCGTCGCCATGCTCACGAACTGCGGCAGCCCCTGAGCGGCAACGCTGGCCGCAATCGAGGGGGACGTTGGCATAGCGCCGCGCCATTTTCCCGGCATGTTGCGACGCTTCGAGCGGCTGCGGCTCAGTCGACGCGCGCTCGATCGTGGCGTCCAGTTGCGCGCCGATCAGAATGGCGCGGCTGGCGAGGTAGAACCCTGTGACGTGTCTCCGGGCCGCCCGATGCTGGTCGCGGACCTCCCGCGCTTCCTCGGCCAGGCGCCTGAACTGTTCCGCCTCAGTCCTGGCAGATTCCTCTGAGGTGCGGTCTCCTTCGGTGAACCCGCGGTCCTGCTCGGCGTCCTGACGGCTGTCCTCAGCCTTCTCGCGCACGCCCTCTGCCTGCTGGCGGTCCTGCTGTGGCGGGGGGATGTATTGGTTCGGCATGTAGATTCCTTTCTCTCGACCGCCTGAGCGTTGGCGAATCGACGGTTCAACCTGTCCCGGTCTGCCGTGATCTAGCGTACCAGACAGGGCTGCAGCAGAGGTGTGATCAAAGCGACATCGACACGTTCGTGAGCCTGGCCGAGCACGAAAAGATGTCGATGTTCACGGTGCCGGTCTCGGGCCAGGTGTGAAGGACCGCGAGACCACCCCGGAAAAGGTGCTGCGCTGAGAATACTAAAGTGTGTTCAAAAGAGAACAGTCTCGGTCGCCCTTCGAAGGCATAGTCGTGGTGGAGATGAACAAATGAAGCGCAACTGCTTGCGTCTGGCGTCATGCTTGGGGTT
>CAYHRK010000074.1:8188-9978 GCA_964358795.1 uncultured Vicinamibacterales bacterium
CTGACGCTCAACGGGTCGGGGATCTTCATCTTCAACGTCGCGAGCACGCTGACCATGAACGTCAGTTCGGTGGTGACCGGCAGCGCGAACCCGTGCAACGTGTACTGGCGGGTCGGCACATCCGCGACTCTCAATGGAACCACCTTCATTGGCACCGTCATCGCGGACGCGAGCATCACAGTGGGTGGGGGCATCGTGTCTGGGCGTGTACTGGCGGGAACCGGTCCAACCGGCGCGGTGACGATGCCTGGCTCTGGCGGCAACACGATCGGAGGCTGTAGCGTCTCCTCCTGTCCCACCATTACGCTCGCGCCGGCGACGCTGCCCCCCGGCACGGTGGCGGTCGCCTACAGCCAGACGATCGCGGGGAGCGGCGGGACCGCGCCGTACACCTTTGGCGTGACGGTCGGCGCGCTACCAGCGGGCCTGACGCTCACGGCGGCGGGCGTGCTGGCAGGGACGCCGACCACCGTCGGCATCTCCACGTTCACGATACGCGGGACGGACGCAAACGGGTGTTTCGCGACGCTCGGCTATACGATCGTCATCGCGGCCGCCCCTGTGCCGCCGGCGGTGTGTCCGCCGATTACGCTCGCCCCGTCGACGCTGGCCAACGCCACGGTGGGAGTGGTCTGGAGCCAAACGCTGGCGGGGAGCGGCGGGACCGCGCCGTACAGCTTTGGCGTGACCGGCGGCGCACTGCCGGCGGGCCTGACCCTCACAATGGCCGGCACGCTCGGCCTGCTCACGGGGACGCCCACCGTTGCTGGCACGTCCACGTTCACCATACGAGGAACCGACGCCAACGGGTGTTTCGCGGAGCTTCCGTTCACGCTGTCGGTCACCACCGCTGTGCCGACCCTGCCCCAGGCCTTCGTCCTCTTGCTCGCCTTGGGGCTCACAACGATCGGATACTTTCGGCTGCGGCGGCGGGCTCGAGCGGAGTAACCGCGCCGATCATTTCCGCGAGCGTCTCTTGAGAGATCGTTCTCAGCGTTCGCTGGGGATCGGCCTGGCCGTAACGCGCCAGCAGCAGTGTCCGGGCGAGCCGCTGTTCGCTGAAGTTGAAGAAGCCGATCGACGAGGTCGGCTTCGATGCGCATGTTCCGGGTCGAGGAGGACCTGATCGATCAGCGCTTCAATTCCAGCGAGAAACGGCCGGAGGCGCGATTCATGGTGTCTTCGTAAGGCGAAACAAGTCCGCGTACAGTTCAGCGATCTTGGTCTTGACCCCCGCGTTGGCCTGCGCCAGGTCCGACGTAATCTCATCTCGGCGAGCGAGAACCGCCTGCAACGACGGCATCACGTCCTGATCGGCGGGACCCGCGATCACCGATCGCGCGCCGTCGAAGAACGGCGTCGCCAACTGGGCGGCCAGCCCGTAGTTGTCTCGATTCACTTCATAGCTCATCATGCCGAGCTGAACCTGGAGTGTAGCCAACACCAGCTTGTGCGTGAGCCGATCCTGTTCCGCCCGCGCGGCGCGGGCACTCAGAGAGGCAGGCACGTACCCCAACAAGAACGCGCCCAACAGGGCGAGGGCGCCAATCCCGAGTTTCTTCGGTGTCGAGATGGCCATGTCTCCCTCCGTGACTCAAGAGGTTCGCGCGGCGCCCGCCGACCGGCGCCGCAGTTGAAGGTACGCCAGGCCCAGGAGACCCGTGGCGAGGAGCACAGCGGCCCACCCGGGAATCGGCACAGGCACGCAGGTGGTGACGGCAACGTTGTTGGTATCCAGCGTCACGGCGCCGTTTCGCGCCAAGGTCCGACCCGTCACGCTGGCGCCAGTG
>CAYHRK010000074.1:10078-15695 GCA_964358795.1 uncultured Vicinamibacterales bacterium
CAGCGTCACGGCGCCGTTTCGCGCCAAGGTCCGACCCGTCACGCTGGCGCCAGTGGTCAGCGTGATGCTCGTCAGCGCAAGAATGTCTCCCTGGAACGACGTGGTTGTCCCGAGGGTCGCCGAGGTGCCCACCTGCCAGAAGACTTTGCACGCCGATCCAGAGTTGATCAGGACGACCGACGAGCCGGTCGCCGTCGTGAGCGTGCTCCCGATCTTGAAAATGAAGACCGCATTAGGGTTGCCCAAGGCGTTGAGCGTGAGGATGCCGGTCAGCTGCGCCGAGGAGGAGAAACAATAGACGCCCGCGGTGAGCGTTTTGCCGCCCAGATCTTGACCCGTCAAATCCTGGGTGCACGCCTGGCTGACCAGACTGTTGTACGCCGTGGTGACGGCATTCTGGGCCGAAAGCGCGGTAGCATCAGCGGCGTGTATCGTGCCGGACACGACGAGTCCCGGAGGAAAGCCGACGACGGCGCTGCCAGGGTGGACGCCGAGGTCGCCGGTGATGGTGCTCGAGCCGGTATTGGTCACCGTCGAGCCACCCAGCACCGCGAAGCTCTGCGCCGTTCCCAGGGACGGTGCGGTCTGGCCCAGTGCGGGGGAAGGACCGAAAAGCAGCGCGGCGAATGCCACGCTTGCCACGAGGCTGAACTATGTGCGCTTCATGCTGTATCTCCCTCTTCCAAAACGAGTCGCGGAGGAATCGCGCGTGCCGATGCGCGATCGGTGCTATTTGTGACCACTATATGCGGTGTGGTGAGATTGGCTGTTCAGTTTTGAACACCCTGCTCCTCGTGCCGTTAGGTATATTCTCTACTGGAATGGGCTCTCATGCGCCTCCCATGCTCTACTCGGTCGACCTTGGCCAGTGCGAGGCCCTCGCCGCGCTGCACCCGGAGGTCATCGCGGCCACCTTTGCGGCGTCCCTCGGTCGCGCCGGCGCGACCATCGTGCAGGCGGTCTCGCATGTCTTTCCCGGCGCGGGCCTCACCTGCGTCCTCATCCTGAGCGAGTCGCATGCCGTCATCCACACCTGGCCGGAGACCGGCACCGTGCACATCGACATCTTCTCGTGCTCGAGCAGGCTCAAGAGCCTGGAGGCCGTCGACGAGTTGCGCCGGTCCTTCGGCGCGCGCCACGTCTCGATCCAGGAGATCCGCCGTGCCGACGGACACAGCCCGCGGCTGGACGCGCGCCCGTAACGTTGCGCTGCGAGCCGTGGCCTGGAGCCTGGGCCTGTTCGGCCTTCTGCGCCTGAACTGGGTCGAGACCCACAGGCTTCTGCCGCTCACGCGACTCCAAGGGCGGCTCCGCCGGCCCATCCCGGCCGCGTCGGCGGCAGGAGGCGGCGCGGGTGGTTGAGGCTCGAGCAGGAAGGGGGTCGCGATCGCGTGAGGTCGCAGCCATCGCGGCGGTCGCCCTGATCGTCACGCTCGTCATCGCCTTCCCCGTGCTTCGTGCGCCGTCCGAACGGATCTTCGGGATGGAGATCGTCGGGCGGCACTACGACCCGTTCTCGGTCATGTCGCAGTTCGCTGGTCCGGTGGCCCTCGACATCAACTCGCAACCGGTCACTGACATCGCCGGCGCACTGCTTGCGCGCGTCGCGGGACCGGTGGCAGCGTATAACTGGCTGGTTCTGCTCACCTTTCCACTAGCCGCGGTGGCCGCGTACTTCCTCGCGCGTCACCTCGGGCTCAAGCCAGCCGGCGCCACCGTCGCGGCGCTCGCCTACGCGTTCTCCCCGTTCCATGTGGCCCACGCCGCCTATCACCCTCACATCGCGCAGACGCAGTGGGTGCCGCTGTACTGGCTGGCGCTGTGGCGATGTCTCGACAACGCCTCGCCGGTAGCGGTTGGCTTTCTTGGCGCCGCGACGCTGGCGGTGACGCTCTCGAACTTCTACGGCGGCTTGATCGCGGCCGTCATCACCCCGGTCGCCATTGCCGCCTACTGGCTGGTCAGGTCACGGGCCGATGCACAATCGACGCGTCGACTGGCTATCACGATCGGAAGCCTCATGCTCATCGCCGGCGCAGGCGTCGCCTACGGGTGGTGGGTGGCTCACGCCGTCGTCGTCGACCGCGCCGCCTTCGCGTTCCCGCGCGCCGACCTGTTCCTATACAGCGCGAAATGGTGGAGTTATCTGGTTCCGCCGGTCGAGCATCCGCTGCTCGGCACAACCGCGCGGCAAATCTGGAACGCGGTGGGCGTGCGCGAGGGGCTGCTCGAACAGCAGGTGAGCCTCGGCTGGGGAATCGTCGCGCTCGGGCTTATCGCCGTCTTTCGGTGGCCCGCCTCCGCCAAGGCTCCGGCGAGACTCGCCGAAGTTCGCTCAGCGAAGGAAAGCGAACGAAGGCGGCTGGTCCGCGATCAGCGTCCGGCGTCGCTCGCGTGCGTTCCGATCCTCGTCATCCTCGCCGTGGCTGCGCTCGTGTGCTCCCTGTCGCCGGAGCGGACGATCGGGGCGTTCACCTTCGTCCGGCCCTCCGCGCTACTGTACACCGTCGTGCCGATGTTCCGGTCGTACGCGCGGTTCGGGGTCGTCGTGCAGCTCATGGCGGCGCTGCTGGCGGGCATCGGGGTGGATTGTCTTCGCCGGACCGGGACCAGGCACGCGCAGATCGTGTGCCTCGCCCTCGTGGCACTCGCCGCCGGCGAGTACATGGTGTGGCCGCCGGCCTTGTGGCGCGACGTGCTGCCCACGAGCGCGCACCGCTGGATCGCGCGGCAGCCCGATCGCCTTCGGGTGCTCGATTGCGCCCCGCTTACGCCGGAGTCTGCGTCCGTCCAATGGCTGACGGGCGACCAGGTCTCGCTGCTGAGCGGCGTTGTCGATGACTGCGTCGAACCCGACTTGCCCCAGAAGCTTGCGGCGGTCGGTTACACGCATCTGCTCGTGCGGAGCGGTACATGGGAAGGACGATGGTTCGCGAATCGGCGCGCACCCGACGGGCTGAGACTGCAAGCGCACTTCGACGACGGCGACGTGTTCGCCGTTACGGCGGAAACGCCCTCCGTGTACACCGGTAAGATGACGGCGTTCTCCGACCGCGAGTACAACGAGGACTGGACGTGGCGGTGGATGGGACCCGATGCGTCCTGGAAGATCGTGAACAGAAGCGGTCGTCCGATTGCTGCCGCCATCAACATCGAGATGGCGGCATTTCACGTGGCTCGCCGACTGGAACTGCTGCTCGATCAGCGGATCGTGCAGACGCTCGTCATCGACGAACGACGTCGCATCTACCAGATTGGACCGCTGGCTTTACCACCAGGCGAGCACGAGCTGGTATTCCACCCGATCGGCCCTGCGACGATCGCCGATGATGTGACGAACAACGGGGACAGGCGTCCGCTGACGTTTGCGGTCGGCACGTGGCACTGGAGGAACGAGGAGCGGCCGTGACCCAACGAACCAATTACCGCCGCTTCTGTGCCGACGTGGGCGAACCCGTCCCCGATCTCGGCGGCGCGTCCAGGAGCGGTCCTGCCGTGCGGCCACAAGCAACCAGCCAGACGGCCAGTGCCTCCACGAACCGCACCTGCAGTTGGGCTGTTCCAATGTGAACAGGCGTGAACGTCGCGTCCGTTGCACAATCAGGAGGTTGGAAACGATGCGGCCGTCGCAGTCCGTCATCCGGTGGGGCGAGATTCTCTACTTCGCGCCCGACGTGCGGCGGCGATGGGCGTGGTTCACGCCGGGTTCGATCGCGGCCACTCTATTGTGGAAGCTCGCGTCGCTCGGGTTCAAGTGGTACGCCAGCCACTTCGGGGAGTATCAGAAGACGTACGGCGCCATTGGCGGCGTCATCGTGGCGCTACTCTGGCTCTACGCCTCGGGCCTCGCGATTCTCATCGGCGCGGAATTGAATGCCGCCATCGAGCATGCGGCTGCCGAGCGGCAGGCTCCGGGCAACACGATCGCACGGCAGCCCGCCGGTCCGGGGGCGCCCGCCGCGTGAGGCGCTGCTCGGGTCACCGCATCCTTCGACCGCGCATGTCGAGCGGAAGTCGAGTGATGAGCCTCCGAGTGCGTCCCGGCTGCATACGCGAACAGGTCCTGCCTGAGTGAGTACATCACGTGCAATCGCGAGGCGCGGATGTTCACAAGTGAACAGCTCCTTGTCGGCGACTCCGGTATGCTGCGTCGCGTCACACTGAATCCACATGCCTTCCAAGAGACACCAGGAGCAATCATGATGAAGATGCTGCCGACGTTCGCTCTTACGCTCATGATCGCCGGTGCCGGCTGCGCCAATCGAGTCGATCTCGAAAAAGTGCCGGTCGGCACGCAAGTCGAAGTCACGCGACAGGACGGCGGCGTGGTACGCGGCACGCTCGCCGCGCGCGATGACAAGATCGTAAAGGTCAAGGTGGGATCGGCCAGCCGCTCGGTCCCCCGCGATCAAATCGCGGACGTGCAGCTGGTGGACGAAACGACTCCGGCCGCGCTTCCGGCGATCGCGAAGTTCCGCGAGTTTACGCTCCCGGAGGGCACGAAGCTCGCCGTCCGATTGGATTCGGCGGTCGGCTCGGACTCGAGTCGCGTGGAAGATCCGATCGAGGCGACGCTCACCGACGCTGTGGTGGTCGACGGCACAGAGGTCATTCCGGCAGGCAGCGTTGTCAGGGGCGAGGTCGTGGCGGTCCACTCGGCCGGGAAGGTGAAGGGCCGCGCCCGCTTGGCGCTCCTGTTCAGCTCGGTGTCGGTCGCCGGGCGCGACGAGCGGTACCCGATCGCGGCGCGCGTCGATCTGATGGCGCCCGCGACGAAGGGTAAAGACGTCGCCAAGATCGCCATCCCGGCGGCCGGCGGCGCGATTATCGGCGCTCTGCTAGGCGGCAAGAAGGGCGCCGCGATCGGTACGGCCATCGGCGGAGGCGCCGGTGCCACCGTGGTGCTGTCGACGCGCGGTCCGCAGATCCGGTTGCCGCGCGGCACCGTGCTATCGCTTCCGCTCGATCGGGCGGTCGACGTTCGGGTGCCGATCAACAAGTCGTAGCGCACCTCATTCGTGCAGGACGACGTTGAGCGAGGAACCCCGGGTGTTCACATGTGAACAGACAGGCTCAGGCCTCGCGTCTACCCTGGTTCAGGAGCACAATAGATCACTGTTTGCGACGCGGCGGTTCACGTCACCACATCGTGCTCACACAGAGGAGTCAATCATGTTGCGTCATGTCATCTTCGCGCTTTGCTTCGTATTGGGCACCACCACCCTCGGGGCCCAGAAGGACACCCAGAACAAGGAACAAGCTCGGCTGGAGAACTGCGGCGTCGTGATGCAGGAGATCCTCGACGTCAAGGATCACATCCCTCAGGAGCTGTTGGAGAAGGCCGAATGTGTCATCGTCATCCCGTCGATGACGACGGTGGCGGTCGGCTTCGGCGGTAGCTACGGCCGGGGTGCGATGGTCTGTCGAACCGGTAAGGGTTTCACCGGACCGTGGGGCGCGCCCGCAATGTACGCGCTCGAAGGCGGCAGCTTCGGGCTGCAGCTCGGCGCCGAATCCACCGACCTCGTGCTGCTGGTGATGAACAACCGCGGCGTGAACGCTCTGCTCAACAGCAAGGTCAAGCTCGGGGCAAACGCCTCGGCCGCGGCCGGGCCCA
>CAYHRK010000075.1:0-2107 GCA_964358795.1 uncultured Vicinamibacterales bacterium
CTGGTGATTGGCTTCGGTGGGTCCCTGCGGACCGCCGCCCTCCGCCCCTCGGCCGCGGCGGCGGCGGCGGCGACTGCGCTGCGCCTCACCCTTGGCAGCCGGATTGACCTGGTCGGTAGGTCCGCGGCCACTGTCCGGTGGCAAAGTGCTCGGCGGGGTGGATCGCCCGGTCTCGGCCACAGGTCCCGCCCCAGGCTGGTATTGCACCACGTGTTCGAGCGCCCGCGCCCGGCGCTCGTTGAAGTCGAGCCGGCTCGACAGCGATTCGACCCGCATCTTCAGGTTCTTCACCTCGATGCCGAGGCGCGTCATCTCGAGCACCAGATTGTGCAGCACCTCGTAGTTCAGCAGGTCGAGATCGGCCCGGGCCCGCTCGCGGTCGTTGATGAAGTGGGCGATCCGGCCGAACTGGTCCGCGTTGTGCGTATTGATCTGTCCCTGCAGGTGCAGCACCTGGATGATCGGATTCGGATTGATGAACAGCTTCAGAATGGGGTTCAGCAGCTTCCGGAACCCGGCGATGAACCGGCCCGTGACGCCTCGGGCGGACCCGAACACCAGATGGTCGTCGAACGTGAAGTTGCCCGGCACCGGGGCCGGGGAGAATAACTCCACGAGATCCGACCGATGGCCCGATCGGTAGTGCTCCAGCAGGTCGGAACGAACCCGCGTCGGATCGAGAAACGTCTCGAGCTTCACCTTGGCCAGCTCACGAAGTTCGTCCTCGGTGTAGTCGACGCCTCGCTTTTCACGGATCCGGCCGCGGATCTGCTCCATGATCTGCTCGACATCGACCGAGTCGGATCGCAGGGAGAACTCGGAAGGCATGAATCACACTCCAAAGGGTCTGTACACGATCACCACGACCGCCACCACCCAGAAGGCTACACACACCAGCAACGGGCGGTCGTTCAGCAGCATTTGAGAGGGGCTGCCGCCGCCCTCGCGCCGGTGCACGAGGTAGAGGTAGCGGAAGATGCCGTACAGCGGAAAAGGGATGGTAAGACCGAGCCGGTCACTGCCGAACTTCTGCACCGTCTCGGGGCTGATGCAATAGAACGTGTAGGCCACCAGCGTGGAGGCGGTGACCACGGAAATCATCTGATCCAGCAGATACGGGCTGTATTCGCCCAGAATCGGCCGGTGCTGGGTCGCGCCATCGGCCAGCATCACCAGTTCGTGGCGCCGCTTGCTCAACGCCAGGAACAGAGCCCCGAGAATGGTGACAATCAGCAGCCAGTGACTGATCGCCACGTTGATCGCCACGGCGCCAGCCACGGCGCGCAGCACAAAACCGATCGCGATCGTCAGCACGTCGAGGATCACGATGTGTTTGAGAGGGCCGGAATAGAGCGTCTGGAGCACCAGATACGTCAGGGCGACGGCGCCAAACCAGAAGCCCAGCACGAAGGACCCGATCAGGGCCGACGCGGCGAGCATGGCGGCGACGGTGCCGGCCAGTCTCGGCGACAACGCTCCCGAGGCGATCGGGCGAAGCACTTTCAGCGGATGGCGCCGATCGGCCTCGCGGTCCATGATGTCGTTGACGGTGTAGACGACGCCCGACAGGACGCAGAACACCGCGAACGCGCTCAGGGAGCGCACCAGTGAGGAATGGTTGAACAGTTCGCGGCCGAAAATCAGGCCAGCGAAGACAATAAGATTCTTGGTCCACTGCTCGGGTCGCAGCGAACGAATGAGGAGAGAGACTACGGACCGGCCATCGGCTGCCCCGTCGGGGGAAGCGACGATGGCCGGCGCCTCAGGAGAAGGACGGCGCGTCATGCACCGTGGGAACCACGCGGCGTCAGGCGCCGAAGCTCGTGACGGCCTCGTTCTCGGTGTCGAAGGAGTCGAAGACCGTCAGCAGCTTGGTGATTGCGAGCAGGTCCTTGATGCGCTTGGTCAGATTCAACAACTTCAGGCTGCCGCCCTGGCGGCTCACCGTGGTGTAGGTACGCACCACTTCACCAAGGCCCGCGCTGTCGATGTACGGCACGTCGCCAAGATTGAGCACGATCTTCTTGTCGCCGGCCTGGACGAGGCTGGCCACCTTGCCGCGCAATAGCTCGTCACCGTCGCCCAGGGTCAGCTTGCCCTTCATGTC
>CAYHRK010000075.1:2207-4141 GCA_964358795.1 uncultured Vicinamibacterales bacterium
CGAGACTTCCGCTGCTGAAAACAGTCCCGGCAGTAGACCGGACGTCCCTGGCTCGGCTTGAATGGCACGGTCGTTTCTTTGCCGCACGCTGAACAGGTAGCCAGGATCTCGACCCGCTCCCGCGGTTGACCCTGGCTGGCTGCCTGGCGCGTCCCACGTTTCGCCTTGCACGCCCTGCAACGCTTCGGTTCGTTGGTGAAGTGCTTGTCGGCGAAAAAGGCCTGCTCGCCCGCCGTCCACACGAAATCCGCGCCGCAATCGATGCACTGCAGGGTTCTGTCGTGGAAGTCCATCAACGCGTCCTGGTTCTACTCCATCTCGCGACGGAGCTTCTTCCGATTCCGCTTCCGCGCCAGAGCCTGCTTGGCCCGGCGCTTGTCACCCGGCTTCAAGTAGAACGAGTGCTTCTTGATGTCCTTGATGATGTCTTCCTGCTGGACCTTCCGCTTGAAACGGCGTAGCGCGCTCTCGATCGACTCACCTTCCTGTATCTTGACTTCAGCCACGTGAACACACCCCCCTCCGTGGCTTGGAGACTGCACGGCCGACTACGTGTCTGGAAAGACTGTAGCCTGAATATGTTAGGCTATCACAGCTTGCCGCTGATCTCCGGGAAATTCCACGGCGCGGCAAGCGGCTCAACCCCCTGAATTCAAGCAGGATATCGCCCCATGCGAATCCTCGTCGTGGGTGGTGGCGCGCGGGAACATACGCTCTGCTGGAAGCTGGCCGGCGAGGCGGGAATACGTCAGGTGGTCTGCGCGCCAGGGAATACCGGGCTCTCCCAGATCGCCCGGTGCGTACCGGTCGACATAGGCGACCCGAGTGCGGTCCTGAGCCTGGTCGAACGCGAGCAGATCGACCTGACGGTCGTGGGCCCCGAGTTCCCGCTAACGCGCGGCCTTGCCAACGTCCTGGCCGAGGCGGGACACCCGGTCTGCGGCCCGACTCGCGAAGCGGCAGAACTCGAATCCAGTAAAGGGTTTGCGAAGGACCTGATGGCCCGACACGGCGTGCCAACCGCCAGGTACGTGATCTGCGAGACCGCCTCCGCCGCGCTTGACACGCTTCGTTCGGGAAGGTTCGGCTATCCGGTGGTGCTCAAAGCCGATGGTCTGGCCGCCGGAAAGGGCGTGGTGGTGGCGCCCGACGCGGCGAGCGCCGAAGCCAGTGTTAAGCACATAATGGTGGACCGCCGCTTCGGTGATGCCGGAGCCCGGGTGCTGGTCGAGGAGTGTCTGTGGGGTCGCGAGGCGTCCTTCTTCGTCCTGACCGACGGAGCACGCGCGGCGGTGCTGCCATCGGCTCAGGATCACAAGCGGGCATTTGATGAGGACCAGGGTCCCAACACCGGCGGGATGGGCGCCTTCTCCCCAAGCCCGCTCATCGACGGAGCGATGGCCGGGCGCATCCTCGACGAGATTGTGTTTCCCACCTTGCACGGCATGGCGGCGGAGGGCCGACCCTACCGCGGTTTTCTGTACTGCGGCCTCATGCTGACGGCCGATGGGCCGAAGGTGATCGAGTTCAACGCGCGACTGGGAGATCCCGAGACGCAGGTGATCCTGCCGGCGCTTGGCGTTGAGCTGTTGCCGCTCCTGATTGATGCCACGTGCGGTCGCCTGGCGTCGGGAGTGTGCCGCGTCCGACCCGAGCGGCACGTAGGCGTGGTGCTCGCGTCGGGAGGCTACCCGGACCGATTTGAGACCGGGCACGTCATCTCGGGTCTCGATGCCGCAGCCACACTGCCCGACGTGATGGTGTTTCACGCCGGCACCGCACAGGTGGGCAGCGATGTGGTGACTGCAGGTGGGCGCGTGCTGACCGTCGTCGCCCGCGGAGCGGATTTCGCCTCCGCGCGTGAACGGGCCTACGATGCGGTCTCGCGCGTCTCGTTTGACCAGATGCACTTCAGGCGGGACATCGCCGCCAGC
>CAYHRK010000075.1:4241-11388 GCA_964358795.1 uncultured Vicinamibacterales bacterium
ATCATCGGCCCGTTCACCTGGGGGAGACAGACATGACGCAGATTCAGGTGCTGATTCTCATGGGGTCCGATTCCGACGCACCCGTGATGCGCGGCGCCGTCGACGTGTTGCGCGAACTGGGCATTTCGTGCGAGATGACCGTCGCCTCCGCGCACCGATCGCCGGCGCGGCTGCAGCGCATCATGGCCGAGGCGCCCGCTCGAGGGGTGCAGGTGTTTATCGTCGGCGCCGGCGCCGCTGCGCACCTGGCCGGTGTCGTGGCCGCCCACACGTCGAAACCGGTGATCGGCGTACCGATTGATTCGTCTCCACTGGCCGGCTTCGACGCCCTGCTGTCGACGGTACAGATGCCTCCTGGGGTGCCGGTGGCGACGGTCGCCGTCGGCAAAGCCGGCGCCACCAACGCTGGCGTGCTGGCTGCGCAGATGCTGGCCCTTGCTGATCCGGATCTGGCTGTGCGCCTCGATGCCTACAAGGCGAAGCTCGCCGACAAGGTCGAACAAGCCGCGGCACGGTTGGCCGCGCGCTCTGACTAGATGAACTACGCCATCCTCACCTTCGGCTGCCGCGTCAATCAGGCAGACTCGCTCGAGTTCGAAGCGGGACTCCGGGCTCGCGGTGGCCTGGAAACAGATGTCGCCGCCGCCGATCTGGTGATCGTCAACACCTGCTCGGTGACCGGCGCCGCCGATCGGGGAGCGCGCCAGACGATTCGGCGTATCAGCCGCGACAACGCCGGAGCCCGCATCGTCGTCACCGGGTGTTACGCCACCCGCCAGCCCGCCGACCTCGCTTCGCTTCCCAATGTGATCAGACTCGTGCCAAATGCGGCGAAGGACGATCTGGTCCGGGACGTAGTGCGAGAGGTAGTGCGCGACCTGGCCCCGACCACCGCCGACCGATTCGATGACGGCGAGGGCGGGTGCGGCGCCGCGATGGCACCTGGCGTGATGGGCCGGACGGCCTACGCGCTGCGCGTACAGACCGGGTGTGAGGACACCTGCGCCTTCTGTATTATCCCGTCCACGCGCGGCCGATCCCGCAGCCGGACTCCGGCCGACGTGCTGGCGGACGCGTCCAGGCTGGCCGAATCGGGGTACAACGAGATCTGGCTCGTCGGCGTGCACATGGGATCGTATGGACGCGATCTGCAACCGCCGTCCACGTTGGTCGAACTGCTGCGCGCGCTCGACGGCCTTCCAGACGACATCACGTTTCGCCTGAGTTCCCTCGAGCCGATGGACTGCTCCCGCGCGTTGGTGGATCTGGTGGCCAGGTCCGGCCGGTTCGCGCCCCACTTCCATCTGCCGCTTCAGCACGCAGGCAACCGGATGCTGGTCGCGATGCGACGGCCCTACACCTTCGAGTTCTACCGCACCCTGGTCGACTACATTCACGCCAGACTTGGCAACGCCTCGATCGGCACCGATCTGATCGTCGGGTTCCCAGGTGAACGCGAAGACGAAGCGGAGCACACCGCGCGCGCGGTCGAGCGGCTGCCGCTCAGCTACCTGCACGTGTTTCCGTACTCGGATCGGCCAGGCACCCGGGCGGTGTCGATGTCGGGCAAGATCGACGGTGCCGTCATCAAGTCCCGCGCCGAGCGGTTGCGCGGAATCGGTCGATGTCTGGTGTCGCGGTTTGCAGAGTCGCAGGTGGGCGAGGTCCGACCCGGCCTTACGCTAGACGAGGGGACCCTGGTGCTGACCGACAACTTCCTGAAGGTGCGCATCCCGCCGGGCCTCACGCGCAACGTCCGCGTTCAGGTGCGCATCGACGCGGTGTCACCAGTGGTGACGGGGACAATCGTGACGCCGTAGGGTCGCCGAAGCCGCCCCGGCGGCGTGTCTGTCACCCCCGCGAAAGCGGGGGTCCAGGCTGGATTCCAGCGTTCGCGGGAATGACGACGGGAGGGCGGGAATGATCTGATGGCGTGGTCGCCACCTGCGCCTTGCGGCCGCCCTCGACTGCCAGTTGTCCGCACGCGGCCCGGATGTCGCTCCCGCGGCTCTTGCGCACCGACACGAACAGATGATGCTCGGTGAGGACACGGGCAAACTCGTTCACGCGGTCGTCCGATGGCCGCTCGTACGCGATGCCTGCAGCCGGATTCAGCGGGATCAGATTGATCTTCGACCGGATCCCCTTCATCAAGATGGCCAGCTTCCGAGCCTCGGCTGGCGAATCGTTGACGCCAGAGAGCAGCACATACTCGAACGTAATGCGGCTGCGCCTGGCCAGTGGAAACGTGCGGCACGCCTCGAGGATGTCCTTGATGCTGTACTTCGTATTGAGCGGAATCAACCCGGCCCGAATCTCCTCGGACGCGGCGTGCAGCGACACCGCCAGGTTCGGCATCAGCGGTTCAGCAGCCAGGCGAACGATGGCCGGGACCAGGCCGACCGTCGAGAGGGTGACACGTTTGGGGTGCACGGCCAGACCATGCGGATCGGCCAGAATTTGCAGGGCCGCCATGGTGTGGTCGTAGTTGTGCAGGGGCTCACCCATGCCCATCAGCACGATATTGAACCGCTGGTCGCGCAGGTCGAGGGCGCCGGCAAGCACGCGAACCTGCGAGACGATCTCGCCGGGTGTCAGATTGCGAACCAATCCCATCGTGGCCGTCAGGCAGAAGCCGCACCCCATGGCGCACCCCACCTGCGTGGACACACAGAACGTCTGCGCCGGAGTGTCGGGAATGAACACCGATTCGACGTGGAGACCATCTTGCAGCGAGATGAGGAACTTCTGCGTGCCATCCGACGAGATGTCTCGCCTGGCGACAGCCGGAGTGGAGATCTGGAAATGCGCCGCCAACCGGTCACGCAAGTCATTCGACAAGTCGGTCATGGCCACGACGTCGGTGACGCCGCGGCGATACACCCAGCGAAAAATCTGTCGCGCACGGTACCGCTCGATGCCAAGTACGCCAAGCGCCGTTTCCAGCTCGGGGCGCGTCAGTTCGGTCAGCTCTACGGGCGCCATCGGCGATGCCTTTTAGGTTGATACCGCATCTTCGCCCATGCTATCATCTCGCTGGCACCTTGGCTGCAAGTCTTTTTTGTTCAATAACTTGCGGCCATCCTTCAACCCACGTTCCATTCCGACACTGAACCGATGGTTGTTCGCGACGTTCTCGACACCGGCCTCCGCCTGATGACCGAGGCCATTCCTCATGTCAGATCCGTCAGTATCGGGGTGTGGCTCGCGCGGGGGTCCCGGCACGAAGGCGAGGCATGGCCAGGCATCGCCCATTTCGTCGAGCACATGCTGTTCAAAGGAACCGAGAGCCGGTCGGCTGAGGACATTGCCCAGTCAGTCGACTCGATCGGCGGCCAGATGGACGCCTCCACCGGGAAGGAGAATGCGAACTACTCGATGAAGGTGCTCGACGAGCACTTGCCGATCGCGGTGGACATTCTGTCGGACATTGTCTTGCGGCCCCGTTTTGCCGATGAGGACGTGCAGCGCGAGAAGAACGTGGTGGTGGAAGAGATCAAGATGGTGGAGGACACCCCCGACGATCTCGTGCACGAGTTGTTCCTGCAGCGGTTCTGGGGCGGGCATCCCCTCGGCAACCCCATTCTGGGGACACGCGAGAGCATCGAGGCCCTCACCTCAGCGTCCTTGCGCGAGTACTTCGCCGAGGCCTACACGGCCGGCAACCTGATGGTGGCGGCGGCAGGCAACCTGCAGCATGCGCAGGTACGCGCGCTGGTGGAGCAGGCGTTTGCCGGGGTCAGTCGGGCCGGCAAACTCCCGGTTGACACGCCGCCCACCGGCGCACCGCTCGTGCTGGTTCGCAACAAGGATCTGGAACAGAGCCATATCTGCCTGGGCGGGCCCGCCTATCCGCAGAATCACGCCGAACGGTATGCGGCACTGGTGTTCAACACGGTGCTGGGCGGATCGATGAGCTCCAGGCTGTTCCAGAACGTGCGCGAGAAGCGCGGGCTCGCCTACTCGGTCGGCAGCGGCCTGAGCGCGTTTCGCGATGCCGGCCTGATCAGCATCTACGCGGGGTGCGCCAACGAACGCGTCGGCGAGGTCGTCGGCGTCATCATCCAGGAATTGCGCCAGTTGGTGGATGCGCCGATATCGGCATCGGAACTCCAGCGCGCGAAAGACAACGTGAAGGGCAGCCTGTTGATGGGACTGGAAAGCACCTGGCATCGCGCCGCGTATCTCGCCCGCCAGGAGATGTACTTCGACCGGATGTACACGATTGACGAGACCATTGCCGGGATCGTTGCCGTGACGGTGACTGATGTGAGTCGCGTCGCGCGGTACTTGCTGGCCACCGCGCCGCTGTCGATCGCCGTGCTCGGCTCCGTCAATGGGTGGACGATTGCACAGGAGGAGCTTCGGGTGGCGCCATGATCGCACGCTACACACATCCAGACATGGGTCGGATCTGGAGCGACGAGCATCGCTACCAGACATGGCTGCAAGTAGAGATAGCGGCAGCCGAGGCGATGGCCGACGCCGGTGTGATTCCGGCCAGCGCGGCGCGCACCATCAGCGAACGTGGCGCCTTTGACGTGGCCCGCATCGACGAGATCGAGGCGGTGACCAAACACGACATCATCGCCTTTACCACCGCCGTGGCCGAGAAGGTGGGTCCCGAGGCGCGCTGGCTGCACTTTGGCCTCACGTCATCCGACGTGCTCGACACGGCGCTGGCACTGCAACTGCAACGCGCCTGCGATCTCATCCTGAACCGGATCGAGGCGCTCCGGGCGGCGGTCAAGACCCGTGCCCAGCAACACGAGCGCACGGCGATGATCGGCCGCACGCATGGCGTGCACGCCGAGCCGATGACCTTCGGTGTGAAACTGGCGAACTGGTACGCCGAACTCGGCCGGAATCTCGAGCGCGTGCGGCGGGCCCGCGCCCGGGTGTCGGTGGGCAAACTGTCGGGCGCCGTCGGCACCTTCGCGCACCTGGATCCGGGCATCGAGCAGGCGGTGTGCGCGAAGCTGGGGCTCGAGCCCGCGCCCGTGTCGTCGCAGGTGGTCCAGCGCGACCGCCACGCTGAGTTGATGGCGGCGCTGGCCATCACCGGCGCGTCGCTCGAGAAGTTCGCGCTCGAGATTCGCGGCCTTCAGAAAACAGAAATCGGCGAGGTGGAAGAGCCATTCGATCGCGGCCAGAAGGGCTCGTCGGCGATGCCCCACAAGCGCAACCCGATTGGCTGCGAGCAGGTCGTGGGACTCTCGCGCCTGCTGCGCGGCCACCTGGTCGCGGCGATCGAGAACGTCGCCCTGTGGCACGAACGCGACATGTCGCATTCGTCGGTCGAACGGATCATCATTCCGGACAGCTTCATCGCCCTGGATCACATGCTGCGCCGCTTCACCAGGATTACGGCCGACATGGTGGTCTATCCGGAACGGATGCAGCGAAATCTCGAACTGTCGCGCGGCGTCGTGTTTTCAGGCTCCGTGCTGCTGGCGCTGGTCGGGCGGGGCGTACCCCGCGAGCGGGCCTACGAATGGGTGCAGCGCCAGGCCATGCGCTCATGTGACGACAACCTCGACTTTCGTGACCTGGTCCGGGGGGATCCCGATGTGGCGGCCGTGTTGAACGGCGCCGACCTCGATCGCGTGTTCGACCTGGACGTGCACCTGCGTCACGTGGCCGAGATCTTCCGCCGGGTCTTCGAAGAGGAACGCATCTGATGGGTGACGGCCGGACGCGCACGACGAACAGACGGGAATCGGTGGCCGACAAGTTCAGAGACGAGTGCGGCGTCTTCGGCATCTTTGGCAACCCTGAGGCGGCCAAACAGACCTATCTCGGGCTGTATGCCCTGCAACATCGCGGTCAGGAGAGCGCGGGCCTGGTCGCGTCCGACGGCGCCCGCTTGCGTATCGCGCGCGGCATGGGCCACGTGGCCGATGTCTTCGGCCAGCAGGTGCTCGCCGAGCTGCCTGGCTCGATCGCGATGGGGCACGTGCGCTATTCGACGGCCGGGGAAAGCCGCCTCGCCAACGCCCAGCCCATCCTGATCGAGTGCCAGCACGGACAGATCGCCGTCTGCCACAACGGCAACCTCGTCAACCAACGCGAGCTGCGGGACGAGCTGACGGCACAAGGCGCGATCTTTCAGACCTCGAGCGACACCGAGGTGTTTCTGCATCTGTACGCCCGCTCCAGGGCCGGCAGCCCGGAGGCCGCCCTGATTGAGGCCGTCTCGCAGGTGCAGGGAGCCTTCTCGCTCCTGTTCATCATGAAAGATCGGCTGGTGGCCTTGCGCGACCCGCACGGATTCCGGCCGCTGGCGCTCGGACGTCTCGGAGGCGGCTGGGTGGTCTGCTCCGAGACGTGTGCGCTGGATCTGCTGGGGGCGACCTACGAGCGCGATGTCGAGCCTGGCGAACTGCTGATCATCAGCGCGGACGGACTGAGGTCGATCCGTCCGTTCCTGCCCGCCCAGATCTCGCACTGCATCTTCGAGCACGTCTACTTCGCGCGGCCAGACAGTCTGGTGTTTGGCCAGAGCGTGAATGAAGTGCGGACGAATCTGGGCCGTTATCTGGCGCGCGAGTCGGGCGTGGCTGCCGATGTCGTAGTGCCGGTGCCCGATTCCGGCGTGTGCGCCGCCATCGGGTACGCCGAAGAGTCGGGCGTGCCGTTCCAGTTCGGGCTCATCCGCAACCACTATGTAGGCCGCACCTTCATCGAGCCGCAGCAGGCGATCCGGCACTTCGGCGTGAAGGTGAAGCTGAATCCCGTGCGCAGCATCCTCGAGGGAAGGCGCGTGGTGCTCATCGACGATTCCATCGTGCGCGGCACCACCAGCCGCAAGATTGTGAAGATGATCAAGGCCGCCGGTGCGAGCCAGGTACACGTGAGGATCAGCTGCCCGCCGACCGTGTCGCCCTGCTTCTATGGGATCGACACGCCCCGGCGCTCCGAACTGATTGCCGCCACGCACACGCTCGACGAGGTGCGTCGGTACATCGAAGCCGATACGCTCAGCTACCTGAGCCTGGAAGGGTTGTTACAGTCGGTACAGTCGCAGCGCGACCACTACTGCACGTCGTGCTACACGGGCCGCTACCCCGTGCCGTTCCCGCGCGACGAAGCGGTCTACCTGCAACTGCCGCTCGCACTCGATATGCGTGCGCCGGTCGAGCGGTAG
>CAYHRK010000075.1:11488-15333 GCA_964358795.1 uncultured Vicinamibacterales bacterium
GGTCTACCTGCAACTGCCGCTCGCACTCGATATGCGTGCGCCGGTCGAGCGGTAGAATTCGAGGAATCGGGAGCACGCGGTGAACTACAAGAACGCGGGCGTCGACATCGACGCCGGCAACGAATCCGTCCGGCGCATCAGGAGCCTCGCCCGAAGCACCTTCACGCCTGGCGTGTTGTCGTCGATTGGATCGTTTGGCGGCCTCTTCCGTCTTGGCACCGACTACCGCGATCCGGTATTGGTATCGAGCGCCGATGGCGTCGGGACGAAGCTCAGGGTGGCCTCTCTAGCCGGGCGCCACACCACGGTCGGCCAGGATCTCGTGAACCACTGCGTCAACGACATTCTGGTGCAGGGAGCCGTGCCGCTCTTCTTTCTCGACTACCTGGCCACCGGAAAGCTGTCGCCAGACGTGGTCGCGCAAGTGGTCGAAGGCGCCGCCGTCGCGTGCCGCGAGAACGGATGCGCGTTGATCGGCGGCGAAACGGCCGAGATGCCGGGTTTCTATGCGTCCGGCGACTACGACATCGCAGGGTTCATCGTCGGCGTGGTCGAGCGCGATCGGCTGATCACCGGCGAGCGTCTTCGTCCTGGCGATGCGCTGATTGGCCTGCGATCGTCTGGCCTCCACACCAACGGGTACTCGTTGGCGCGCGCCATTGTGTTCGACCACCTTGGGCTGTCGGTCGATTCCCGGGTGGACGAACTTGGATGCACCATTGGCGAGGAGTTGCTGCGCATCCACCGGTCGTATCTGCCAGCCGTGCGGCCGCTGCTCGACGCCGGCCTGGTGAAGGGACTAGCACACATCACCGGCGGCGGCATCATCGAGAATCTGCCGCGCGTGCTGCCACCGGGAACCGCGGCGCTCATCGACAGGTCGGCGTGGACGCCCAACGCCGTGTTCCGGTTCCTGCAGCGGGTCGGCGGCGTCCCGGAAGACGACATGTTCCGGGCGTTCAACATGGGCATTGGCCTGATCATCAGCTGCGCGGCCGGCGATGTCTCGAGGGTGCTGACCTTGCTAGAGTCGAGCGGGGAAACCCACGCGGCGGTCATCGGCGCGATTATCGCCGGAGAGCCGCGCGTTATCTTCGGACGTCTGCCGTGAATCGCAGCATCGGCGTGTTGATCTCGGGCCGTGGGTCGAATCTGCAAGCCATCATCGAGGCGATTGGCGACGGCCGCCTCGAAGCACGCATCACCGTCGTCATCTCGAATCGCGCCGACGCCTACGGGCTGCAGCGAGCGCAGGCCGCCGGGATCGAGACGATCGTGCGCGATCACAAGGCCTACTCGTCGCGCGCCGCTTACGAATCGGTGCTGGTAGACGATCTGCGCGCGCACACCGTCGACGTGGTCTGCCTGGCGGGGTTCATGCGGCTGCTCGGGGTCACGTTTGTCAGTGCGTTTCCAGACTGCATCCTCAACATCCATCCGGCTCTCCTGCCATCCTTTCCCGGCCTCCACGCCCAGCGCCAGGCTGTTGAGTATGGCGTGAAGATCTCCGGCGTCACGGTCCACTTCGTCACCACCGACCTCGACGCAGGCCCCATCGTGCTGCAGGCGCCCGTGCCCGTGCTCGACACGGATACCGAAGACACGATTGCCGCGCGGATACTCGAAGCGGAACACCGCCTCTACCCTGAGGCGATCGGCTTGATCTTGGACGGCCACTGGCGCATCGTTGGCCGCCGCGTCGTCTTCGGCGAATGACAGATCCTGATCCAGTCGCGGGAGGACGGTTTCCCGAAGCGGCCCCTCGAACCAAGCCGACAGCGAAGTCTGCAAAACGTGCCGAGAGGGCCGGGACAGGCGTGGGGATGGGGGCCCCCACGCGCGTTCGGCAACACGTCCCGGCAAGGCACGTTTTGCCGGCTTGCGTGAGCGGGGACGCGCAGGGAACCGTCCTGCCGCGGGCCCCGGGGTATAGTGAATGACTTGGAGTGTGCGCCTATGACTGGTGATGTGTTCGCCGAACTTGAATGGCGAGGGTTGGTGTCGGACGCCACCGAAGGGCTGCGCGATGTGCTGGCGCGCGATTCGGCGACGCTGTACATCGGCTTCGACCCCACCGCGGCCAGCCTCCACGTGGGATCGCTGCTGCCCATGATGGCGCTGGCGCGCATGCAGCGCTTCGGTCACAGCCCCATCGCGATTGTGGGCGGCGGCACCGGCATGATCGGCGACCCTAGTGGAAAGACAGCAGAACGCCAACTGCTGAGCCTCGACCAAATCGACGCGAACCTGGCCGGCATCCGGTCCCAGCTCGCCAAGGTGCTGGATTTCGACGCCCGGCCCAACCCCGCCCGCATCGTCAACAACGCGGACTGGCTGAAGAAGCTCGATCTGCTGGGATTTCTGCGCGATATCGGGAAGCACTTCACCGTCAACTACCTGCTGGCCAAGGAGTCCGTGAAACGCCGGCTCGAACAGGAAGAGGGTATTTCCTACACCGAGTTCAGCTACCTGATGCTGCAGGCCTACGACTTCCTTGAGCTGTACGATCGATTCGGGTGCACGCTGCAGATGGGCGGCAGCGACCAGTGGGGCAATATCACGGCCGGGTGCGACCTCATCAGGAAGCTGCGTGCCGCAAAGGCGCACGGCCTCGTGATGCCGCTCGTCACGACCGCATCGGGTGTCAAGTTCGGCAAAACCGAGGCTGGCGCCGTCTGGCTGGATCGGGAGCTGACCTCGCCCTTCCGCTTCTATCAGTTCTGGCTGAACACCGACGACCGAGACGTCGTGAAGTACCTCAAGTTCTTCACGTTCCTCGAACAGGATGCCATCCGCGCACTCGAAGAGGAGCTGGCCCGCGCACCCGAGAAGCGCGAGGCGCCGCGCGTGCTGGCTCGCGAGGTCACGCGGGTGATTCACGGTCAGGATGCCGTCGAGCGGGCCGAGCACGCCTCGGCACTGCTCTTTGGCGAGCGCATCACGGAGCTGGACGTCAACGACGTGATCGCCGTGTTCGACGATGTGCCGTCGACCGAGGTGGGGGCGGCGCTGGTGGCCGGCGACGGGATGGCGATCGCGGACATGCTGGTGCTGACCGGACTGGCCGCCTCCAAAGGCGAAGCCATGCGCCTGGTGAAGGGCGGTGGCGTATACGTGAACAACCGCCGCGTGGCCGACGAGCGTGCACGGTTCACTGCCAGTCAGGCCATTTCTGGCCGGGTCTTCGTCGTGAGGAAAGGTGGACGCCAGTACCACCTGCTCCGAATCCAGTAGGTTTTCCGCGCCTGCTCTGCCCGGTGCCGCTGCCTCGGCCAATCGATGACCACCTGGACCGCCTTCGACTTGCTGCTGTTCGGCCGTTCGGCCTGCAGCAGTTGACAGGAACCAATGTCTGTCGTAGTATCGTAGATTCGCTGGTCAACAACCCGGTTGACCGTAGGGTTCCCCGCCTGCATGGCGGACGGCCGTCCTCAGGTAATGCCTGGATGGCCTGCACCCCAACGACGACAGGCAGTACCGGCCACCGTGCGAGGCCGGACGAACGGTCTGGACAAGGTCAAAAGTAGGGGTTGACAGGGCTAGCGGTCGATAGTAATCTCGTAAGGTTCCCCCAAACGAGACCGGAAACGGGCTCTGGCGGGAGAACGAGCCGGTTCTTTGAAAACTAGATAGTGCGCGCAAGTACGAACCTGTGAGTATCAGCAGGGTCGGCTCGGGGCCTCGTGCCGCGAGGCCGATCCACACAATGTCATGAACAACGCCAGAGCACATCAGCTCTTCGTTGAGGTTGTCCGGTAGCCCGCAAGGGTCGCCGGCCACGCTTTTAACATGAGAGTTTGATCCTGGCTCAGAATCAACGCTGGCGGCGTGCCTAACACATGCAA
>CAYHRK010000076.1:0-15208 GCA_964358795.1 uncultured Vicinamibacterales bacterium
GCGGCCCAAGAAGGCGGGAATCCAGGACTGGACCCCCGCTTCCGCGGGGGTGACGGAAAACTTGGCTCATTCGGCAAGATGAAGCCCTCCAAAGATGTCTAAGGCGATCTCGATAGGGAGCATTAGACGGGCAGACGCGAGATCAGAAGCGGAGTCGAAGGCCCGCGCCGGCCTGCACGCCGCCCGGATTGATGCTGGCCGTCGGGCCACCGGCCGGAGAGAGCTGGGCTGAGGCGCGCGCAAACCGGATCGTGCCCCCGATGCCGAACGACTTCGAGAACAGGTACGACACATCGGCGCCAGCCGTGAACCCGGCGATGGACTGGCTGGCCGTCTTCGATTCCACACCGGTGAAGGTCGCCGTGTCGAACGGGTAGACTTCGGTGAACTGCAGCTTGGTGGCCAGGTCCTGCTTGAGGGTGAAGAACGCCGGCCCGGCAAACAGCATCATGTCCATCTTCTTCGACAACGCCACGAGCCAGGAGACCTCGGGCGAGACCGCGATCTCCTCGCGGGTCAGGCCGGACGCGGTACCGGTCACCTCGCGAAACTGGTTGAAGAAAAACGGATGCGGCAGCCGGCCTTTGATCTGCGCCGCGCCGCCCTTGCTGAAGAAGGTGACCCCCACGCCGGCCGCCAGGTTCTTCCAGATCCGCACGCCCGCCCGTCCGGCGAAGATCGCTCCCGTCTTGATCTTGTAGGTGGCGTCAAACGTGGCGTCCTCGCCGTGCAGGGTAAACGGGACCGTGGACGAGAAATCGGATGAGCTGGCTTGCGCACCGCCATCAACCGCGACATACCCGCGGCCCTTCCAGACGCCCACTGCCTGCGCCTCGGCGCGTCCCGCCATTCCCGCGATGGCGCACACCGCCAGCGCCCCTGCCACCATTGAACGTCGCATCATGGCTCGAGTCCCTTTCTTCACCGTAGTCAGTTCACGCCGACGGCTGTCCAGGCTTGGGTGACCGCGCGCTCGGCGTCGCTGTTGGCGCCATAGAGATCGCGGGCCGCCTGGATGGTGGCCGCACGGGCCACCGAAAACGTGGCGCTGGCAGGCAACAGCTGCGTGAACGCCCGATAGAAGATCTGTTCGATGCGCTCCCGGTTGGCGCTGCCCACCCCCTGCACCGACAGGCCGGATGTGCGGTTGGTGCCGCCCTCGATCGCGAGGTAGAACGCATGATTGGCAATCCCGGAGTTGCTGTGCACCCCGCCGTTGTCAGACGTTCCGGTGTAGCGCCGCGAATAGTGGTCGGGATCGGCGTAGGCGGCCGGGTTGGCCATCGAGCGGAACCCCGCCATGGGGTTCGTGAGATCCTCACCCATCAGGTAATCGGCCTTCATGTAGCCGGTGCCGACCTGCTGAAAGTAGAACTCCACGCTGGTGCCCATGATGTCGGAAAACGCTTCGTTCAACGCGCCGGATTCGTTGCGGTAGATCAAACCCGACGTGTAGTCCGTCACGCCGTGCGTCAGTTCGTGCGCCACCACATCGAGCGCCCCGGAGAAGTAGTTCCACCGATAGCCGCCGGCCGTCATGGTGGTCGGCAGACCCTCGCCGTACACCATGATGCCGTCGCCGGCGTAGAACGCATTCAAGTAGAACAGGTTGAAGACCGACTTCGACGCGGTCCCCGCGTCTTCGCGCCGCACGGGGTGCACCACGGCGGACTCGGTCATGTTCTTGCCGTTCAGACCCTGCCGGTTGAACCGTTTGTAGTAGTAGTCGTAGGTCCATCCGCCATACGCGTGCGCGTCCACGGTGGCCGGATCGGTCCACGTGTTGTCGGCATCCGAGCCGATGTCGGCGTCCCCCAGCAGAATCTGGCCGTTCAGGTAGCTGATGACCCGGTTCAGGTTGCCCTTCATGTCGTAGGTGTAGATCGACGCGGGTCGCATCGAATCCAGCGCTCTGAATCCGCCGCTTCGCTCGGTGGTGCTCAGTTTCTTCGTGTCGTCGTGCACCCCCTTGCCCGTGCCGACGGCTGTTTCGAGGTCGCTGTACTGAAGGGCGATGGCACCGGTGCGGGCATCGATGAAGTACACGATGATGTCGGTTCCCGTCATCACGCGCGCCCGGTACGCCAGGACGTAGCCGCCCTCGTCTCGGGGCACCACCATCAGTTCCGGCTGTCTGGCCCGACCAAGCGTGACCCCGGTCAACTGGTCCACGATGCCGACCGCGTCTGCGGTGTTGAGCGCCGGTTCGGTGTCGAGGTTCATGCCGGCGTAGAGCGCGCCGAAGACGGACACGGTCTGTCCCTGGTCCAGCTGCCGCACCATCTGGCCCCCGAAGATCCGCACACCCTTGTAGTACTGGTCGAGCCGTTCGTGCGACCGTCCTTCAATTCGCGCGTCCACCTCGACGCTGCGCACGCGAAGATCGCCGTCGCGCACCATTCTGGTGACCTGCGTGTCCCAGTCGCGCAACTCGTTGGGCGACGACACCGACACGGTTCGCAGGCCCCCGCTCTGGGCGGCTGGCCGGGCCGGCAGCGCCAGGCACAGCAACAGCAGCCCTACGACCAACCGGCTTGACCGCGCAACCAGACCCATATGTCCTCCAAATGGCAGATAAGCATGAGACTAGGCGACACGCGGAGCAGTGTCAAGGAGCGCGCTTGGCTGTCAGGCGGCGGCTTCGTCGAGGAACGCGAGTGGATCGATGCCCGTGCCTTCCGGATCGACCGGCGTGACAATGCGCGGCGGCGGGCCGGCGGGACTGTCGTCCATCCAGAGGGCCAGATCGATGGGGCGCTCGAGCAGGCGTCCGTCCGGACCGGCCACGATCCGCACGGCAGGCCGGGCCGGATCGGGGGCATGGGTGCGCAGCACCACGGCCAGCGCGCCGGAGTCGAGCCGCACCAGGTTGCCAGGAGGGTAGATGCCCATCAGCTGACTGAATCGCCGCACCAGGTGCTGATCGAAACGCTTCCCATCGGCCTGCTGGAGCACCGTCAGGATGCGCTCGCTCGGAAACGACTGCTGGTACCGGCGCTGCGATCGCATCGCGTCGTACACGTCCGCGATGCTGCACAACTGGGTGGCCAGGTTCAGGCTCTGGCGGGGCACACCGGCGGGGTAGCCGGTGCCGTCGATGCGCAAGTGATGCTCGAAGGCCACCACGGCCGCCAGCGGTGGAAGCTCGAGCTGACGCCGGAGAATCTCCGCGCCGTCCACCGGGTGACGCATCATGATGGCGAATTCCTCGGCGGTCAGCTTATCCGGCTTCGTGAGAATCTCGACCGGGGTCTTGATCTTGCCGATGTCGTGCATCAGGCCGGCCAGACCGATCTGCCGCAGTTGCGTCCCGTCAATGCCGAGGCTTCGGGATTGCGCCATGGTCAGCACGCTCACGTTCACCATGTGCGTAAACGTGTAGTTGTCGTACCGGCACAAGGCGGTCAGCGCCATCATGGCCCGGCGGTTCTGCCCAACGCCGGTGGCCAGATCGTCCACCATCGCCATCGCCGCGGTCGGGTCGAACACACCGTCGGCCTTGGTCTGTTCCCACAGCTGTTCCGCCTTTGAGACGGCGTCCCGGTAGATCGGCTGCATGGCCCTGGCGTCGACGCGCGCCGAACCGAGACGCTTCTGGACACGCAGCCGCCCGACCTGGATATGGGCACCCCCATCGATGGCGGCGGGGCTGTCGCCATCATCATCCCGCCGGCCACGCAGGTTGGACAAGCCCAGGACGAAGGCGATCAGATCGTCGCGCGTGACGCCGCGGTCGAAGGCGATCCGCTCGATGCCAACCGATCGGAAACGCTCGATGGTCTCGCCGACACCCGGACCACTCAAGACGGGCAGGCCGTCGACCACGACCTGACCCTCGACCAGTCCGATGATGACCGACGGCGTGTCCACGTGCAGACGCTCGAGCGAGTCGATGAACTGGTCCATCGACCGGGCCACAATCGGGTGGTCCGACGAGTAGAGCTGTAGCGCCTTCAGTCCGCCTGCGAACCGGCGCAGGAAGTCCTCGGCGGCGTGCACGCGCCTGGCGTCTTCGTTCACGGCGTACCTCCGTTGGTTGGTACCGGTGACGCCACCGAGTGCAGCTGCCGGCGGGCGGCACTACGCACGTGTCTGGGTCCGTCGGCGGCCAGGCCGC
Organism: uncultured Vicinamibacterales bacterium; assembly: GCA_964358795.1. Classification (GTDB taxonomy): domain Bacteria; phylum Acidobacteriota; class Vicinamibacteria; order Vicinamibacterales; family JAKQTR01; genus CAYHRK01. The sequence goes on from CAYHRK010000076.1 coordinate 4,118, forward strand.
GAAGCGCGGTGACGGCTTCGGGGCTGCCAATGCGTGCCAGCGCATCCACGGCGGCCAGTTGCACCGCCGGAGTCTTGAACGGCGCCCAGGCGCTGCGGCGCAACACGGCGGCGATCAACGCCTCGATGGCCTGGTGGCCGCCGGCTGAACCCAGCCGCTGGATGGCGCGATCGTGCAGTGTCCACAGCGATCCCCGTCGGGGCGCATGACGCAGGAAATGGGCCATCAGCGGCACCACGTCTTCGTTCGGCAACGCCCACAGCATGCCGGTGATCGCAAAGCGCGAGGTCTCGGTCCCCTTGACCAACGCCTGGATCAATGTGTGATACGCCGCATCGGTGCCGAGCGCCAGAATCGCGCGCGTGGCATCACGCTGCACGTGCGACTCGGCGTCGGTCAGCAGGGCCTCGAGGTCGGGCAGCGCATCCTGGCCGCCAAACTCGCGCAGCAGCAGGACCGCCGTGCGCCGCACCGCGGCGTTGGCCGACAGCTTCAGCCGCTCCACGGCTTGACTGCCAGCCGCGCCGAGCTCGATCAGGATGTCGATCAGGTGCTGGCGCGAGCGGGTTCGTTCTTCGCGCGACAACACCTCTGCCAGCGGGCCCACCACCACCGTGCCGAGGGCGCGGCAGAACTGCCCCGCAGCGGTCACCGTGCCTGGATCGTTGGTGTCCAGGTGGGACGCCACATGGCGCATCACGGCGGTGTTCAAGGTGTGCTCGAGGGCCTGGCTCGCCGCCGTGCGCACGCCTGGATCCTTGTGATGCCGTGACTGCTCCCGGAATGACTCCACCAGGTACGTGGCCGCCGGGAAGTCGCCGACCACCACCAGCGTGGCGATGCGCGCGATCGCCAGGTCGCTCAGCTCCCGCCACCGGCGGATGTCGTCCTGCAGCGTCATCAGATCGACGAGCACCTGGGCATCGAGCAGCCGGACACGCGCGTCATCGATCGACTGCGTCCAAGCGGCCAGGCGGTCGGGAGGATCGGTGAGGTCGTGGTCGAGATCTACCGCCCGATCCGTCAGGTTCTGCAGATCGGCATTGTACGCATCGGACACAAACCGTTTGTGCGAGTAGGCCAGCACCATCTCTTCCGATTGCCGCCAGTCCGATTCGGTAGCCGTTTCGCTGGTCGCCCCAGGCTGTTCGACCGCCTTGCGCGCCATGGCGAGGATGGCCGTTCGTCGGTCCGGATCGGGCGCCAGGCCGCAGAAGGCCTCGGCCAGCTGTACCGACGTGCCGCGGCCTTGGCGAACCTCGGTGGCGACCACGTTGGCAATCGTGGAATCCTTGACCCGCTTGACGAGATCCGTCAGGAACTCAGCCAGCGCAGGCCGCATGCCCGACCTTCGCGCCACCATCATCGGACCCAGCGTCGCCACCGGCAGCCGCGCCGTCGCCTCGGCCTCGGCGCCAAGCACGTCTTCGAGCTGCTCCGGCTGCGACTGTTCCACGAACTGGGCGACGGCCTGCATCAGGCCCGCCAAGACCAATGGACCGCGGCCCTCGCCCGGAAGACCGCGCTCCTCGATCGCCTTCACCAGTTCGTCGGCACGCTCCGGCCTCTCGATGAACGACAGGATCACGTCGGCGATACCCTCATCGATCCCGTCGGCGTCTCCCTCGAGGCAGTTGGCGACGATGGCCTGCCAGGTCGCCCGTTCACCGCGAATGCGGACCCGCAACAGTTCGTTGTAGTCGATCCGTCGCACTTCGATCCGGGTCTGGCCTTCTGACGCCCAGAGCTTGGCCAGGCCGCCGCGCAGCCTGAGCTGCTCGGGGGCCACCGCCAGCAGGGCCAGGAAACGGCGCCAGAGTTCACCGTCGGTGAGCGGCTCGACGCGCATCTCTCCGATCTGGTGGGCGTGCAGCAACGCCGCCAGTTCCGTAACCGCCTTGTCGGGTTTCGACAGCCGGCGGCCGTCAATGGTCAGCGTGTCGGGCAGCACCATCAGGCGCAGGGCGGCGCCAGAGGTGACGTCCCCGGCGACCGACGCCAGCGAGGTCAGCGTCTGCGACACGGCTGGATGTTCGGCAGGGTACAGCGACACGGCTCGCGCCGCGGCCTTGGCCGTTCGCGCAAAGGCCGTCACCTGCGCGGCGGCATCAGCCGGCAGCACCTCAGCGGTGACGGGTGGGGTGTCGGTGGCCTGCATCATGACACCATCAGAGCCAGTGGATCGAGACCGTAATCCGAGCCGTTCACGGCTTCCAGTACGGCATAAGGATACTGCCCGTCGGCACCGCGGTCGACCGTGTTGACCAGCCACGGATGCTCGACGCGGGCTCCACGCGGATCGAGCACCACCTTGACCTGGGGTCGGAACGGATCGGAGGCGTGCTCGGCGGTGACGACCGCCACATGGCCGGCTTTCAGGCGAACCAGCGTGCCGACGGGAAACAGGCCCATCAGCGAGATGAACCGCCGCAGCAGCGTCGGCTGGAACGCCGTGCCGGACTGTTCGGCCAGCATGGCGCGCACACGATCTGCCGGCAATCCGTCGCGGTACACCCGCTTGGTGCGAAGCGCGTCGAACACGTCGGAGATCGACACGAGCATGGTGCACAGATTCAGCTCGCGCGTGCCGATGTGCTCGGGGTACCCGGACAGATCCTGCTTCAGGTGATGTTCGAACGCCACGACCGAGGCGAGGGCCGGCATCTCGGGCGTGCGGCGCAGGATCTGGGCGCCATCGATGACGTGGCGCTTCATGATGGTCATTTCCTCGTTGGTGAGCCGATCGGGCTTGGTCAGCACCTCTTTCGGCGTCTTCACCTTGCCGACATCGTGCATCAGGCCCGCCAGTCCGAATTCGCGCAGCATCGGCCCCGAGATGCCCAGCGCGCGCGCCTGCGCCATGGTCAGCAGTGACACGTTCACCATGTGCGTGAACGTATATGCGTCGTGACCCTTCAGCGAGGTCAGCGCGATCATCGACGTGCGATCCTGCCCGACGGCTTTCGCCAGCGTGTCGATAATCTCGCGGGCCGCCTTCGGATCGGGTTCCTCGCCTGCCTCGGCCGAGCCCCACAGCGCCTGTGCCGCGTTCACGGCCACGTTGTAGACTTGTTTGGCCGCCATCACGCCGATGTCTGCGGGCTCGGGTTCGTCTGTGGCGATCACCCCCACGCCCACACCCCTGATTCCGGCGGCGGCCAGCCGTTCGGGCAAGGGGCGGGTGTCGCGCTCGGCGACCACACTCACGAAATTGCGCAGGCTTTCTTTGCCCATCTCGCGCGAGAAGGTGATCTTTTCGACCTGTTGGTCACGGAACTGCCGGACGAGGCCGGACAGGGCAGCCGAATTCTTCAGCCGCGTACGGCCCACGATGACATCGTCGCCGAGAAAGCCCATCGACAGCGATGTCACCTGACGGAACTGGACGTCGAACGCGCCCGACAGAGAATCGACCGTGCGATTGACGATCGGATGGGTGGCCGCGTAGAGGGCCCGCGCGCGAATGGCGGCCGCCAGGCGCTTCACCAGATCTTCGGCTTGACGTGTATCGTCCATGATCACCGGTCTCCACGCCGCCCGGCGCGCGCATAACTTCTCAATCGGAGGTCCCCGGTTCGCGCCGCCTCATCGAGCGCAGCGGCGGCAGCTCGCGACGGCATCGACGCCAACAGGCCGACGCCGGCCCGCTTCACATGGCCGGCTTGCACCCAGTACAGCCAGCTCCAGACCCTGATCACCTTCGCGATCGCCGGCACCGACTGGTCGTCGCCCACGAATCTCAACGCCGTCAGCAGCCGAAGCGTCAGGCCGTGGTCCCGGCCAAGCGGAACGATGTCCTGCAGCGCTGCGGTCAACAACAGGTTGGCCCGGCGCGCGCGGCTGGCCGCCAGCGCATCGATCACGATGCCCCTGGATTCGGCGCTGCCCGCTTTCAGCATGACGGCAATGGCGCGCGAGGCGGTCGGATCATCCAGTTTCACCAGTGTGGCCACGGCCTCCCGTACTTTGCGCGGATCGGGGTCCCTCACCAGAGGCAGCAACGCCGTGACTGCCTGCGGGCCGCCGAGGCGCCCGACCATCTGGATCGCCGCCCGTGAGACCATCCAATTGGCGTGCGCAAGCAGAGGCGCCATCGACGACACGGCGTCTTCGCCGAAGCGGGCGACGACGGACTCGATCCGTTCTCGCGTCACGCCATCTGGCGCAGCCGCCAGGCCCGTCACGAGCGACTCGAGTGCCACCGGTCCCAAGAGGGCACAGAAGCGACAGAACCACTCGTACTGCCCTTCCTCGAAATCGGCGACGGCGCCACCCATGTCGCGCATTGCAGTGGAGCGTGCGATGGTATCGACGGCAATCCGGGAGGCCAGTGCCCGACGCGGATCCGACCAGGACGCCACATCCGTCAGCGCCTGCACCACACGTTCAGCTTCGCGGTAGTCGGCCGACATCAACAGGTCCTCGGCCAGAGCCGCCAGATCGTTGGCCACCTCGGCTGCCGCTTCCGCGCTCTCTTCAAGCGAGAACAAGTCGAGCAGCAGGGTCACCGACAGGGTCTTGACCGACTCGGCCGACACCGAATGGACCCACCCGTCCAACTGAGGTGTGGGCTGCATGCGCAATTGGTGCGATCGCGCTTCGGCTTCAGCGAGGCTGCTCGAGTACTCCGCCGACGTATACAGCGCATCGCCTGGGCCGCTCAACATCTGCTCGAGCGAGTGCCAGGCGGAGTGGAATTCCGAGGATTTCTCAGGGTCTCCCTGCGTCGACAAGTTGCGTGCGAGCCGCAGCACACGCTGCTGCCGAGACGCATCCGGTGCCATGGTGCTCAGCGCGGCCGCCATCCGGCTCGACGAGCGGCCTTCGGCGGCTAGCGAGTGCGCCAGCATTCTCGCGATCTGGTCATCGTCGAACAGCGTGCTGAGGGCGCCGGCCACACTGCTGCCAAAGCCGGATTCCGCGGATTCGGCCATCGCGTCCAGCACCACAGAGGGATCAAGCCTCGAAGCGGCGGCTGCCAGGTTGCGCAGCGTCTCGGCCACCTTGCCCGGCGCTTGGGCCTCGACCGCACTGAGCAGGCGCTGAAAAGTCGTCAACACCGCGGCGGCCTGGGCGGCCAGCATCGCCGAGCCATGGGCGGGCGGCTGCTGGAGCATGGCTTGCGCTGCCAGGGCATGGATCGCGTCGGCCGACCCGGCAATCTGGAGCAGCCGTTGCTGGATGGCGGCCCCGGTTGTGGTGGGGCGGCGGGTCGCCATGGATTTCACCAGCGCACGCCACACCGCGTCGTCGCGGCCTGGCAGAGGGCGGCCATCACTGCCGGCCTTGCTGCCGCTCGATCCAGGCACGCTTGCGCGCCCGGCAGGTCCGCCATCGCCGGCGTCGGTGTTGTCATCGCCCAGCAGCGCGTCGTAGTCGATTTGATGGACGTCGATCGATCGGTGACCGAAATCCTCCCACATCTTGGCCGGTCCGCCCCGCTTGCGCACGACGTCGGTATCGAAGGTCAACAACTGCAGGAAGTCCGACACCTCGGCCGGGGAGGCGGTCACCGGGAATCGCAATCGGAGCACATCGCGATCGTGAAGCAACGCCGCCGCTTCGCGCACCCGCGGGTCGGCTGGCAGCGGCTCGCCGTTGACGAGCAGCGTGGTTGGCGAGATGCCCAGCACCAACTCCGGGTAGGGGAGCAGGGCGGCGACGGCCGCATGCAGACGGTCCACGGCCATAGCCGCAGCGGGGTGATCGGGTGAATACAGCTGTCGTGTCCGAGTGGCGGCGACCAGCGTACGAGCAAGCGCCACGACGTCGCGGGCGAGGTTCACGGGAACGACTGGTGACGGCGATTGGGACACAGACATAGCCTGGGCCGCTCACCGAAAGGCGGCTATTAGGGAATATCGGTCATTTGCGCCAGAACTTTGGCTATACTGCTGACTTCCATGGGTGCCGTCGACATCATCCGCCAGAAACGGGACGCCAAGCCTCTGACTCAAGAGGAGATTGACGTATTTGTGGGCGGAGCCACCGACGGGTCATGGCCCGACTATCAGATCTCGGCCCTGCTGATGGCCATCGTCTTGCGAGGGATGAATGACCAGGAGACGGCCTGGCTGACGACGGCCATGGCGCATTCGGGTGCCCGTTTGGATCTCGGGAGCCTGCCGGGGCTGAAAGTCGACAAGCACAGCACCGGAGGAGTAGGCGACAAAACCTCGCTGGTGCTGGCGCCGCTGGCGGCCGCCTGCGGCGTGATCGTGCCCATGATGTCCGGCCGGGGGCTCGGCCATACAGGGGGCACGCTGGACAAGCTGGAGGCCATTCCCGGATTCCGGGTTGACTTGACGGCGCAGGACATCTTGGCCGGATTGGCCGATGTCGGCTGCCTGATTGTCGGCCAGACCCGCGACATTGCCCCGGCCGATCGCCGGCTGTACCGATTACGCGACGTGACAGCGACAGTCGAGAGCATTCCGCTCATCACGGCGTCGATCATGAGCAAGAAGCTTGCGGAGGGCATCGACGGGCTGGTCCTCGACGTCAAGGTGGGCCGGGGCGCCTTCATGAAAACCGCGAAGGACGCCGAAGAACTTGCACGCACTATGGTGAAGGCCGGCCAGTTGGCTGGCGTGCGAACCGAAGCCCTGCTGACGCGCATGGACGCGCCGCTTGGCCGGGCTGTCGGCAACGCCCTGGAAGTGGTGGAGTCCATCGAGACGCTTCGAGGGCATGGGCCGGCCGACCTGACGGAATTGTCGGTAAGGCTGGCGACTCGCATGGTCTTGCTAGCCGGTAGGGCCTCGACCGCCGCCGACGCCGAATCGGTGGTACGGAACGCCCTGACGTCGGGCGAAGGCCTGGCGCGGTTCCGTCGGATGGTGGCGCGCCAGGGCGGCGACGTGTCGGTGGTCGACGACCCCACACGTCTAGCCCTGGCCCCTGGCCGGGATACCGTGCGGGCCCCGCGGGCAGGGTATGTGACCGGCCTGGACGCCATGCTGGTGGGCCGGGCGGCCGCCGCGCTTGGTGCCGGCCGTGCGACCGCCGAAGACCGGATCGACCACGGCGTCGGCATTCGTGTGCTGGCGTCGCTGGGCGCACTGGTGCGGACCGGCGAACCGATGCTCGAGATCTACCATCGAGACGGACTCGGGCTACGCGACGCGATGGACCTGGCGGGCCAGGCCGTTGAACTGGGCGGGGCGCCGCCGGCACCCCAGCCGCTTGTGGTGGGTGAAGTGACTTGACGTCAACCCGGGGAGCCCGAATGGCATCGACACCTGTGACGAACACCGGCGGCAGCGGCTGGCGCCTGTCGTCTACCGAACTCTGGATTATCGCGGGCGGCGCCGCCGTCGCTCTCGTGGCCGTGCTGCTGGCGGGATTCGGCGGTGTGCCTCAGGCGCAGCCGGTCGCCGGCGCGGTGGTCATTCTGGGCATTGCCTACACGCTGTCTACCAATCGCCGGGCTATTGACCTGAAGACGGTGGTGTGGGGCCTGAGCCTGCAAATCGTCTTTGCCCTGGTCGTGCTGAAAAACGAGTGGGGGCAGCGGTCGTTCCAGTACCTGGGCGATCTGATTACCCGCCTGTTGAGCTTCGCCAATGTGGGCGCGTCGTTCGTCTTCGGGCCGCTGGGCGACCGGCAAGCCTGGCCGCGCATCATGAACGCGGCTCTGGGCGAAGAGGGGGCGCGCTACGCGATGATCTTCGCGTTTCAGGTGCTGCCCACGATCATCTTCATCGCGGCGCTGTTCGCGATCCTCTACTACTACGGCGTGATGCAACTGTTCGTGCGAGGCTTCGCCTGGGGCATACGCAAGGTGATGAAGGCAAGCGGCGCCGAAACGCTGAACGTGGCGGCCAGCATCTTCATGGGCCAGACCGAGGCGCCGCTGACCATCCGGCCGTTTCTGCCGAAGATGACCCAATCCGAGTTGATGACCGTGATGACATCGGGTATGGCGCACATCTCGGGCGGCATCATGGCCGCCTACATTCTGTTCGGCATCGAAGCCAAGCACCTGCTGACGGCCGTTATCATGACGGCGCCGGGCACGTTGATGATGGCCAAGATGTTCGTGCCTGAAACCGAGCAGCCCGAGACGATGGGCACCGTGAAGCTCGAGGTGGAGCGGACCGACGTGAACGTCATCGACGCGGCGGGCCGTGGCACCGGTGAGGGTTTGCACCTGGCGATGAACGTGGCCGCCATGCTGATCTCGTTTCTCGCGCTGGTCGCGCTGGTCAACGCGCTGCTCGGGGTGGTCGGGTCGTTTGCAGCCACCTACCTGGGCGCGACCCAACTGGCGCAGCTGAGCCTGCAGCAGATCCTCGGCTGGGCGTTTTCGCCGGTGGCGTGGGCGATGGGCGTCCCGTGGAAGGACTCGCAAGTCATCGGCAACCTCCTGGGCACGCGCATGGTGCTCAACGAATTCGTGGCCTACTCCCAGCTGGGACCGATGAAGGCCGTCCTGGATCCGAAGTCGTTCACCATCGCGACGTTCGCCCTCTGCGGCTTCGCGAACTTCAGCTCCATTGGGATTCAGATTGGCGGAATCGGCGCGCTGGCCCCGAGCCGGCGGCACGACCTGGCGCGCCTCGGGTTGCGGGCGATGCTGGCCGGGACGCTGGCCAATTTCATGACGGCCACCATTGCGGGGTTCCTGCTGTGACAGACGACTACACGCGCGTACGGCACGCGGCTGATTTCGTGCGCGAGCGCATCAGCGCGCCGCCGCAGATCGCCATCGTGCTGGGCTCTGGATTGGGCGAGTTCGCCGCGCGGGTGGCAGACGCGGTGGCGCTGCCCTATGACGCGATTCCGGGATGGCCGCAATCGACCGTCGTCGGACACGCCGGACAGCTGGTGATGGGCATCGTGCAAGGGCGGCGCGTGGCGGTCCTGTCGGGCCGGGCCCACTTCTACGAAGGCCATCCCTTGTCCACCGTGGTGTTCGCCATCCGCGCGATCGCCACGCTCGGCGTGAAGGCGATCATCCTGACCAACGCGGCCGGCGGCATCAACACGTCGTTCTCGCAGGGCGCGTTGATGGTGATCGACGATCACCTCAACCTGATGGGCAGCAATCCATTGGTGGGTCCCAACGACGATCGGTTTGGCGCCAGGTTTCCCGACATGACCGAGGTGTACTCGAAGCGGCTGCGCGCGCTGGCCCACCGCGCGGCGGACGCCATCGGACTCGACCTGGCGCACGGCGTCTACGCGGGGCTGCACGGCCCGAGCTACGAAACGCCGGCCGAAATCCGGTACCTTCGCGCGATTGGCGCCGACGCGGTGGGCATGTCCACCGTGCCGGAGGCCATCGTGGCGCGTCACATGGGCGTCGAGGTGCTGGGCATCTCGTGCATCACCAACATGGCTGCCGGCGTGCTGCCGAAGGTCCTGGACCATGCCGAGGTGATGGAGACGGCCCAGCGGGTGCGCGGCTCCTTCATCGCGTTGCTCGAGGGTATTGTCGGGGGCTTCGACTAAGCGATGGGACGTCAGATGGCCGTGGATTGTGCCGCGTTGATCGAGGCCGCGCGCGCCGCCCGCTTGCGGGCGTTTGCTCCGTACTCGTCGTTTAAGGTCGGGGCCGCGCTTGAAGCCGCCGATGGCACCATCATCACCGGGTGCAACGTCGAGAACTCCACCTATGGCCTCACGGTGTGCGCCGAACGGGTGGCGGTGCTCAAGGCCGTCTCGGAAGGGTACCGCGAATTCCGTCGGGTCGCCGTCGTGGCTGACACGCAGGATCCGACACCCCCGTGCGGCCCATGCCGGCAGATTCTCTGGGAATTCTGCGGCGACATCGAGGTGGTGCTGGCCAACCTGACCGACGAAAAAGGGCGGCATCAGATGAAGGACCTGCTGCCGCTGCCTTTCGATGCCCGCCTGCTCGGGTAGTATCATCGAACCACCATGCTGCCGACGATCGACTGGCAAGACGACACCATTGTGATGATCGACCAGCGGCGACTGCCCGGCACCGAACGCTGGGTACGCTGCCGCACCGCACACGACGTGGCCAGGGCCATCAAGACGATGGTCATCCGCGGGGCGCCGGCCATCGGCGTGGCGGCGGCGATGGGCATCGCCCTCGGCATGCGCAAGAGCACCGCGACGGGGACGAAGCGCTTTGCCACCGAGTTCCAGCACACCTGCGACCTGATGGCTTCGACGCGCCCGACCGCTGTCAATCTGTTCTGGGCCATCGATCGTCTGAAGCGCACGTTTGCCACTGCGGCACACAGCGGCGCGTCGGTGGACGACATCAAGGCCAGGCTCGAGGCCGATGCCCGCGCGATTCACGACGAGGACGTGCAGAACTGCCGCACCATGGGGGCGTACGGCGGCGCGCTGGTGCCAGACGGCGCACGCATCCTGACCCACTGCAACGCGGGCGCACTGGCAACGGCCGGCTACGGGACGGCACTCGGCGTGATTCGTGGAGCCATCGAACAGGGCAAGCAGGTCAGCGTGCTGGCCGACGAGACACGGCCGTTCCTGCAGGGTGCACGGCTCACGGCGTGGGAACTGGTACTCGATGGGATCGACACTACGGTGATCACCGACAGCATGTCGGGCGCGATGATGCGTCAGGGCCTGGTTGATCTCGTGGTCGTCGGGGCGGATCGTATCGCGGCCAATGGCGACGTGGCCAACAAGATTGGCACCTACGTCGTCGCCGTGCTGGCCAGAGAACACGGCATTCCGTTCTACGTGGCGGCGCCCATCTCGACCGTCGATCTCGGTACGCCGGAGGGGTCGGGGATTCCGATCGAGGAACGGCCCGCCCGCGAGGTGACGCACGTCGGGACGACGAGGCTGACACCCGAGCTGGCCAAGGTGCGCAACCCGGCGTTCGACATCACCCCGAACGCCTACGTCACGGCCATCATCACCGAGCGTGGCGTCTGCCGGCCGCCCTACGCCGAATCGCTGCGCGCCGCCGTCGGCGACCGCGCGGAGTAGCCGGACGACACAAGCCGTGGCATACGGCCGCCTTGATCGCCCCATCGTCCTGTCTGTCACCCCCGCGGGCGCCTTCGCCGTCGGCTACGGCGGCCCAAGAAAGCGGGGTCAGGTCGCGTTGGAATGGACAGCTCTCAATGAGAGTACTCGGCA
>CAYHRK010000077.1:0-14899 GCA_964358795.1 uncultured Vicinamibacterales bacterium
CCGAGTCGGTGGCGATGCAGCTCGAGAAGCGCGTGGCCTTCCGCCGCGCGATGCGCAAGGCGGTTGAGTCGGCGCTCCGTTTCGGGGCGCGCGGGATCAAGGTGCGCGTGTCGGGTCGGCTCAACGGCGCCGAGATCGCGCGGTCGGAGTGGTACCTGCACGGCCAGCTCCCGTTGCAGACGCTGCGCTCCGATGTGGATTACGGCCAGGCGGAAGCCGGCACGACCTACGGTCAGATTGGCGTGAAGGTCTGGTTGTACAAGGGCGAGCGCCTCGTGCCGCGCACGGGCCGCGAAGAGGAATACCGCACGCCGCGGCGCGCACCGCGAGCATCGGCGTAGGGCGAGGTGGCATAACCCATGTTGATGCCGAAGAAGGTCAAGTTCCGGAAGCAGCAGCGCGGCCGCCGTCGAGGCAAAGCCTGGCGCGGGTCTGACGTGTCGTTTGGCGAATACGGGCTGAAGGCCCTGGAGTGCTGCTGGATGACGGCCCGGCAGATCGAGGCGGCCCGCATCGCGATGACCCGGTACGTGAAGCGCGGCGGCAAGGTCTGGGTACGCGTGTTTCCGGACAAGCCCGTCACGAAGAAGCCCCAGGAGACGCGCATGGGCAAGGGCAAGGGCGCTCCCGAGTTCTGGGTCGCCGTGGTGCGGCCCGGCAAGGTGCTGTTCGAGATGGAAGGCGTGACCGAGGTCGAAGCGCGACAAGCGATGAATCGGGCGGCCGCCAAGCTGCCCATCAAGACCCGCTTTGCCGCCCGGTTCGCCCAGGAGAGGGTGTGAGATGAAGGTCCACGAGATCCGCGAGCTCAATACGGGCGAGCTGCAGGGCAAGGTGAAGGATCTGCAGGACCAGATCTTCCGGCTGCGCATCCAGAAGGCCATGGGGCAACTGGACACGCCACACAAGGTGCGATTGCTGCGGCGCGAGCTGGCACGGGTCGAGACGGTCCTCAGGGAAAAACAGTAGGAAGCGTATGGCTGCCAAGACAGAACTGACGGGCATCGTCGTCAGCGACAAGATGGCGAAAAGCCGGGTCGTGACGGTCGAGCGCCAGGTGCGCCACGGCATGTATGGGAAGGCCCAGCGGCTGACCTCCAGATTCATGGCGCACGACGAGCAGAACGAGACGCGGATGGGCGACGTGGTGGCCATCGCGGAAAGCCGGCCGCTGTCGCGCCGCAAGCGCTGGACGATTGTCCGCATCGTCGGGCGGAAATCGGGCGCGGTCGCCCAGTAGCCACAGGAGCAAGCCATGGTTCAGATGCGGTCGATCCTCGACGTCGCCGACAACTCCGGCGCCCGCAAGATCTCGGTGATCAACCCGATCGGCGGCTCGGTAGGGCGGTACGCGCGGCTCGGCGACATCGTGACGGCGTCGGTCAAGGAAGCGACGCCGGAGTCGAGCGTCAAGAAGGGGCAGGTCGTCAAGGCCGTGATTGTCCGAACCCGGAAAGAGCAGCGCCGCAAGGACGGCAGTTACATCCGGTTCGATCGGAATGCGGCGGTGCTGGTGAACGACGAAGGCGAGCCGATCGGGACCCGCGTGTTCGGGCCCGTGGCGCGCGAGTTGCGCGAGCGGCGGTTCATGAAGATCATTTCGCTCGCGCCCGAGGTGATTTAGCGTCATGTCACGGTTGCAGACACCCATACGCCGGAACGACACCGTCATCGTGACGGCCGGAAAGGACCGCGGCAAGCGGGGACGCGTGCTGAAGGTTCTGCCCGCGAAGAACCGCCTCCTCATCGAAGGCGTGAACTTCATCAGCCGCCACACCCGGCCCAACCCGAGCCGGAACATCAAGGGCGGCATCATGAAGCGCGAGGCGCCGTTGCACGCGTCCAACGTGCAGTTGGTGTGCCCGGAGTGCAGCGCCCGCACGCGCATCGGCCACCGGACACTCGGCGATGGTCGCAAGATCCGGTTCTGCCGCAAGTGCGAGGGAGTGGTCGACAAATGACCCGGTTGAAGGAGAAATACGTTCGGGACGTCGTGCCGGCCCTGACCAAGGAGTTCGGCTACACGAGCGTGATGGCCGTGCCCAGGATCACGAAAGTCGTGGTGAACATGGGCATCGGCGAGGCCACGCAGAACGCCAAGATCGTAGACGTGGCCCAGGACGAGCTTGGGCGCATCGCCGGCCAGAAGCCGGTGGTCACACGTGCGCGCAAGTCCATCGCGCAGTTCAAGCTGCGCCAGGGCATGCCGATTGGCGCGATGGTGACGCTGCGGGGCGATCGCATGTTCGAGTTTCTCGATCGCCTGATTTCCGTCGCGCTGCCCCGCGTCCGCGACTTCAAGGGGATTTCACCCAAGGGCTTCGACGGGCGCGGCAACTACACGCTGGGACTGCGCGACCAGCTGAACTTCCAGGAAATCGACTACATGCGCGTGGACAAAGCGCGCGGGATGAACGTGTCGGTCTGCACGACCGCTAGAACCGACCAGGAGGCCCGGCGGCTGCTGCAGCTGGTCGGCCTGCCGTTCCGGACGAGTTAGAAGCTATGGCCACCACCGCGAAGATCGCCAGAGAAGCTAAATCGCTCAAATACGCGATCCGGCACCGGCATCGTTGCCGGCTGTGCGGACGCCCGCGGGCGTATATGCGCAAGTTTGCGTTGTGCCGTCTCTGCTTCCGTGAGCGGGCGCTCCGGGGCGAGGTGGCTGGGGTCATCAAGAGCAGCTGGTAAGCGCACGACAGAGTTGAGAAGCCATGACCGATCCGATTGCTGACATGCTCACGCGTCTCCGCAACGCCGTGCAGGCCAGGCACGCGCGGGTGGACGTCCCGGCCAGCACGTTGAAAGCCGACATCGCGCGAATCCTCCAGAGCGAGGGCTACATTGCCGGCTTCAAGATGGTCGAGGAGCCGTCGGAGGGTGCTCGCAAGACCCTCTTCAAACGGCTGCGGATTTCATTGAAGTACGGACCCCGCGGCGAGCGCGTGATCAGCGGGATCGAGCGCATCAGCCGGCCGGGTCGCCGGGTGTACTGCAACCGCGACAGCGTGCCGCCGGTGCTGGGCGGGCTCGGCATCAACATCCTCACGACGTCGCGCGGGGTGATGACCGGCCGCGAGGCCGTCAAGACCGGTGTGGGCGGCGAAGTGCTGTGCAACGTCTGGTAGCGAAGGCGTAGGTAGACGTCCATGTCCCGTATTGGCAAGAAACCGATTCCGATCCCGAAGGGCGTGACCGTGAAGGTCAGCGCCGGCGCGGTCGAGGTGCAGGGCCCGAAAGGCAAGCTCCACCAGAAGTTCCCGGCCGGGATCTCCTTCGAGCAGGTGGGCACCGAGCTGCACGCCAAGACCGACGGCGACAGACCCGAACTGGGCAAGTTCCATGGCCTGTCGCGCAGCCTCGTGGCCAATGCCGTCGAGGGTGTCGTCAACGGCTTCAAACGAGAGCTCGACATTGTCGGGGTGGGCTACCGGGCCGAGCTGAAAGGCCGGCAGGTGACCTTCGCGCTCGGGTATTCGCATCCGATCGTGTTCGACATTCCGGCCACCATCGAGATTGCGGTCGACAAGCAGACGCACGTGACGGTCACCGGCGTCGACCGCCAGCTGGTCGGCCAGGTGGCCGCAAACATCCGGCGGATGCGCAAGCCCGACCCGTACAAGCAGAAGGGCGTGCGGTACACCGGCGAGGTGCTCAAGAAGAAGGTCGGCAAGACCGGCGCGTAGAGGTCGACGCAGTATGAAGATCAAGACGAAGCAGGACCGCCGGCAGCGCATCCAGATGCGCATTCGCACGCGCGTCCGCGGCACGAGCGAGCGGCCGCGCCTGGCGGTGTTCCGGAGCGGGGTCCACATCTACGTCCAGGCCATCGACGATGCGTCGGGCCGAACCGTGGTGGCCGCGTCGAGCGCGGAACCCGGGCTGAAGGCCGCGATGCCGGGTGGCGCCACGGGCGGCAACCTGAAGGGCGCCATCGTGATCGGCCAGACGATTGCGGAGCGCCTGCAGGCCAAGGGCATCAAGCGCGCCGTGTTCGATCGAGGCGGGTTCCTTTACCACGGGCGCGTGCGCGCGGTGGCCGACGCCGCCCGCGAGGCAGGCTTGGAGTTCTAGATGTTCAGAACGCGAGAGAGAATCGATCCGTCCCAGATCGAACTGAAGGACACGGTGGTGTCGATCAACCGCGTCACCAAGGTCGTCAAGGGCGGCAAGAACCTGAGCTTCAGCGCCCTGGTGGTGGTCGGAGACAGCCACGGCGTGGTGGGCTTTGGCGTGGGCAAGGCTCGCGAGGTGCCGTCGGCCATCAAGAAGGGCATCGAAGCCGCCAAGAAGGGGCTGATCCGCGTGCCGCTGGTCGGCACGACGATCCCCCATGTCATTACCGGTCGCTTCGGGGCAGGCCGCGTGTTGCTGAAGCCGTCGCCGGAAGGCACGGGCATCATTGCCGGCGGTGCGGTGCGGGCCGTGCTCGAATCGGCTGGCGTCATGAACGTGGTGACCAAGTCGCTGGGCAGCGCCAACCCGCACAACGTGGTGCGCGCCACCTTTATGGGCCTGATGTCGCTGAAAGATCCGGTGTCGGTGGCGCGGTTGCGCGGCCGGGAGTTGGCGGACATCGAGAACGCCACGGCGTAAGGACCCTTCCGGGTCCTAGGGCCTGGCCGGGACGTGAAGACGAGGCAAAGAGATGAAGGCTGATCGCAGCACCGAACACACACTGAAAGTGACGTTGGTGAAGAGCACCATCGGCTTCAACCGCAAGCAGGGGTTGGTGGTCCGCAGCATGGGGCTGCGCAAGATTCGCCACACCATCGAGGTGCGGGACACGCCCGAGATGCGCGGGATGATCTTCAAGGTCCGCCATCTGGTCACCGTCGAGTAGAGGGAACCGACGCCATGGACTTGAGCAATCTGAAACCACCGAAGGGCACGTCGCGTCCGCGCAAGCGAGTGGGACGTGGGCCCGGATCGGGCCTGGGCAAGACGGCCGGCCGGGGCAGCAAGGGCGCGCAGTCGCGTTCGGGCTACGCGAAGAAGCGCGGCTTCGAGGGCGGGCAGATGCCGCTGCACCGGCGCCTGCCGAAGCGCGGCTTCCATAATCTGTTTCGGATCGAGTACGCCGTCGTGAACCTCGACGATCTGGCGGCGCGGTTCGAGGCCGGGACGGTGGTCACCCCGGACCTGCTGCGTGAGCGGCGGCTGGTCACCACCAAGCAACCCATCAAGGTGCTGGCGCGCGGGGACATCAGCATCGCGTTGACGGTCAGGGCGCACAAGTTCAGCGGGAAGGCAGCCGAGAAGATCACGGCTGCCGGCGGGTCGGTCGAAACGCTGTAGTCGAGCATCGGCAGTCGAGACCGTATGGTTGAGAGCATCAAGAACATCTTTTCGGTGCCAGACCTGCGCAAGCGCGTGCTGTTTACGCTGGCGCTGCTCGGCGTGTACCGGATCGGAAACCACATCCCGACGCCCGGCGTGAACACGATGGCCCTGTCGCTGCTGGCCGAGCAGACCAAGAACACGATGTTCGGCCTGTACGACATGTTCTCGGGCGGCAGCCTGTCGAAGGTGGCCATTTTTGCGCTGGGCATCATGCCCTACATCAGCGCGTCGATCATCCTCCAGTTGCTGACCGTCGTCTGGCCGTATCTCGAGCGGTTGTCGAAGGAAGGCGATCTCGGCCGGCGCAAGATCACGCAATACACGCGGTACGGAACGATCCTGCTGAGCGTCATCCAGTCGCTTGGCATCGCGATCTTCCTCGAGAACCAGACGCAAATCGCCGGAGGCCTTCCGCTGGTCTATTCGCCCGGCATCGGGTTCAAGCTGCTGACGGTGCTGACGCTGACGGCCGGGTCGACGCTGGTCATGTGGCTCGGCGAGCAGATTACCGAGCGGGGCATCGGCAATGGCATGTCGCTGCTGATTTTCGCCGGCATCGTGGCCGGGTTGCCGCGCGCGGTGCTCAGCACGCTGGGTCAGATGAGTACCGGCCAGATCACGCTGGTTCGCATCGTGTTCCTGATCGTGCTCATGGTGGCGGTGGTGGCGGCCATCATCTTCATGGAGCGCGGCAGTCGACGCATTACCGTGCAGTACGCGAAGCGGGTGGTCGGGCGGCGGATGTACGGCGGATCGAGCACGCATATCCCGCTGAAGGTCAATACTGGCGGCGTCATTCCCGTGATTTTCGCCTCGTCGATTCTGGCGTTTCCCGCGACGATTGCCGGCATGTTCAAGGCTGGCAGTTGGGGCGACTCTGTCATTCGGCAGATCAGCTACGGCATGCCGCTCTACAACCTGCTGTACATCGTCGGCATCGTGTTTTTCGCCTACTTCTACACGGCCATCATCTTCAACCCGGACGACGTGGCCGACAACATGCGGAAGTACGGCGGGTTCATTCCGGGTATCCGGCCCGGCAAGCGGACCGCCGAGCACATCGACACGATCCTGACGCGCATCACGCTGGCTGGGGCCATCTACCTGGCGCTCGTGGCGATTCTGCCGGAATTCCTGCTCGTGGGTTTCAAGGTGGCCCCGATCCCGTTCATCGGCGAACAACTGGATGCCGTGCTGCCGCGATTCATCACGGAAGGCTTGAACGTGCAGTTCTATTTCGGCGGCACCTCGACCCTGATTGTCGTCGGCGTGGCGATGGACACCGTGCAGCAGATCGAGTCGCAGCTGATTATGCGCCATTACGACGGCTTCATGAAAAAGACGCGTATACGCGGTCGGCGGGGGTAGTCGCGTCAGGGCGAGGCTCCGCATGGGTGTGAACGTCGTGTTGCTCGGGCCGCCGGGTGCAGGCAAGGGCACGCAGGCGGAGCGGCTGGCAGCCAGTCTCGGCGTGCCGCGTGTGTCGACCGGCGACATGTTGCGTGACGCGGTGGCGGCCGGCACGACGCTGGGCCAGTTGGTGCGGGCGGTCATGGCCCGTGGCGAGCTGGTCGGCGACGACGTCATGATTGAGGTCGTTCGCGAACGATGCTCGCGGCCGGATGCGGCAGCCGGGTTTGTGCTCGACGGGTTTCCGCGAACGCTGAACCAGGCGGTGGCGCTCGACAGGCTGATGGACGGGCAGGATTCGCTGACGGTGCTGGAGCTGGTGGTGCCGCTCGACGAACTGGTACGGCGCCTGAGTGCCCGCCGAGTGTGCGCACTCTGTGGCGCCAATGCGGAGGCGGCGGCGCCCGCCGACGCGCGATGCGCCCGCTGCGGCGGCGCGCTGGTGCGACGCGGCGACGACGGGGCCGAGGTGGTGATCGAGCGGCAACGCATCTACGAGCGGGATACCAAGCCGCTTGTCGAGCACTACCGGGAGCGGCGCGGGTTTCGGCGCGTGATGGGCACGGGCGCCCCCGACGGCGTCGCGGCCGAGCTGGCGCAGGCCGTGAGCGGAGCGGGCCGATGATTGTGTGCAAATCGCCGGCCGAGCTCGAAAGGATGCGGGCCGCCAACGTGCTGGTGGCCGACGTGTTGCGCGAACTGCGGGGTTGGGTTCGTGCCGGCGTGACCACCGCCGACCTGGACGAATTCGCCGAGGCGCGGGTGCGGAAGGCCGGCGCAGTGCCGGCCTTCAAGGGGTATCGCGGGTTTCCTGCGACGCTGTGCACGTCGATCAACGATGAGGTGATCCACGGCATTCCGGCCCGGCGCGCGTTGCGAGACGGCGACATCGTGTCGATCGACCTGGGCGTGGTCCTCGACGGCTTCTATGGCGATGCCGCCACGACCGTGCCGGTTGGCATCATTGGCGGCCGGGACGCCGAATTGCTCCGGGTGACCGAGGAGGCGTTGTACCTCGGCATCGCACAGGCGAAAGTGGGCGGCCGGGTGTCGGACATCGGCCACGCGGTCCAGCGGCACGTGGAAGCACACGGATTCTCGGTGATCCGGGAGTTTGTCGGCCACGGGGTTGGATTGGCGCTGCACGAGGAGCCCAACGTGCCGAACTACGGACCGGCCGGTCGCGGACCCCGGCTGTCGGAGGGCATGACGCTGGCCATCGAGCCGATGGTGGCGGCGGGCCGCTCGGCAGTGAGAGTGCTGGCCGATGGATGGACGGCGGTGACGAAGGACGGGAGCCGTGCGGCCCACTTCGAACACACCGTGGCGGTGATGGCAACCGGACCGGTCATCATGACGGTACCGGGCGCCGAGCGCCAGATGGCCTCGGCGCACTCGGGAACTCGCAGTCAACCAGAGGGTATGGCAGCCGGTGCCGAAAGACGACGCGATTGAAGTGACGGGTACGGTGCTCGAGTCGTTGCCGAACGCGATGTTTCGCGTCGAGCTCGAGAACAAGCACCCCATACTGGCACATGTGTCTGGCAAGATGCGGAAGAACTTCATCCGCATTCTGACAGGCGACCGGGTACTGGTGGAATTGTCCCCGTACGACTTGAGCCGGGGCCGCATCACGTACCGGTACAAGTAGGAGCGGCCCGGATCGTCTCGGACACGGCAACGGCCGAAGGGCCCGGGAGCGGCCCGGAGCGAAGGACCAGGGCATATGAAGGTCAGAGCGTCGGTTAAACGGATTTGTGACAAGTGCAAGATTGTCCGTCGCCAGGGGGTGGTGCGGGTGATCTGCACGAACCCGAAGCACAAACAGAGGCAGGGGTAACGTCATGGCACGCATCGCGGGTGTGGACCTGCCGCGTACAAAGCGGGTCGAAATCGGGCTGACCTATATCTACGGGATCGGCCATTCACGCGCCGCCGGGATCCTGAAGGACGCCGGGGTAAATTCGGACATCCGGGTGAAGGATCTCTCCGAAGATGACGTCCGGAAAATCAGCCGGGTCATCGAAGAACAAGGCGGTGTTGAAGGCGACCTCCGCAAGGAGGTGTCCATGAACATCAAGCGGCTGATGGACATCGGCTGCTATCGCGGCCTGCGGCATCGCCGCAGCCTGCCGCTGCGCGGCCAGCGGACGCGGACCAACGCGCGCACCCGGAAGGGTCCGCGTAAGGGGGCAGTCGCCAGGAAGAAGGCGGTGTAGGCGCATGGCCAAGACTGAAGCGAACGAAGGCGAAGAGAAGAAAAAAGAGGCCGGGAAGCCGAAGAAGACCTTCAAGCGGCGCGGCGAGAAGCGCGTGGTGCACCACGGTATCGTCAGCATCCACGCCTCCTTCAACAACACCTCGATCACCATTGCCGACACGGAAGGCAACGTCGTGGCCTGGTCGAGTTCCGGCGCGGTAGGTTTCAAGGGCTCGCGCAAAGGCACGCCGTTTGCCGCGACGCAGGCGGCGCTGGCGGCGGCCAATGTGGCCAAGGGCATGGGCATGCGCTCGTGCGAAGTGCGCGTAAAAGGGCCCGGCGCGGGCCGTGAGTCGGCGGTCAGGGCGCTGGGTGTGGTGGGGATCGAAGTGAAGTTGATCCGCGACATCACGCCGATTCCGCACAACGGCTGCCGGCCCACCAAGCGCCGGCGCGTGTAGGAACGACGGACGCATAGCTGAACGGAAGACACGCATGGCTAGATACATCGGACCTGTTTGCCGCCTGTGCCGTCGTGAGGGCATGAAACTGTTCTTGAAAGGCGAGCGGTGCTACGCGGAGAAGTGCGCCATCGAGAAGCGCAACTTTCAGCCCGGGCAGCACGGCAAAGCGCGCAAGGCCAAACTGGCGGGCTACGGCCTGCAGTTGCGCGAGAAGCAGCGCGTCAAGCGCATCTACGGCGTGCTCGAGAACCAGTTTCGCCGCTACTTCGAAGCGGCCGAGCGCCAGCGGGGGATCACGGGCGAGTTGCTGTTGCAGAAGCTGGAATGCCGGCTCGACAACGTGGCCTACCGCCTCGGGTTCGCGACCTCACGGTCGCAGGCCCGGCAGTTGGTGCGGCACGGTCACTTCGCGGTGAACGGCCGGAAAGTGGACATCCCATCGTTCCTCGTGAGCGAAGGCGATGTGCTGGGCGTGCGCGAGCGCAGCCAGAAGAACGCGTTCGTGCTGCACGCGATGGAAGAAGTCAAGGGGCGGGGTATTCCGGAGTGGCTCGCGCTGCAAGCCGAGCAGATGTCCGGCCGGGTGGTCTCGCTGCCGAGCCGCGCCCAGATCAACCTGCCCGTGCAGGAACAACTGATCGTCGAACTCTACTCGAAGTAGGCCCGTTCCACCGGCCCCGGGCGAACCGGCCTTCAGGAGGCCGGGCGCGTGGAGCGGGGTGGACGTTAGACCCAAGAAAGGAATGCGAGCGATGTTGTGGAAGGGTTTCCAGCGGCCAAAGCGACTGGAGTTCGAGCGTGACACCCTGAACGACCGGTTCGGCCGATTCTACGCGCAGCCGTTCGAGCGGGGATTTGGCACCACCATTGGCAACGCCATGCGGCGCGTGCTGCTGTCGGCGATCGAAGGCGCAGCCTGCACGGCCGTCAAGATCGACGGCGTACTCCACGAGTTCTCGCCCATTCCCGGTGTGGTCGAGGATGCGACCGACATCATCCTCAACCTGAAGCAGATCCCCCTGAAGATGCACGTCGACTACACAAAGACGCTGTACCTGCGGGTGGACAAGGCAGGCGAGGTGAAGGCCCGCGATATCGCAGGCGATGCCGACATCGAGATTCTCGAGCCCGATGCCCATATTGCCACCGTGTCCGCTGGCGCGTCGCTCACGATGGAAATGCGGGTGAAGCGAGGCCGCGGGTACGTGACGGCCGACCGCAACTTCGACGAGGATCTCGGTATTGGCTGGATCCCGATCGACTCGGTGCATTCGCCTGTCAAGAAAGTGAACTACCTGATTGAGGCCGCGCGTCTGGGCCAGACGACCGACTACGAGAAGTTGACCCTGGATGTCTGGTCCAACGGAGCCGTGACCCCCCGCGACGCGGTATCGCTGGCGGCCAGACTCGTGCGGGATCACCTGAACATCTTCGTCAATCTCGACGAAGTGATGGAGCAATTAGAGAATGGGCAGTTGTTACCCTCGGGCACCGCGATCGCCAACGAGCACCTCGACAAGAGCGTCGAGGAACTCGAGTTGTCCGTGCGGTCGTACAACTGTCTCAAGAACGCGAACATCCGGACGATCCGCGAACTGGTGCTGAAGACGGAAGGCGAGATGCTGAAGACCAAGAACTTCGGCCGCAAGTCACTCAACGAGATCAAGGACATCCTGCAAACGATGGGGCTGGGACTTGGCATGAAGGTCGAGCAGGGGACCCGCGCGCCATCGGAGTAGGTTCGGTACTCACGTCTACTGACTACTGACAGCGTAAGGAAACCGGAACATGCGTCATCGAGTTGCCCACCGAAAACTGGGACGAGTCACCGAGCACCGCATCAGCATGCTGCGCAATCTGGCGCAGGCGCTGCTGCAGCACGAGCACATCGAGACCACGGTGGCGCGTGCCAAGGAGCTACGGCCCTACGTCGAACGGCTCATTACCGTCGCCAAGCGCGGCGTGGCCGCCGGCAACACGGTTGCGAGCACGCTGCACGCCCGACGCCTGGTGGCCCGCGATATCCAGGACAAGGACGTGCTGAAGAAACTGTTCGACGCCCTGGCGCCGCGCTACGCCGAACGGCCAGGCGGCTACCTGCGCATCATCAAGGCGGGGATCCGCAAGGGCGATGCCACCGAGGTCGCGCTGGTAGAGCTGATTGGCAGCGAATTCGACCCGAAGAAGGCCGAAGCGGCCAAGCAGGCCAAGGACGCGACCAAGGGCGGCACCCAGGGCATGGCCGGCCGGCTGCGCCGGGCGGCCGAGCGGGTACGCGGGCGCAAGTCGGACACCGCCGAAGGCGAAGGGCCCGTGCACGAGCGTACCAAGGGCTCCCCATGGGCCAAGGCGAAGCCGCGCCAGACCGGCCGCAGCGGCAAGGGCAGCTAGCCTATGCTTCTTCCTCGGTGGCCTCGCCTTTGGCGGCCTTTGAGGCCGCGATAATCTTGGCCTGCTGGTGGGACGGCACCTCGTCGTAGTGGGAGTACTCCATGTGGTAGGAGCCGCGGCCGCCGGTGGTGGCCGTCAAGGTCTGCTCGTAGGTGAGCATCTCGGACATCGGGACCTGGGCCTTCACCACCGTCATGCTGTTCCGTTGCTCCATTCCTGCCACCCGGCCGCGCCGCCCGTTGATGTCTCCCATGATGTCGCCGGCGAAGTCGCTCGGCACGTACACCTCCACGTTCATGATGGGCTCGAGAATCGTCGGCCGACAGCGCGTCATGGCCTCTTTGAAGGCGAGCCGTCCGGCCATCTTGAACGACAGCTCGTTTGAGTCCACCGCGTGGAATTTGCCGTCGATGAGCGTCACGCGGAAGTCGACCATTGGATAGCCGGCCAGGTAGCCGCGCAGGCGGGTTTCCTGGATGCCCTTCTCGACAGCCGGCCGGAATTGATGCGGGATCGACCCGCCGAAAATGTCGTCCACGAACTCGAAATCGGCCCCGCGCGGCAGGGGCTCCATCTTGATGGTGCAGTCGCCGAACTGACCGTGGCCGCCGGTCTGTTTCTTGTGACGGCCATTCGCCTCCGTGGACGCCGTGATGGTCTCCCGGTACGGAATGCGCGGCAGCTTCAGATTCACCTCGACGCCGAACCGCCGCTTCATCTTGGCCACGGTGACCTCGATGTGCATCTGGCCCTGTCCCGACAGCAGCAGATCGTGAGTCTGGGCATCGCGGCTGTAGCCGATGGTCGGGTCTTCCTCGATGATGCGATGAAGCGCGGTGCTGATCTTCTCCTCGTCACCCCGGCTCTTCGGTTCCATGGCGTAGGAGAGCACCGCTTCGGGAAACGTCAGCGGCTTGAACCGCACGCCATCCTTGTCGCCCAGCGTGTGGTTGGTCTGCGTATCCTTGAGCTTCGCGATGGCGCCGAGATCGCCGGCCTTGATTTCGGGAACCTCGGTCTGCGTCTTGCCCTGCAGCAGCAACAGGTGGCCGAGCCGCTCGGTGGAGTCCTTCGTCACGTTGTAGATGGTCGAGTCGGACTTGATGGCGCCGCGCATCACGCGAAACAGGCTGATACGGCCCGCAAACGGATCGGCAATAGTCTTCCAGACAAACACGGCCGTCGGTCCGTGTTCGGTCACCTGGACCTGCGTCTCGGCTCCAGTCCTGTCGGTGGCCGCAATGGTGCGCACCGACGCGGCGGGCAGGTAGTCCAGCACCGCGTCCAGCAGCGGCTGGATGCCGATGTTTGACACGCCAGACGAGCACATCAGCGGCACCACTTTGCCGGAGAGGATACCGGTCTGCAGACCGTGCACCAGCTCCTCCTGCGTCAGCGTGCCGGCGTCGAAGAACTTCTCGATCAGGCTGTCGTCGGCCTCTGCCACCTGTTCCACCAGCGCTTCGCGCGCCGATGTGACGGCGCTGGCCATATCGGCCGGGACGGCGGTGTCGGTCATCTTGCCCGAGCCATCGGCGGCAAACGTGTAGGCCTTCATCGAGACCAGATCCACCACGCCCGTAAAGTGCTTCTCCTCGCCGATCGGCAGCTGAATCGGGACGACCGCGCGGCCGAACCGCGCCTGCAGCGCGTCGAGCGATCGGCTGAGGCTGGCACGCTCGCGGTCCATGCGGGTCAGCACGATCAGGCGAGGCAGTTGCAGCGCGTCGGCTTCTTCCCAGGCCTTCTCGGTCTGGACTTCCGGGCCCGACACGGCATCGACCGCCACGACCGCCGCGTCGGCTACGCGCAGACCGGCGCGGGCGTCGCTGAAGAAGTTGCCGAAGCCCGGCGTATCGATCAGATTGATCTTGGTCTTGTTCCACTCTGCGTAGGCGAGGCTGGCGGAGAGGGTGTGCTTGCGGGAGATTTCCTCTTCGTCGAAGTCGGTGACGGTGTTGCCCTCGTCGACTCTGCCCAGCCGGTTCACCATGCCGGCGTCGAACAGTAGCGCCGACACCAACTGCGTCTTCCCCGAACCGTTGTGACCCACAATGACGATGTTTCTGATGCTGGCCGCGTCATAGACCTTCATATACGGTAGCCCTCTTTCTGCAGGATGACTCCGGCGACGCCAAAGGCCCCCATTCTACTAGGGGCTAGGCGCCGGGGGCTAGGGGGGATAGGGATTCGCGACTCGAGACTCAAATGGCTCTAGTGCCTATTCATACCGCAGGGCTTCGATCGGATCGAGGCGGGCGGCACGAATGGCAGGAACAAGGCCAAAGAACACCCCTACGCCGCCAGAGAAACCGAAACCGAGGGCGAAGCTCCACCACGGCAGCGATACGGGGAATCCGGTGGTCCAGTGCACGGTCATGCCGATGCCGGCGCCCAACAGGATGCCGAGCACGCCGCCGACTGACGTCAGAAACACGGCTTCCAGCAGGAACTGCCAGAGGATCTCGCGGCGCCTGGCGCCAAGCGCCTTCCGCACGCCGATCTCGCGCGTCCGTTCGGTCACCGAGATCATCATGATCGCCATGACCCCGATCCCGCCGACCATCAGCGCGATGGACGAGATCACGATCAGGCCGATGAAGGTCGCCCCGCTGATCTGATCCCACATCTTCAACGCGGCGTCCTGGGTGATGATATCGAAGTCGTTCGCCTGGTCGAGTTTCAGGCCATGGCGGACGCGCATGATGCCCTCGACTTCCTTCATCAGATCGTCTCGAGTGGCGTCCTCGCGCGGCACCACCGCGATCATCGCGCTCTGCATGGCGCCGGCATCCGTCATCGTGCCGTTGATGCGCATCCGGCCCGATCGGCGCCATCCGAACTGCTTCTGGAAGGTGGTGTAGGGAATCACCAGGAAATCGTCCTGGCCGCTGCCCAGGCCGCCCGGGCTGGGCCTGGGCCCGACGACGCCGACCACTTCGAATTGCTGAGATCCGACGCGGATACTCTTGCCGATCGGGTCGATCTGGGGAAACAGCGCTTTGTGGGGCGTATCCCCCAGGACCACCACGTTGCGGCGGTGGGCGACCTCGGATTCAGTGAAGAACCGCCCGCTGGTGAGCTTCAGGGC
>CAYHRK010000078.1:0-14851 GCA_964358795.1 uncultured Vicinamibacterales bacterium
GGCACCTGCCGCCGGTAGTACTCGGTGTCAGGAATCTCGACCCGAAAACTCTGAACACTCATCATCAGTCGCGCCCGGGGACTAGAGTTGGTTTCACAACCGATGTTTCACAACCTGTGGAGGCCGGCTTTAGCCGGCCTTGGTCCGCCTGAAGGCGGACCCCACATCGGTTGTGAAACCAGCTCTACTGTTTCGTTGGCTTCGCTCCAGACTTCGGGTGCGCGATCTTCTCGACGAATGTCTTGTAGTCGAACGGCTTGTAGAACGGGCTCTCCTCGTTATGGCATCCGCGGCACAGCTTCTCGTCCGGTATCAGGAGCCCCTTTGCCACCGCGGCCTTCCGGTCACGCATCACCTCGAGCGACTGGTAGTCAGACCCGGGCCCGTGGCACCGTTCGCAGCCGATACCGTCTTCGTTCTTGACAGTGGGGCCCACGAGCGCCGCGTCGACGCCGTAGGCGGTGACATGGCACTTCACGCAGCGCTCGCTCGTCTGCGGGTCGGCTATCTTGAGCTCCTTGGCAGTCGCCTTCGCCTTCTCAGACGCCAGCGTCTCGTACGCGCGGGCATGGGGGCTTGCCTTCCAGGCGTTGTAGTTGTCGCCGCCGAGCTTGGCATTCATGTGACACACCCTGCACTTGGCGACGCCGACGTATTTGTGCTGGGCGGCCGTGCTTCCGGGAAGCCCGACCAGCACGATGGCCGCGCAAGTTGGCAGGATCCACTTGCAGAAGCAGTTGACCGCTCGTTCTCTCGATCTCATCGTCAGTTCTCTCCCCCCGTCCGCCTGCAGCCGGACAGCACCGCACCGGATGCAGCGTCACGAGACCAGCAGAGGCGCGGGAAACCCACCGGCTGGTCGTTGAGCAAGCCGAATACCACGCGGTCTAACCCGCTGGGCACGCGCCTATTAGCCCTTCGGGCGTGATTCCCGATGCCCACGGCGGTCCTGTCAACTTGGCAGGCGAGGCACCCGGCCCGCGCCAGATCCCAGCGGTTTTCTTCGTAATTGTTTAGCGCCTCTCGATGGTTAACGCTAAACAATTACTAGAGAAGGAGTTGCGGTCGCGCACTTTCCGACGATCGAGGTAGTGGATCAATCAGGTCTCCTCGCAACTCCTTTGCTAGCAACTGTTTAGCGGGCTGCCCCGGCCGACCCGCTAAACAGTTACTTTTCTTCATTGTCCGCATCGACAGCCGCTTCCACACCGACTGCCACACTGGCAGGGGACGTTGGACGTTTGGGCTCAGTGAGTTGCGGCCCGCGTCCGGCACGCCGGAAGCTGGCCATGCCACTCTGTCAGGTTCAGCCGCGACCTCTACCGTCACGGCGCTGTGCCTAACTGCTGGAAGAACAGTAGATAGCCTTTGTGGTATCCGCCTTGCTGCCTGGGTGGCGGTGCTGCGGGCGCGTAGCTCGTCCGCGCTCGATCTTTCTTGGCGCGCGGCAGCCGGGCTATCGGGCGCACATCGTCGCCGTGACGCTGCAGTACCGGTTCTGACGCACAGCACGTAAGCCGCGGGATCCGCCGAGGTGACCGCAATGAACGTGGCGGTCTTGCTCCTCGCGATCCTCGTCGCACTCGGCGCCGCGGCCTCGGCCCAGCCGACGTCGATCCTGCTTTCCGTCGAACTTCCCGTGAGCCCGACAGCGGGCGCGCGGGTGTTTGCGCAGAAAAGCTGCATCCGGTGTCATTCGCTGGCTGGTGGGGAAGCGCGCCTCGGCCCGGATCTCGGCACGATCCCGCGTCTCGACGACCCCATCGCGATCATCGCCGCGATGTGGAACCACGCGCCGACGATGGAGCGGGAGTTGCGCACACGAGGCCTGACATGGCCGCGATTCGAGCAGGGCGAGCCCGCAGATCTGACGGCGTTCTTGCTCACCAGCCGCACGGCTGCGGGCGAGGCGAGGGCCGCGAACAAGTAGCCCGTAGGAAGACATGACATGGTCGACCGAGAACACGTGCTCGTGGTGCTGCGCGGGCGCTTTCGTGGAGCGAGCGTTCAGCAGTTCGCAGAGGCCGCGAATGCCATCGTGGCGCTCCCTGACGAATGGGAAGAAGTACGCATTGAATCCATTCGCTCTCCGACCGGACACGCGCCGCACGACGTTGAGTTCCGCATCTTCAGGAGGCGGCGCGGCGAGGCCGACTCCTGGGACCGGGGACGCCGCTTGCGAGGCATCCCTCGGACGGGCTAGTCTCTAGCCTTGATGCGTCAAAACCCCCCGCCGTTTCGAGCGCGATGCTGTCCTGGCCGCGGCGGAACAGTGTAAGGAATTCGCCGTAGCGCAGGCCTTCAGTAGGGCTAGCTCTCAGCCATAGATTATAGATAGCCGTGCTGCTCTCCTTCTCGCCCCAGGGAACGTTCGTCCTGATCCTCTTCGAGCTTGTCCTGAGCGGCCTTTCCCTCGTTGTATTGGTCTGGATCCTGTTTCGTGAACCGCAACAGGAATCGCGCGCCGCCCTCAGCGCGCTCTCGGTCGGCTTCGCGCTGCTCGTGACGGCGTTCGCCTTGCGTGCCGTGTACTGCCGGCTTGCCGTGTGCCCTCCGGCGTCCATGGAGCTGTCGTATTCCTGGCTCTTGTTTGCGAGTGAAGCTGCAAGGGTGCTCGGCGCCGGTAGCCTGGTGGCCGGATACCTGATCAAGCAGCGCCGGCCACGATGGGCCGCAGTCCTTGGCGCCGCGACGTTGGGGTTGGTCGTGTTCGCCGTGGCCCGCTACTCGAGCGATACCCCCTCAAGCCTCCAGAGCATTGTGCCCTTGACCACCGGTCGCCTCGCAGAAGTCGTCGTACTGGTGGTCGGCATGGCGCTCGTCGCGCGGGCCCAGGGGATCCGGCTCGCCGCGGCTCTGATCCTGCTCGCGGCCGGTCGCGCGGTGGCCGTGATGAGCGTCTGGCGGCCGGAATCGACCGAGCTCGCCTGGGCATCCGAGCACGTGGCCACGCTGGCCGGCCTGATCGTGTTCGCGCTGGCGCTCGAGCGCGAGAGCCGGCAGACGACGTTGCGGTTCCTCGTGCGCCTGAACCTGACCTTCATCGTCCTGGCGAGCAGCTTGATCCTGGCGGTCACGGAGATCGAGCGGCGGCAGTTCGTCGAGTTCTCGGCGATGAACGCCCAGGATCTCGCCGAGTTTGTCCGGGGCCACATGCTCTACTACTCGAACCGTGGAGAGCAGCCGACCGACGTGCTGTCGCACGACGACGTGATCCGGAAACTGGTGGCAGAGTTCGGGCGCTATCCGGATCTGCGCCGCGTGCAGGTGTCGCTGCGCGGCCGGACGATGGCCCTCAGCATCAACCAGCACGGGGAAATCGATCAGCAGTTCTGGATTGGCGAGCGAGACGTTCGCCCGCGCGTGAGTCCCGCCGACTTCTCCGCCGCCCCCTTGATGAGCCTTCCCATACTCGCCGTTGGGCAATCGATCGGCCGCGTGGAGCTGGATCACAGCCTGGAACGCATCAACGAACGGATCGGGTGGCAGATGCAGCTCATCTTTGCTATCTTCACGCTGTTTGTCAGCGTGGCCAGTCTCGTGACGGGCATGCTCGTCGTGGGCGCGGACCGCACCATCCGCCGCCAGTACGAAGAGCTCGAACGCACGCGGCGCCGGCTGTCGCTGACCGAACGGCTGGCATCGATCGGCGCGGTGGCCGACGGCGTCGCCCACGAGATCAACAATCCCGCCGGCATCCTGGTGGCCAGGACGGACTATCTCCTGTCGGTGATCCGGCAGAGCCCGGTGTTCGCCGAGATCCGGGACGACCTGGAGACCATCCGCCGGCAGGCGCAGCGGATCGCCAAGACCGTCAAGGATCTGCTCACCTTCACCCGGCCGAGCCATCTCTGCGGCGAGGTGTTCGACGTGCACGCCGTGCTCGAGTCCGCGCTTGCGCTCGTTCGGCCGCTCGCATCGGGGCGAAAGGTGGTCCTCGAGTGCCGGCTTGGCGCAGAGACGCCCCTCGTGTGCGGCGATCCCGACCGCCTCGAGCAGGTCTTGACAAACCTGTTGACCAACGCCGTTCACGCGATTCCTGGCGAGGGCCGCATCACGCTCGCCACATCGAGCTGTGCCGACGGCGGCGTGGAAATCGTGGTACAAGACACCGGGATTGGCATCCCCTCCGAGCACGTGGATCGCGTGTTCGATCCGTTCTTCACGACCAGAAAGCCGGGGAGCGGCACGGGCCTCGGTCTGTCGATCGCGTATGGCATCGTCCGCGATCACGGTGGAACCATCGATGTGACGAGCGTGCCGGGCGCCGGGACCGAGTTCCGGGTCACGCTGCCGCCGGCGACCGTGTGCAGGGACTCGCACGCGTCCGAAGCAATGGCTGCGAAGTTGAATGAGCCGGGGACACCCCCGCGGGATGCCGCCGGACGGGAGCCGACGGATGTCTGAGCTTCCCCCGCGCGTTCTCGTTGTCGACGATGAGGTCGACATGTTGGAGACGTGCCGGCGGATCCTGGTCCGGCGCGGACACGCCGTGCAGACCGCCTCGTCGCCGGATGCCGCCGAGCGCCTGCTCGAGGCATCCACCTTCGATCTGTTGATAGCGGATCTCGTCATGCCCGGCATGGACGGACTGGAGCTGGCGCGGCTGGCGCGCCGTCGCGATCCGCATCTCGCGGTGCTCGTCATCACCGCCCACGCGACCGTCGAGACGGCGCTACGCGCCACGCGCGAGGGCGCGTTCGACTACATCCCCAAACCGTTCACGATGGAACAGCTCGAGGTGGCGGTGGAGCGGGGGCTGGAGGCGCGGCGGCTTCGCGAGGAGAACGCGGCGCTGAAGCGCCAGCTGGAGGCGACGTTCGACCTGGGGCGCATCGTCGGGACGAGCCCGCCGATGCAACAAATGCTCGCCCTGGTGCGGAAGGTGGCCGACACCGACGCGAACATCCTGATCGCGGGCGAGAGCGGCACGGGCAAGGAGCTCGTCGCGCGCTCGATCCATGCGAACAGCCGGCGACACCACCGGCACTTCGTGCCGCTCGATTGCGCGGCGCTGCCCGAGACGCTGTTGGAGTCGGAACTCTTCGGCGCCGAGCGAGGCGCGTACACCGGCGCAGAGGCGACGCGTCCGGGGCTGCTCGAATACGCGGACGGGGGGACGCTGTTTCTCGATGAGATCGGCAACCTGCCCGTGTCAGCGCAGGTCCGGCTCTTGCGGGTGCTGCAGGAACGCACGCTGCGCCGGCTCGGCGGCACGCGCGAGATCACGGTGGACGTACGCGTGATCGCGGCGACCAATCAGGAGCTGGGCCGACTGGTCAAGGAAGGGCGTTTTCGTGAAGACCTGTACTACCGATTGAACGTCGTGCCCGTCGCGATCCCGCCGCTGCGCGAGCGCTCCGGCGACGTTCCCCTGCTCGCGCAGCATTTCGTGACCGAGCTCGCCTCTCGCAGCGGCAGAGAGGTGCGCGGTGTATCGAGTGCGGCCCTGATGCTGCTCGAGCGATACGATTGGCCTGGCAACGTCAGGGAGCTGCGCAACGTCATCGAGCGGGCCGTTTCGATCACCGAGTCGAACCAGGTGATGCCGGCAGATCTGCCACCTGAGCTGACCGAAACGTCCGCCGCGCGGCACGTCGCCGGGTCTTTTCGCGCGGCCAAGCAACGGGCCGTCGGCGAGTTCGAAGTCACGTACCTGCGAGCGCTGATCGAGGAATGCGCCGGCAACGTCTCTCGCGCCGCCGCCCGGGCCGGGCTCAAGCGGACGGCGCTCCATCGGCTGCTGGCCCGACATGGCCTGGATGCGAGGACGTTCCGTCCGGAGAGCCCGCCCCATGCGCCTCGCCCAGTCACGCGTCCGTAGTTCCACAGCGCGGCTGCGCCGCAACCAAAAAGAGAGAGGCGCATCCGCGCTAGGCGGCGGGCCGCGGGCCCGCCGCATCTAGTAATACAAACCCTCACGAAATTCTTGTCAGGAAAACAAGATTTCACGGGTTTGTATTACAGGAGTCTGATCTTCTGGCGCAAGGTGCGGAGGGGAGCTGTCACGCCGGCGTGACAGGGTCACGTCGGCGCGACGCTCGTCCAGCATCTCTCGGCAGATCCCACCCGGAGCGCGTTGTCTCTAACCCTTTCCACTTCAAGCCGTTCGAACCATCGCCGTGCCTTGGCAGCGCGCGCGGCGCGTGAAGGCATCGGCGTTGCACACTGGCATCGTCGACGGCCACGTCCGTTTCCACACGAGGTTCCAACCTCGCTCCAGAAGGAGAGCAGCGATGAAGCACTCGCTCGCGGCGCTCTGCCTCGCCACCGCGGCACTACTCCTGATGCCCGAGCGCGCGGACGCCATTCCCGCGTTCGCGCGGCGGTACCACACCTCGTGCACCACGTGCCACGTCCTGATCCCCAAGCTCAACGCCTTCGGGATCGCCTTCCGCAACAACGGCTATCGGATCCCGCCTAACGACGAGAAGTTCGTCAAGACGCCCGACGTGTCGCTCGGGGCCCCGGCGTGGAAGCGGATGTGGCCCGATGCGGTCTGGCCGGGGGGGATCCCGGGCCTCGCGCCGGTGGCGTTCCGGATCTTCTCCGACGCCGTGGTGAACCCGAGCGCGCCGGTCAAGGTTGACTTCATCTTTCCCAACGAGTTCGAGATCCTGGCCGCCGGCACCGCCGGCGACAACATCTCCTACATGGCCGAGCTCGAGATCACGTCCGGCGACCGCGTCGATCTGGCCAGGGCCTTCGTGCAGATCGACCACATCGGCGGCTCGACGCTCGCGAACCTGATCGTCGGCCGCTACGAGCTGCGCGCGGTGCCCTTCTCGCGGTTCCACCGGCGGCTGACGCCGTCCGACTTCACCGCATCGGAATTCAGGAACGTGACCGCGGGGTTCGACTTCCGACAGCGCCAGGCAGGCCTCGAGTTCTGGGGCGCGAAGACCGGCGCGAAGGGAAAGGGCGGTGTCGACTACGCCGTCGGGGTCGTCAACGGCAACGGGCCGTTCGGCGACAACAACACGAGCAAAGACTTCTACTACCGGCTGGCCTACAAGATCGGCGGCTTTGGCGTGACCGGGTCCGCGGAGGAGACCGAAGAGCTGCAGCAGACGAACAACTGGCGCGACGACTCGGTGAAGGTGGGGACGTTCGGCTACATCGGCAAGGGGCTCTTCGACCGCAAAGAGGACGAGTTCTGGCGCTTCGGCGGCGACGTGGACTTCTTCATCCGGGATCTCAATGTCTCGACGGTGGTCTTGCGCGGTCGCGACAAGATGACCGCCACCGGTGTGGCCAGCGAGTTCACCGCCGCGTCCGTTGAGGCAAACTACGTCATCAAGCCCTGGATCCTCGGGATCGTCCGCTACGACACGGTGTTGCGCGAGACGGGTCAGGACTTCAAGCGGGTGGTGCCCGCCGTCGCGATCGCCATCAGGGCGAACGTGCGGGTGGTGGCCGACTGGGAGGCGTTTCTCGAGAAGAGCGGCGACAGCCGGGCGCGCATCCGATTCGACATCCTGTTCTAGTAATTGTTTAGCGTCAGCCCATCGAGAGGCGCTAAACAATTACTTGTCTTCAAACCGCGCCGGGGTTCACGGGCGCGAGCGCCCCGCTCCGGCTACGACAGGGAACCAACATGAGAGGCATCGTCCGAACCACGATAGTGGCGCTCTGCGGGCTGGGCGCCGCGGCAGGCGGAGCGCAGCGCGCGACGGCCACGATCCAGGGGAAGGTCATCTGCCGCGGCGTGCGGGACTGCAGCGGCGCCGTGGTCTACATCGAGAAGCTTGCGGGGCGCAGCTTCGGCCCCGGGCCCGACGCGGTGATGGATCAGGTGAAGCTGACGTTCACGCCACATGTGCTGCCGGTCGTGGTCGGCACGAAGGTGGCGTTTCCCAACAGCGACGAGGTCCGCCACAACGTGTTCTCGCCATCGCCGGCCAAGCGCTTCAATCTGGGCACGTATCCAAAGGGCGTCGCCAAGCACGTGGTCTTCGACAGGCCGGGCGTCGTCGAGCTGTTGTGCAACGTGCACGCCGACATGTCGGCCTACGTCGTGGTGACCGAGACGCCGTATGTCGCGATGGTCGGGCGCGACGGGACCTACGCGCTGAAAGACGTGCCATCGGGCACCTACACCGTCTCCGCGTGGCGAGAAGAGCTGAAGGAAGATCGGCGCGAAGTGAGCGTGCGCGAAGGAGAGACCGTGACGCTCAACTTCGAGCTGCGCAAGTAACACGCGAGGCCCCCCAGCCGATGAGCGAAGTGACCATTCCGCTGTCGCTGCTCATGGCCGGCCTTGCCGCCATGCTGTGGCACGCGGTGGTCGAGGACCGGAAGCACGGTGGCGGCCCACGGCGGTCGTAGTCGCGCGGGGACACCTATGGAGGAGCGCGAGCGCGGAGGCGGCGGTGGGGCGGCCCGGCCGGACGCCGGCGCCGGCACGCTCTGGATGCCTCGGCGCGACTGGCTCGCGCGCATCACCTGGTGGACCGTCCTGGGATCGCTCGGCGCCATGACGGGCGCCTCGTTTCGCATGCTGTTCCCGCGGGTGACCTTCGACCCGCCGGCGGCCTTCAAGGCCGGCTCTCCCGACGAATACACGGTGGGCGAGGTGAGCGAGCGCTGGAAGAAACGGTTCCGCGTCTGGATCGTGCGGACCGAAGAGGGCTTCTACGCGCTCTCGGCGAAGTGCACGCACCTGGGCTGCACGCCGAACTGGATCGAGGCCGAAGGCAAGTTCAAGTGCCCCTGCCACGGCAGCGGCTTCTATTCGAGCGGCGTCAACTTCGAAGGACCCGCGCCCCGCCCGCTCGAGCGCTTCCGCATCACGCTTGCCGACGATGGACAGTTGTTCGTCGACCGGAGCCGGAGCTACCGGCAGGAGAGCGGTGAATGGGCCAGCCCCGAGGCCTTCCTGCCGTTCTCTTAGCGGCCCGCATGAGCGTCCGTCACGGGGTTTCTCGCGCGTGGGGCCGGCTGGTTGCGACGCGGAGCTGGCACTCGGTCTTCCGCCACGGCTACGAGGACACGCGGAGGAACCGGCTCCTTCAGGTCAGCAGCAACGTCTTCCTCCACCTGCATCCGACCACGACGCCTGCCAGTGGCCTGAAGTTCGCGTACACCTGGGGGCTGGGCGGCCTGTCCTTGCTGCTGTTCGTGCTGCTCACCGTCACGGGCGTCTTCCTGATGTTCTACTACGTTCCCGATACGCGCCGGGCGTACGACGACATGAAGGACATCGAGTTCGTCGTGCCGTTCGGCCAGTTCCTGAGGAACCTGCACCGGTGGGCCGCGCATGCGATGGTCATCACGGTCTGGCTCCACATGCTGCGCGTGTTTCTCACCTCGTCGTACAAACCGCCGCGCGAGTTCAACTGGGTCGTCGGGGTCGTGCTCCTGGTGCTCACCCTCCTGCTCAGTTTCTCGGGATACCTGCTGCCGTGGGATCAGATCGCGTTCTGGGCCATCACGGTCGGGACCAACATGGCGACCGCGACGCCGTTTCTCGGCGCGGAAGGTCCGTTCAGCCTGGTGACCTATGACAACGATCTGCGCTTCCTGATCCTCGGCAGTCGCTCGGTCGGGCAGAGCGCGCTGCTGCGCTTCTACGTGCTGCACTGCCTGGCGCTGCCGCTGGCCGCCGCCGTCCTGCTGGCGGTTCACTTCTGGCGCGTGCGGAAGGACAAATTTTCCGCCGCGCTCGCGCTGCCGGCCATCAGCGGAGGCAGCCAAGCGGCCGACCTGCTCGAAAAGCCCGGTGCGGAAGTTCCGTTGCAGGAGACAGCGCCTGCCGGCGCCGTGGCTGGACCAGCCCGCGAGGTCCGAGCCGCCGCGCCGCGCGTGGCGGAAGTCTGGCCTCACCTGGTCGCCATCGAGTTCCTCGCGGCGATCGTGGCGTTGCTGATGTTGCACGTCTGGTCGCTGTGGATCGACGCCCCGCTGGAACAGGTGGCCAGCGCGACCAACACACCCAACCCTGCCAAGGCGCCGTGGTACTTCCTCGGCCTCCAGGAAATGCTGGTGTACTTCGACGCCTGGATTGCGGGCGTGGTGCTGCCGGGTTTGATCATCGTGGGCCTCATCCTGCTGCCGTATCTCGATCCGAACCCTGTGGGCGTCGGCTTCTACGACCTGCGCCACCGGAAGCGCGCCACAGCAGTGTTCTTGTTCGGCTTTCTGTTGTGGGTCGCGCTGATCGTGATCGGACAGTTCTTCCGCGGTCCCGGCTGGGTGTGGTACCTGCCGTGGGAGAGCTGGGAAGTGGCCAAGCCTGTGTACGAGAAGACCTGGAACTTCCCCTGGCCTGCGGGCCTCGCCGCGATCGCGCTGTACCTCGGCCTCGGCCTCTACCTGCCACGGCGCCTGCGACCGGAGGTGTACGGAACCATCAGTCACAGGCGGTACGCCGTCCTGATGCTGCTGGCGCTGGGGATGCTGGCGCTGCCGCTCAAGATGCTGCTGCGCCTGGTGTTTCACGTGCACTACGTCCTCGTCACGCCCTGGTTCCGGATCTGAGCGTGTCCCCGCCGGTTCCTCGCCTCCCGCTTCGTGCCTGGACTGCCCTCAGCGGCGCGGGCCTGGCGTGTGCGTTCGCCGTGCTCGTCGCGCGCGAGGCGAACCCGGACTGGGCGCGACACCAGCGGGCGTTTTCCCGGTTCGAGCGAGTCGAAGCCGCCGCGGCCGCGCGCGCGGCGGAGGACGCGCTTCGCCAGCCGGCCGCGCAGCAACAGGCGCGCGAGCTGGCGAGCCGCGTCGAGGCGGCGGAGACGGCCCTCGCGCGTCTGCAGGGGGACGGAGGATACGGACGCGCGCGGGGCGATCTCGAGCGCGCCGAGCGCGAACTCGCCGACGTGCAGGAAGACATGCAGCGGACACGGGCGGAGTACCAGGCTATCGAGCGCGAGTTCCTGCTGAGCCAGAACGATGAGGCGCGTCGGCATCTGCGCGCGCGGCTCGACGAACTGCGCGTGAAGGTTGATGCGCTCGGGCTCGAGCGCGAGCGTCTGGCGTCGGCCCGTGACACCGCCAGCCGGCGCGTGCGCGTCCTGACCGCGGAGGTGGACGCGGCGCAGGCGGCGCTCGACGCGCTCTACGAGCCGGTGAAGCGGGCGAACGCGGACCTGGCGAGTGCCGCACGGCGGCGACCTCAGGTGCAGCAGTTCCTGATCGATTCGCTCGAGCGCGCCGACCGGTGCACCTCCTGCCATATTGCCGCCACGCGCCCGGGCTTCGAGCGGATGCCCGAGCCGCTGCGGACGCACGTCGGACGCTACATCGGGGATCACCCGTCCGAGCGCTTCGGCTGCACGATCTGTCATGGCGGACAAGGACGCGCCACCAGATTGCCCGCGGCTCATGGTCGCGTGCCCCACTGGCGCCAGCCGCTTCTCGACGGCGACCTCGTCGGCGGCCGGTGCGCCATGTGTCATCGAGGGGAAACGGTGCCGGGCGAGCCGTACGCGGCCGCCGGACGCCGGCTGTTCCTCGAGGCCGGTTGCCATGGTTGCCACGAGGTGGAGGGCGTGGCGGCGCCACGGATCGGGCCACCGCTCGGCGGCGTCGGGGCGAAAGTCGGCGGAGCGTGGCTCGCGTGGTGGCTGCGAGATCCCAAGGGCTACCTTCCGCAGACGCGGATGCCGAACTTCCTGCTGCCCGATCAGGAGATCGCGGATCTGTCGGCGTTCCTGCTGTCGTTGCGGCAGTCGTCGAGCACCGAGCCGGTCCCTGGAACGGCAGCGCCGGCGCCCGAGGCCGCGAAGCGTGGCGAGGCGCTCTTCAAGGAGTCTCGGTGTGTCACGTGCCACGCGGTCAACACGCGGGGCGGAACGATCGGCCCGGAGCTGGGACGTGTGGCCAGCAAGCTGCGCGACGCCTGGCTCACCGCGTTCCTGCGCGAGCCGGTTCGTCTGTCGCCAGGCACCAAGATGCCGCGCTACCGTTTCACCGGGCGCGAGGTCACCGATCTGGTCGCCTACATCACAGCGGAGCTGCGCGACTTCGACGAGCAGTCATGGCCGTCGCCGCCGGCCATGAGCGGAGGCGTGGAGGCAGGCCAAGGCCTGGTCCGCAAGTACGGGTGTTTCGGCTGTCACGACATTCCAGGGTTCGAGCGCTCAGGCCGCGTGGGCGCCGAGCTGACCGGCTACGCCGACAAGGAGGTCGAGCGCCTGGACTTCGGCCTCCGGCGCGACGTGCCACGCACGTGGCGCGCGTGGACCGAGACGAAGCTCCGCGACCCGCGCAGCTTTCGCGACGGCCTCAAGATGGCGGACTTCCAGCTTTCCACCCGCGAGCGATTCTCTCTGCTGACCTACCTCGCGAGCCTGACGGAGGAGAAGCCGCCGGCCGAGTACCTGCGCGACGCCGGCGCGCTCGCAGCTTATGAGCCCGAAGGGCGCTTCGGGGAGCTCGTGACGGACCTGAACTGCCTCGTGTGTCATTCCATTCGAGGTCGCGGTGGATCGCTGGCGCCGGATCTGACGCGTGAGGGCAGCCGCGTAAGAGCCGACTGGCTGCGTCGCTTCCTCGATCAGCCCGGCACCATCCGGCTCTCCCTCGAAGAGCGCATGCCGCGCTTTCGGCTGTCGCGCGAGGAGATCGAGGCGATCGCCGACTACATCGAGAACGTGCTGGTCGATCCGGCAGTGCCAAAGACGGTGTTTGCCCCGGGCGAGGTGACCCCCGGCCTCGTTCAGCGGGGAAAGGCGCTCTACTACGACACCTACGCGTGCGACGGGTGCCATCAGATCGGGATGACCGGCGGAGCCGTTGGGCCCGAGCTGACCGCGACGGCGGAGCGACTCACCGAAGGCTGGGTGTACGCCTGGCTTCGCAACTCGCGCGCGCTGGACCCGAACGCCCGCGAGCCGGTGTACGAACTGCCGGACGAGGAGGCGCGGGCGATTGCCGCCTTCCTGCTGTCGTTGAAAGAACGGGAGCTGTACCGGACCGGCGGCGTCTGAGCACGAGTGCGGCCGGCCTCTCATGTAGGACAAACGCCTGACAACGTGTTTTTCTGACAAGAAACCGTCTGGACGCGTTTGTCCTACTAGAATCGGCGGGCCTCGCGGCCCGCCGCTAGCGCGGATGAGCCATCCTCGTTTGGTTGCGGCTCAGCCGCGCTGTGCAACACAGGTTGACGATGCGTTGGACCTCATCTCGCGTGGTTCACTGGATGGTGCCGGCGGCTCTGGCCGCGCTGGTGCTCGTCGTCCGAGCCACGCGCAGCGACGCCCCGACCGCACCGGTTGCACCTGCGCGCGCCCTGGCGACTGCCAGCGACGCGTCGACTGCGGAGGGGAACTCGACGCCGCTTCTCTCCCGGGAGCAGGAAACCGGCCGACTGCTCTTCGAGCGGTACTGCGCGTTCTGTCACGGGCGGGCCGGCGACGGGCTCGGGATCAACGCGTCGAATCTGCCGATCCAGCCCGCGGATTTCACCGACGTGGCCCGGATCGCCGCCCGCACCGACGCGCAGCTCTTCGAGGTGATTGGCCTGGGTGGCCGCGTGGGCAAGCCATCGCCCGGATGCCCGCCTTGGGGCCGCCGGCTCATTTCGCCGGAGATCGAGAGTCTCGTCGCGTACATTCGAACCTTCTCCCGCGGGTAACTGTTTAGCGGGTCGGCCGGGGCAGCCCGCTAAACAGTTACTAGGAATGAAACATGCACCTCAGCGTTGCCACAAACTTCGACGACGAGTTGATCCGGCGGCTGGAAGGCTATCCCGTTGCGGAGGTCTTTGGGAAGCTTCCATGCGACTTTGTCGGTGGAGGCCGCCCCTCCTACTTGCTGTCGCCCATCTCGCGCCGCCGATTCCAGCGACACGTTGATCTCGCTCGATCGTTCGGCATCGGGTTCAACTACCTGCTGAACGCGGCCTGCCTGGACAACCTCGAGTTCACCCGGCGTGGCCAGCGAGCGATCGAGCGCATCCTGCGCTGGCTTGCAGACAGCCAGGTCACGTCGATCACGGTCTCCGTGCCGTATCTGCTGGAGCTCATCAAGCAGAGGTTCCCGGATTTCGAGGTCAAGGTGGGCGTCTTCGCGCGAGTCGCGACAGTCCAGCAGGCGAAGTTCTGGGAAGGCTTGGGAGCGGACTGCCTCACGCTGGATCCGCTGGTCGTCAACCGTGACTTCAAGACTCTCGCCGCCATCCGGGCGTCCGTGCGCTGCCGACTCCAGCTGCTCGCCAACAGCGACTGCCTCCTCTACTGCCCGCTCGCCGGCTACCACATGGTCGGTCTCTCTCATGCTTCTCAGCGTCACCATCGTTCCGGCGGCGTCGCCCTCGACTACTGTTTCCTCACGTGCACGGCCGCGAAGCTGGACGATCCAGTCCATTACATCCGATCCAATTGGATTCGCCCGGAGGATGTGGCTTGCTACGAACGCGCGGGGTACACGCACTTCAAGATTCTCGAGCGTGGGGCTCCGACCGACGTGATGCTCAGACGGATCCGGGCATACGCCGAGCGCCGCTACGACGGGAACCTCCTCGACCTCATCGATCCCCTGGCCGGCCGCCGGACCGAGGATCTGCAGCGCAACGTGGCGCGCGGGCTGCTGCGGCGCTGGCACGACGGCTGGAACCTGCTCCGCAGCGGCGGCTGGGCGGCGCTGCGGCGGCTGGCCGACATCCGATCGGAGCTGGGGACCCCGGAACGGCCTGGCGTGTGTGTGGACAACCGGAAACTGGACGGGTTCCTGGAGGGGTTCCCCGCTGCGACCTGTGGACCGCGCGACTGCGCGCTGTGCGGCTATTGCCAGGCCTGGGCCGAACGGGCGGTCACGATCGATCCTCACTATCGCGCGCGGTATGCCGAGGCCGAACGACCGCTGCGCGAGGGGCTTCGCGACGGTTCGCTGTGGGGGCTGTCGGTCACCAGGG
>CAYHRK010000079.1:0-14847 GCA_964358795.1 uncultured Vicinamibacterales bacterium
CGCGTCGACGGTCCGACAGCCCCGCCAGCACGAGCGCCACGGACATGAGCGTGGCACCAACAGCCGGCGACGGATCGCAGCGAGCGGGAGGAAGAAGTTGACGATCTCCTCGGGCAGCCCCAGCCCCTCCCTCGCGCTCTCGATGGTGGCGGGCAGCGCGGCGAGCGACGAGCGCGAGGTGGCTGATCATGTCAGTCGTACACAGTTTCGCCGTACGCCGCGTGATCGACCACGGCCTGAATCACCGTCGGCCCCTTGGCTTGGAACGCCTTCTTCAACTCGCGCTCGAGTGCGTCGGCGCCGCGCACGGTCACCGCCGGCACACCGAAGTAGTGCGCCGGCGCGTCGCGCCGCTCGCCGCGCTGCAGCTCCGTTCCGTAGACGGCGAACTTCCGCTTCATCTGTTTCAGCTCAATGAGTGTCAGCCAGCCATCATCGAAGACGAGGATCGGAAGCGGCAGGCCGAGTCGCTGAGCGACGGCCACCTCACCGCACGTCATCTGGAAGCAGCCGTCGCCGAGCAGGCAGAGGACGGGCCGCTCGGGCCTCGCCAGCTTCGCTGCGATCGCCGCTGGAATGCCAAAGCCCATCGACGACCATCCGTTGGTGACGAGGAAATCGCCCGGGGCGTGTGCCGTCCACTGCGAGGCGATCTGATGCGTGTGCGCGCCGACGTCGAACGCCAGGACGCCCTCCGCCGGCAGGACCGCGCGCGCCACGTCGATGGCGTGGTGCGGCGCGAAGCCGGCCACCGACGGCCGCAGCGCTTCCTGGAACTCCTGCTTCTGCCGCATGGCGTCCTCCGGCGCCCATTCGTACGCGCCCGGTGCGAAGCGCAGCATCCGCTCGAGCGACGCGTCGAGATCGCCGACCACCTCGTGCACCACGTTCACCGTCTTGTCGGCGTCGACGCGCTCGCTGTCCACGCTGGCCAGCGGCACGTTCCCAATCCACTGCTCGTACTCGACCTCGATCACGTCGTACCCGAGGCCGACGACCACATCCGCCGACCGCAGAAACCGGCGCTGCACCTGCCGGCGCGCGCGCTCGATGCAGCCGATCGACAGTGGATGATCTTCGTCAATCATGCCCTTCGCCATCGTCGTGGTGGCAAATGGGATTCCGAGCCGTTCGACAAACGCGGCCAGGCGTTCCGGGTGCGCCATTCGGAGGGTGGATGCACCGATGACCGCCGCAGGGCGCCGCGCCTCGCGCAGCAGCTGCCCAAGCCGCTCGATGTCCGCGTCGGGCGCCGGACCGAGGCACCCGCGCGTCACACCGGCAAGCGGCGCCTCGGTGGCTTCGGCGAGCGACACGTCCTCCGGCAGATCGAGGTGGACCGGCCCGTGCGGCTCGGAGAC
Organism: uncultured Vicinamibacterales bacterium; assembly: GCA_964358795.1. Classification (GTDB taxonomy): domain Bacteria; phylum Acidobacteriota; class Vicinamibacteria; order Vicinamibacterales; family JAKQTR01; genus CAYHRK01. Next base: position 1,362 of record CAYHRK010000079.1, read on the forward strand.
CGCGATGCCAAGCGCCTCGTGCACGGTCGCGGCCACGCTGCCGGTGCGCAGCGGACGAGTCGCCTTGGTGATCGGGCTGAAGAGCGCGTGATGGTCGATGACCATCTGCACGCGGCGTCCGAGCTGGTGTGTCGGGACGTTGCAGGTGATGGCGACGAGCGGCGAGCGATCGAGCCACGCGCAGCCCACGCCGGTCGCGAGGTTCGTCGCGCCGGGTCCCATCGTGCCCAGGCAGACGCCGGGGGCGCCGGTGAGGCGCCCCATGACAGCGGCCGCAAAGGCTGCGGAACCCTCGTGAGCGGTGAGCACGAACTCGATGCCCCCCCTGCGAAGGGCATCGAGCAGCGGGAGGACGTTACCGCTGGGGATGCCGAACGCGTACCTCGCGCCAGCATCCCTCAGCATCTGAACAATCAGGTCGGCATTGGTCATCGAGCGCTCACGGCACGGTCGCCGACTTCGGCGCCGCCGGCAGCGGCTTGCGCGGCAGTTTCTCGGCGCGCATCGCCGTGTTGTAAGCAAAGCTGGCGACGACGACCGCCATCTGGACGACATCAGCGCGCTGCACGCGGTCGTAGACATCCATGTTGGAGTGATGCGTGCGCGAATTGTACTCCAGGCGGTCCTGGATGAACTGGAACGCCGGGATGCCCACTTCGTCGAACGCCACGTAGTCGGATCCGCTGACGATCCGCGGCGAGAGCGTGCTCACGCCGAAACCGCGTAGCGGCTCGATCCACTCGTTGAAGATCGGTGTGATGGCGAGGTTGCCCTGCATCCACACGCCGCGGATCTTCCCTGAGCCGTTGTCGAGGTTGTAATAGGCGGACACCAGGCCGTGCGCCGGCTTGAGCTGCATGGTCTTCACGTCGGCGAGGTGATCGCGCACGTAGGCTCGCGCGCCCGCGTACCCTTGTTCCTCACCGCCCCAGAGCGCGATGCGGATGGTGCGCCGCGGCTTCGCGCCGACCGACTGCAGGATGCGCATCGCCTCCATGAGCACGGCCACGCCCGTGCCGTTGTCAGTCGCGCCCGTCGCCGACTGCCCGCTGTCCAGGTGCGCGCCGATCATCACCACCTCGCCGGACGCCTCGGTGCCCGGCAGGTCGGCGATCACGTTGAAGCCGTTCGCGCCAGTCTCGTCGTGGAAACGCGTCTGGATATTGAGCTCCACCTTCACGGGGATCTTCCGATCCAGCAGGCGGACCATGCGGTTGTAGTGCTCGACGGCCAGCGTGACCTGCGGCACCACCTTCCCCGCGTTCTCGTCGCGCGGGCCGCCGCCCATCACGAACACCGTACCGCCGTCGGTGCGCTGCGTCATGGCGGCCAGGCTCTCCACGCCGCCCATCGCGACGGTCGTCGCGTCGCTGCCGCGATCGAAGGCGGCGACCACTCCCTCGGCGAGCAGGAATTGGTTGATCTTGTCCTGCAGGCTCGGCCCGCCCGGCGGCGCCGTCGCGGCCTGCGCGGGCACCGGCATCGTCTCGGCCTCGGCGAGCATCTCGTCATCCATCCGCCAGACGACGCGGCCGTCGAGCATCCTGACCTCGCGCGCCGGCTGCGTGAGGACGACCTTGCCGGCGAGCTTGCCGCGGTACTGGTCGAAGTCCGCCTCGGAGTGAATCGAGACCTGGACGACATCGGCCGTCACAAGACCGTTCGTGCCGGGCGTCCACGCCTTCGGGAAGCCGATGAGCGGCTGGATCTGCGGCTCGAGCAGGTGCGCGCTGAACCGCTGGAGCGACCAGCCCTTCCCGAACTTCCACGTCTCCTGGTGGGCGTTCGCCAGGCCCCACTCGGTCAGCCTCTTGACGGCCCAGTCGCCCGCCTGCTTGATGCCGGGCGATCCGGTCAGCCGCGGGCCGTACACATCCGACAGCCACCACGCGTGGTCCATCACCTGCGAGCGGTTCAGGCCCTCGTCCTGGATCTTGACGAGCGTGGTGTAGTCCAGCTTCTCCTGTGCGTGGAGCACGACGCCAACGGCGAGCGCCATCACGGCGAGGCCTGCCGATAATCGCATTGGTCGAATCACTGGTGCCTCCCTAGAAATCGAACCGGAAGCCGAACTGCTGACGGCGCTTCGGCAGCGCGCGCGATGGCCGTCCGAACGCCGACGATTCGAGCGAGCCCTGGTACGCCTGGAAGTTGTCCGTGTTGGACACGTTGAACATCTCCCAGAAGATCCCCGCGGCCATCCGCCCGCGCAGCTTGAAGTTCTTGCCCACGCGCACGTCCAGGTTGTACTCGTTTTGTTCGTCAGTGATGCTCCCTTTGAGCGTGGCAAAGCTGGTCTGAGCAACGCCCGGCAGGGCGTGGAAAAGCAGGCAGACCGTAAGAGCCAGCGCGGTGACGCCTAGCCTGTTGGCAGCCATATCAGTCCTCCTTGGCGGGGCCTGTGTGGGTCGGAGAGGAGAGGAAATCGATCCGACGCGGAGCTACGAGCGCATTATTCCTGCGGCGTTCTAGTTCTGTCAAGGAATTCCGTATGTGCGCTGGAATGTTCACAATCAGAGTCGTTTGTTGACTGTTTTGTGAACTTTTCGCGTTCTGGCTTGTAGCACTTGCGCTTGGTCCCCTGCAGCGCTACCATCGCGAGCCGATGCCATCCACCGTCAGGTTTGATTCCCAGAAAAGGGGGTGCCCGTGACACGCGTTGTCCTGCTTTTCACCTGCCTCGTCGCACTCATCACTCCGAGGCCGATTGGCCAGTCGGGCGGCGCGGGGCCCGCAGCCCTCCCGCTGTTCGAGGCTGTTCAGCCCGATCTGTTCACGGCGTCCGGTGGGCAGCCGAATGCCTGGGCCGACTTCGACAACGACGGCGATCTCGACCTGTTCATCGGGTTCCGGCAAGGAGAGCCGAATCGACTCTATCGGAACGATGCGGGCACGTTCGTCGAAGTCGCGTCCAGCGTGGGCGTGGCTGACCTCACCGACACGCGCGCGGCGGCGTGGGGAGACTTCGACGGGGACGGCGACGCGGACCTGTACGTCGGGTTCACCAGGAAGTCCGACACGCTGAACCGTCTGTATCGCAACGATGCCGGGCGCTTTACCGATGTGGCCAAGGCGATGGGGGTCGAGGCCGTCGGGGAGTCGCGCCAGCCTGCGTGGGTCGACTACGACCGTGATGGCGACGTCGATCTCTTCCTCGCGTTCCGCGATGCGCCGAACATGCTCTTCCGCAACGACGGCGATCGCTTCACGAGCGTCGGGAAGGAACTGGGCGTGGACGACCCGCGCAAGACGGTCGGCGCGGTCTGGTTCGACATGGACCAGGACGGGGACCTCGACCTGTTCGTCGCGAACCAGAACGGCGACAACAACGGTTTGTACCGCAATGATGGCGCTCGCTTCATCGACGTCGCGGCCGAACTCGGCGTGGACGCGGCCGGCCGGCCGCAGACCTCCGGCAGCAACGGACCGAGTGTTGCGGACATTGACAACGACGGCGACCTGGACCTCTTCGTGGCGGGGTATGGAAGCAACTTCCTCTACCGCGCGGACGGGCACGGGAAGTTCATCGAGGTGGCCGGGACGATGGGCGTGGCCGGGGGCGACAAGGCGACGCCGTCTCGATGGGGGGACTTTGACAACGACGGGCGTATCGACCTGTACGTCTCGTCGTACATCGACAAGCCCGTCAACGAACACGACTTCCTCTATCACAACGACGGGAGCCGCTTCACGAACGTGATGCCCGAGAACATTGCGAAGTACGGCGCGACGCACGGCGTGCAGTGGGCAGACTTCGACAAGGATGGCGATCTCGATCTGGCGTTGGCCAATAACAACCCGAAGGGCGGACATCCCCTTTATCGGAACCTGCTGCCGGCGAGGCTGGCCGGGCGCTCGGTGCAGGTGCAGGTGCTCGACGCGGGCGGGCGCTACACGCAGGCGGGAGCGGAGGTACGCGCGTACGCGGCCGGTACGCGCACGCTGCTGGGGACGGGGATCGTTGACACCGGCAGCGGGTACTGCTCGCAGAACATGCTGCCAGTCCACATCGGTCTGCCCACCGACGGTCGGATCGACGTCGAGGTCACCGCACTGACGCCGACCGGACGGAAGGTGACACGCGTGGCCAATGTAACCCCGGGGAAGGTACGGGGGCGTGTCCTGGTTGTGAACGTGTCGTCGAAGGGTCCGGCCCGCAGGACCGTCCCGTAGAGCGAGTGCGCCGCCAACGTGCCAGAGACTGCGATTGAACGCGGGGATCAGGTCCGCACCTGACCCCCACGGCTCACTGCGAAACCGTAGCCCTTCTCGCCTCGCGCCACTTCTCGACCTGGCCCTGTTCGACCAGCAACTGCGCAATCTGCACCGCGTTCTGCGCGGCCCCTTTACGCACGTTGTCGGACACGACCCACAGGTTCAGGCCGTTGGCGACGGAGAAGTCCTCGCGGATGCGGCCAACGTGCGTCAGGTCGCCGCCAGCGACCTCGAGCGGCTGCGGAAACTCCAGCCGCTCCACGTCGTCGACCAGCTTCACGCCAGGCGCGCGCGCAAACGCGTCGCGCGCGTCGGCCACCGTGACCTTCCGCTCGGTTTCGATGTTGACGCTCACCGCGTGGCACACGAGCGTCGGCACGCGCACCGCCGTATTGGTGATGCGCAGGTCCGGCGCGTGCAGCATCTTGCGCGTCTCGTGCACCATCTTCCATTCCTCGCGCGTGTAGCCGTCTGGCCCGAACGCGTCGATGAACGGAATGACGTTGAACGCGATCTGGTACTTGAACACGGCCGGCGGCCCGACGGGCACCCCCGCGAGGAACTCCGCGGCCTGCCGCCGCAATTCCAGCATGCCGGGGAGCGCCCCGCCGGACGTCGACTGGTAGGTGGACGCGACGACGCGACTGATGGTGCCGAGATCGTGGATGGGCTTGAGCGCAAGGATCGTCGCGATCGTCGTGCAATTCGGGTTGGCGATCCGTCCCTCGTGCCACGCCACGTCCTCGGGGTTCACCTCGGGAACGACCAGCGGTGTCGCAGGGTCGAGGCGGAACGTCTTGCTGTTGTCGATGGCGATCGCCCCCTGGCGCACCGCCTTCGGCACGAGGTCGGCGCTCACCTCGTCGTTGGTCGCGAACAGCGCGATATCGATGTCGCAAAACGCCGCCTCATCGGCTTCCGCCGTCACGATGGTCTTCCCTCGGAAGCTCACCGGGTTTCCGGCGAACTGCTTCTGCTCGAGCAATCGCAGCTCGGCGACGGGGAAGCTGTACTCCTCGAGAATCCGCACCATCGTGGAGCCGACCAGCCCCAGCGCCCCCGCAACCGCGACGTTGTACTGCTTCATGGCCCCTCCTACCGCCGGTTCCATCCCTTGATGGGGCCGGGGTGGAAGAACTTCTCCGGCATCATGACGCCGTCCTTCTTGTAGACCATGCCGTTCTTCATGACGAACTGCACGTTCCTGAGCGCGTCGATGTCGGTGAGCGGGTCGCCGGCGACCGCGATCAGGTCCGCGAACAAGCCGGCCCTGATCGGCCCGCGCTCGGCAATGATGTCCGCGGCCTTGTAGCCATTGATCGTCATCGCCTTCAAGATGTCCTTCGGCGCGATGCCCGCGGCCTTCCAGGTGAGTAGGAAGTTGATCGTGAGATCGCCGCGTGACATCCAGTCGCCGTTCTCCTTCTTCATCCGGTCGTTCCAATAGTCCATGTCCGTGGAGAAGGTGACCGCGACCCCCTTCGACCACGCGCTCTTAAGCTGCTCGACGGTCGATTTGAACGCGGCCTCGCTGCCGCGGTACGGCGTGAACGGGGTGTCGGTGCCAGCCAGGAACATGCCCTTCTGGGCCATCTGCCCGTGCTGCTCTGGCGTCAGGGCACGGCCGTGGGCGATGATGTAGAGACCCGCGTCGATCGCGCGCTGCACCCCCTCGGTCGTCTGGCAGTGCCCCTCGACCTTCGCGTTGCCCTTGGCCGCTTCGCTGATGACCAGCTTCATATCATCGACGGAGTAGCCCCATGGCTTGCAGTCCACGCAGATCTTGATCGTTTTTGCCCCGAAGAGCAGGTTCTCCCGCACGGCGCGCACGATCTCGTCGCGGCTGTTGGCATCCACGTACTCGGGGTACATGATGTTGTGGTACTTGTACATCTCCGGCGTGGGCCAGAACTGGCCGCCGGTGCTGCCAATCATCGGACCAGACGGGATGATGGTCGGCCCAGGCAGCCACCCCTGCTCGATCGCCATCCGCAGCGCGACGTCGGCATACAGCGCGTTGTTTCCGACGTCCCGGATGACCGTGAACCCAGAGCTGAGCACCTGCATCGCGTTCGACGCCGCCTGGATGGCGCGCAGCGGCGTGGCGTCCTGCACGTAGGTGTAGTAGTAGACGTTGTTCTCCGGCACTTCCTTGTAGGTCATCGCCAGGTGCGCGTGCGCGTCGACGAGACCCGGCAGCACCGTCATCTTCGAGAGGTCGATCACCTCGGCCCCGGCCGGGATCGCGAGGTTGGCGCCGACCTCCTTGATCTTCTCTCCCTCGATCAGGATCACCTGGTTGGCGGCAGCCGTGCCCGCCTCGGGATCGATCAGCCGCCCGGCCTTGATGGCGGTGATTGTGGCGGGCGCTGTGGGCGCGGACTGGGGCTGGGCGTAGAGCGGCGTGACGGCGATCGCCGCCGCCGCGCCGAACAGCAGGACACGTTTCATCATTGCGTTCTCCTTGGGTGAGTCTTCAGAAGTCGAATCGCAGCCCGAACTGCTGCCGCCGCTTCGGCAGCTCGGTCGTCGCCCTCGAGAAGATCGACGACTGGAGACTCCCCTGGAAGCCGAAGTAGTTGTCCGTATTGAGCGCGTTGTACATCTCCCAGTAGATCCAGGTGGCCGTCCGGCCTGCCCGGAACACCTTGCTCAGGCGCAGGTCAACGTTCTTCTCCGAATCACCGCGGCGGGAGTTGCGCGGCTCCGGGCGATCGCCGAACGGATCCGAGTCGAGCTGCAGCGCGGTCGTCACATTGTACGCAAGTGCGCTCCGGTATGACAGGATCCCGGCCAACTGCACGTCGATCTTCGGAATCATGTACGCACCGTCCAGCACCAGGTTGTGCCGGCGGTCGTTGTTGTCCGGGCCGTAGTCCTCGTTGAGGTCGAACGGGTTGGTGTTTGCGGCCGTCGACAGCGTGGACACCACGTTGCCTTTGCCCTTCGAGAGCGTGTACGAGAGGCCGACCTGGTGGCCCGTGCCCGGCGCCCACTGCGCGCGGGTGTGCAGACCGTTGTATTCGAGCTCCCCCTTCTGGCCCGTCAGTGACTGGTTGCCAACAAACGTCTTGCGGCCGAAACGCGGGTCGGCGCGGACGTACCGCCCGTCTGAGGTCTGCGTCCAGTTCGTGTCGATCGATACCGCGGAGTCGTATGCGCGCGTGTTCACGTAGTCGGCTCGCACGTTGATCGTGCGGGTAAAATCGTGGGTGAAGCCCACCGAGAAGGTCCCTGAGTACGGGATTTTGAAGTTCGGCGCGATCCCGAGGATCTGCTCGGTGCCGTACGGGGCAATCGAGAGATCCGGGTACGCAGGGAAGGCCCCCGCCAGGAACAGCCTCAGTTGGGCCGCGCTCGCCGCCGCGTTGGCGGCGTTGTAGAACGGATTGTCAGCCGGGGTGCTGGCGCTGAAGCTCACGCGCCGCGTCGAGAGGAGCGTCTCGTTGACATAGATGTCCGTCCAGTTGAAGTGGTTCTGGTCGTAGAACAACCCGTAGCTGCCGCGAATGGTGGTGCGGCGGTCGGCGGTCGGCACCCAGACGAACCCGAGACGCGGCGAGACGTTGTTCGTATCGAGCTTCGATTTCTGCAGCGGCGGCGCGCCGCCGAGCCGCGCGACGGTCTTCTGGTTGTACGGGTCGATGTACGAATTGACCGTCGCCGGCGTGCGATCGAGGTCGTAGCGCACGCCGATGTTGAGCGTGAGATCGCCCGTGGGCTGCCAGGTGTCCTGGATGTAGACCGACGGGTTCCACGCCGTCAGCGTGGCCTTGCCGGTCGCGACATTTCCGCTGAAGCTGTTCGGGTAGCTCGCCGGATCGGCGATGTTGAAGACCCGGTCGGTCAGGAAACCCCAGCGTCCTTTGTGCGACGCCTCGACGTCCATGAACATCGTCTGGCGCGACAGCAGCACACCTGTCTTGAAGCTGTGTTGACCGGCCAGGAACGAGAAGTTGTCGATGAAGTACGCGTTCGACTCTCCCTCGAGCCCGGTGAAGCCGGTGGCACCGAAGTTCGCGCCCGGATAGCTGATGGTCGCGAAGCGCCCGTTCAGTCCGTTGGCGCCGTCGGCGTCGAGCAGCAGACTGCCTCCCTTTCCGTCCGCAGCATTCGCGAGGATCCATGGCTTGTTCACGCCGTAGAAGACGCGCAGCTCGTTGAACGCCCGGCGTCTGAATGTGCTCGTCCAGTTGCCCAGCACGTTCCACAGCGGCCCCTCGAAGGTGTACCGGGTTTCAAGAGTATCCAGCGCCGACGACCCAAGGCTGACGTTCTTGTCTGACTTGTCGGTGTTCGTGTAGCGGAAGTACATCCGGTTGTTCAGACCCAGGTTCCAATCCGCTTTCAGAAGATACACGGCGCTGTTTGTGCCTTTGGAGATCACCGCCGGCTCATTCGGCCGTGCCCGCCGCTCACCGCGGTCGAGACGGTATTGGTCTGGATCTCCTTGGCGGTCAACGTGACGCCCGGCAGGGCGCCGCCCTGCTCGTCGACGACGTTGCCGCGCAGCGTCCCGAGCGCCGTCTGCGCGGCGGCGGAACCCGTCAGCGCGATCGTGAAGACCACCAACGCTAACGAGAGAATGACCTTTCGCATAACGTCTGCTCCCCTCGCCACCCGATGGGGGTGGACGGAACGCTCGCCTGGGTGGGCCGAGCCGGGTCTATCTGAACGGCCGAAAAGAGCCTATGTCAAGGAGAAATTTACGTCAATGGTGTCGTCTTGACACACTGCTAAAAAAATTTCAGAATCTGGCTGTGTTTAGACTATATTTCTGAAACACACGAGCCATGACCGTTTACAACTCGCACCTGCTGCAGTACTCGGACTTGGAACTGGGCCAACGGGTCCGACGCGAACGCCAGCGGCAGGGGTTGACCCTGAAGCAGCTGGCAGCGGCCACCGGCGGGTCGATCGCGCGTCTCTCTGAGATTGAAAACGGCCTCCATGTGGCCGACCTCGCGCAGGCGCTGGCGATTGCCTCGGCGCTCCACGTGCCGATGCACGCCCTGCTCCCTCGCGATCCACGGATTCCATTTCAGATCACGCGCGAGAGCGACATCCGCTCGCGCCCGCCGCGGCACCGGCACGGACCTGACGGCGCCGGCAATGATTTCTGGGACCTGGCCGATCTGTTCATCGGGCGGTACCTCAACCCGATGTTCGGGCGCATCGCGCGGCAGGATGAGGGGACGTCCGCATTCTGGCAGCACCATGCGGAGGAGTTCGTCTTCGTGCTGCGCGGAAGCGTGACGCTGACGATCGATACGCCCGACGGCATCGTCCGCGAGGAACTGTCGCGAGGGGACAGTGCGTACTTGCGTCCAGAGCTGCCCTACGCGCTGCAAGCGCTGGAAGAGGACGGCGCCGAGACGCTGCAGGTGCAGGCCTCCGCCTCTTCTCCTGTGGAGTCGGGTTCCACGTGGCTCTCGGCCGACGAGCGCCTGGAGGACGGTGGCCCTCTAGACGACCTTCGTCGAATCGGCCAGCGCCTCCGCTGGCTCCGGCAGCTTCACCGCAGGGATCTGGAAGAGGTCGCGCAGCACGTCGGGCTGACCCCGCGGCAGCTCCAACGTCTCGAGAACGGCGAGCGCGCCGTGCCACTCGACCGCGTGCTGCGGTTCGCGCGGCTGTTCGGCGTCCCGCTGCGTGAAGTGATCGAGCCGCGCTTGGGCACGCGTCCGTTTTACTCCATCCAGCGCGTATGCGACCTGGACAAAGTGCCGAGCAGCACGCGGCGCACGCGGGTGGAACGCGAGCACGCACCGCAGTCGAAGACCTGCCAGCAGCTGGCTGCGTCGATGCCGGGACGGCACATGTTTCCGTGCTTCATCCGCCTGCTGAATGTCGATATCGAGAAGCTCACGATGCACGAGCACCACGGCCACGAGTTCATCTACGTGCTGGAGGGAGAGTTGGAACTGACGACATACATCGAGCAGGAGCTGGTGACGGTCGAGCTGCGCGCCGGCGACTCGTGCTACATCGACTCCAGCGTGCCCCACCTGGTGCGGGCGCAGACGCGCAACCCCTTCTCCGAGACGAGTGCGGAAGTGCTGGACGTGTTCTGGTCGCCGCTCGGCGAGAAATATCTCTTCGGTGACTGACGCGTTTGCCGGCCGCGTGGTCATCGGGCGTCCAAAGACAACTGACCTGTGAGGCGCTGATGAGCGGCTCTCCCGTACTCGTGCAGAAGTTCGGCGGTACATCGGTTTCGACGCCTGAACGCCGCCAGCTGGTCGTCGACCACGTGCGTCGCGCCCGCGAGCAGGGCTACCAGGTCGCCATCGTCATCTCCGCAATGGGGCGGCGCGGCGATCCGTACGCGACCGACACGCTGCTCGACCTGCTGCGGTCCGACGGCGGGGCGGTCTGCCCCGCGGACTACACGCTCATGTTCGTCACGGGAGAAATCATCTCGGTCGCGATGATCTCCCACACGTTGAATCGCGCTGGAATTCCTGCCGTGGGGATGACCGGCGCGCAGGCGCGCATCTTCACCGATGGACATCCGACGGAGGCCGAAGTGGTGGAGATCGACGTGTCCCGCATGCGCCGCCACCTGGGTCGCGGCGAGGTGCCTGTCGTCACCGGCGGGCAGGGCATCGAACGCCAGTCTTTCGATTACAACACGCTGGGTCGCGGCGCGAGCGACACGTCTGGCGTCGCGGTTGGTGTTGCGCTCGGCGCTGAGCGCGTCGAGATCTTCACGGATGTCGAAGGGGTCGCGTCTGCCGATCCGCGTGTCGTGCCCGGCGCCGCGACGATTCAGCGCATCAGTTTCGAGCGAATGCACGAACTCGCGAGGTTCGGGGCAAAGGTGATTCACCCCCGCGCGGTGAGCGCGGGCTGGAGGGCGTCGACACCCATCGTCGTGCGATCGACCTTTTCGTCCGGGCCGGGGACATGGATTAGCGACGAGACCGACGCGACGCCCTTTAGTGGCATCGCAGCGCTCACAGGGCTGGAAAGCGTGCTGCTGCGCCGCGGAAGCCTGGGATCGGACACGCTCGCGGGTTGGGAGCGACGTCGGCTCATCATGAGCCTCGTGGACGCCGAGACCGACCAGCTCGTTCTTGGCTGCGCCGACTGTGCCGAGCTGGAGCGCGCACTCGACGAAAGCGGTGTCATCGAGCGCCGGCGCCTCGGGAACTGTTCCTGGATTTCTATTATCGGCGACATGGAAGTAGTGACCCGGCGCGTGATCGATGACTCGCGCACCTTGGCGCGCGCGGGGGCTCAGCCCCACTTTCGCGGGATAGGACCGTTCAGGAGCACATTCGTCGTGAACACCGCGGCCGCTGCAGAAGGGGTCCGTGCGTTGCACGGCGCCTACGATCAGACGCCGTGCCCGTAGCCGTTTTCTGCCGGAACTGCCGTTGGCGATGACGCGGCACTATCCTCGAGCTCCTGCCGCACGCGCTCGACCACGAGCGAGAGATCGTCGTCGGTCATGGTTTTCTGGATGTCGGCGAGCGCGATCACGCCGCGGTAGACGCGATCCAGCTCGAACCGCTTGAGATCCAGCCCGAGCTGCTGGCAGCGCCGCGACGAGCACCAATGCCGCGGCACCGAATGCCATCGTTCGCGCGGGCTCTGGCCAGGCGGCCATTCGATCGATGGCGGCGGGCCAGACCCGGCGGAGGAGGCTCGGCACCCATAGCGAACTTGTCAGGAGCACCACGATCGCAAGTGCCACGGCCGGCATGTAGTCGATTCGTGCGCTGCCGGCGAAGCCACTGGGTGCCCGGGTCATCGATGCGGTTCTAGTGCGTCCAGTTCCTGTTCAACCAGCGAGCGGCGAATCGGTCGACCGCGGGGAAAATAGCGGGCCACGGCGTCTTCGACCTCGCGCAACCAGGATTGTCGCTGCTCGATCGTGCTGACGATCATCGGCGAGAAATCCCAACGCTCGGTCTGCCTCACGCCGCACAACCCGAACACCGGCCGGCGGCGGCTTTTGGGCCAAGCGGCATTCGTGACATACTTACCAGAGCTGGAATTAGAGGAGAAGTGCGCGAAGGACGCTGGATATCCCGCCCTGCCCGCCACGTGACATTTTGAACTCACAGAAAAATTCGACATCCGGAACTGCGGCGCGCCCTCAGCGCAGCCGGCGGCCCGGTCGGCCTGCCGGCGGCCATTATCGCCCGGCTCCCCCCGCCGCCCCGCCGGTGGTGCCGTTCGAGGTGATGGCCCACGACCCGACCCCGGTCCAGTTCGACACGCTGCCACTTGACCAGCGTTTGCGTGTGGGGATTGCCGATCGCGGCTTCACCACCACCACACCCATCCAGAGTGCGGTCTTCGCGGCCGTGTTCGGTGGCATCGACTTGATTGCCTGCGCGGAAACCGGCACCGGCAAGACGGCGGCGTTCCTGCTGCCGACCATGCAGCGCATGCTCGAACGTCCCACCGAGCGCGCCACCCGGGTCCTGGTGCTGGCGCCCACACGCGAACTGGCCGTGCAGATCGAAGACGACTTCCAGGGCTTCGCCTACCACACGCCGTTGACCGGCGTGGCGGTGTACGGCGGCGTGGCGGCCGACATGCAGGATCGCGCGCTGCGCAGCGGCGTGGACCTGGTCGTGGCCACGCCCGGGCGGTTGCTCGATCACATGAACTGCGGCGCGGTGGATTTCAGCAAGGTCGACCTGCTGGTGCTCGACGAAGCCGACCGGATGCTGGACATGGGCTTCTGGCCCGATGTGCGGCGCATCGTTGCCGCGTTGCCCGCCCAACGGCAGACGCTGCTCTTCTCGGCAACGACGTCAAACGATGTGGTGCAACTGGCCGAGCAGATCATGCGCGCGCCGAAGTTCCTGCAGATTGGACGCGCCGGCGGTCCCGCGACCACGATTACTCACGTGGCGCACGTGGTGAAGTCGCCCGAGAAGACCGACTGGCTGGCCGACTTCCTGCGACGCAACCGGGAGCCGACGTTGATCTTCGTCAAGACCAAGCGGTTTGCCGATCGGCTGGCCTCGAGCCTGTCGGGCCGCGGCGTCAAGTGCGCGGCGCTGCACGCCGATCGAACGCAGAAGGAGCGCACGGCGGCTGTGGAAGGCTTCAAGAGCGGCCGCTACACGGCCCTGGTCGCCACCGACATCGCCGCCCGCGGCCTGGACATCGACGGCATCGAACATGTGATCAACTACGAAGTGCCGACCAGCACCGATGCCTACGTGCACCGCGTGGGCCGCACCGGCCGGGCGCAGGCGACCGGCATCGCGCTCACGCTGGCGGCGCCGGAAGAGATGGACACGCT
>CAYHRK010000080.1:0-2891 GCA_964358795.1 uncultured Vicinamibacterales bacterium
CGGACATCTTCAGCGCGTGCGCCGCCTTCGCCCGGTTTCCCCCCACCTTCTCAAGTACCCCCAGGATGTGCCGGCGCTGGACCTCTCGAAGCGAGAGAATATCGTCGCCGCTGACGTGGGGCAGCAGGTCCGCACCAGGCGGCCGTAGCCCGACGGGAAGATCTTCGACGCCGATGACGTCGCCATCGCAGAGCACGACGCTCTGCTCGATGACATGGATGAGCTCCCGCACGTTGCCGGGCCACGTGTGCCTTTGCAGGATCTCCAGGGCTGCCTGGTCCACGTGTTTCGAACATGAGAAACGCCGGTTGAACCGCCCGACAAAGTGCTCGACAAGTTCAGGGACATCTTCTGGCCGCGCGCGCAGCGGCGGAATCGTCACCGTGAACGTCGCCAGTCTGTAGTAGAGATCCTCCCGAAAGTGGCCACGCGCCGCCGACTGGGTGAGGTCGCGATTGGTCGCGGCGACCACTCGCACATCGACGACCGTCTCGTGGCTGCTGCCGAGCCGGCGGAAACGGCCGGTCTCGAGCACGCGCAGCAGCCTGGCTTGCGATTCGGGGCTGGTTTCGCCTACCTCGTCGAGGAAGATCGTGCCGCCGTTGGCGACCTCAAATAGCCCGTGCTTCAGGCGATGGGCCCCGGTGAAGGCGCCCTTCTCGTGTCCGAACACCTCGCTCTGGAACAGTTCATCATGAAGCGCCGCGCAGTTGACGACCACAAAGGGCCCTTCGCGCCGCCCGCTCTGTGTGTGGAGCAGCGGGGCCACCAGTTCCTTGCCCCCGCCGGTTTCGCCGAGGATGAGCGTGGCGGAGTCGGTCCGGGCAATCCGGGCGACCGTATCGAGCAGCTTCCGGTTGGCGGCGCTCCGGCCGACGATGTCCACGGCCCTGTCGGGAGCCGCATAACCATCTTCGAGCACGCGCTGGCGTTTGAGCAGACGGACATGCTCGTGGGTCTTCTGGATGGCCATCTCCAGCTTTGCGATCGGGCACGGTTTCTCGAGGTAGTCGTGCGCGCCCATCTGGATCGCCTTGACCGCCGTGTCGATCGTCCCGTGGCCGGTGAGCACGACAATGCCGGCCGCCACGCTGCGCGCGCGAAGATCCCTGAGCACGTCGATGCCGTCCATGTCCGGCAGTCGCAGGTCGAGGAGGATGACATCCACGTCCGCGGTCGCGGCGGGTTCCAGCGCGTCGCGCCCCGACGCGCGGGTGTCGACGCCGTAGCCCCGGCGGGCCAACTCCCCGCCCATCACTTGTCTGAAGGCGGAGTCGTCGTCGACCAGGAGCACACGAATGTCGATCGGTTGGTGGGTCACCGTGCCTCGGCCATGGAGAAGGGAAACACGACTTCGATGCACGAACCGGCGCCAACTTTGCTGTCGACCAGGCGCACGTCGCCGTGGAAGCGCCGCATGAACGTGCGCGACAGGTACAGGCCGAGGCCGGTACCGCGCGGCTTCTTCGTTCGAAAGGGCTCGAACAGATGGCGTTGCACCTCGGGCGGGATGCCGCATCCGTTGTCGCGAATCTGCACGCGGACGTCGGCACCGGCGGCAAACCGCACGACGACCCTGCCGCCGGCATCCGCGCACGACTCAATCGCGTTGACGAGCAGATTGAGGACGACGTGCTGCACGACTTCGGTGTTGGCCGAGACGATGGGGATCGATGCCTCCCCTTCGACCACCAGCTCGACGCCGGCCTCGCGCGCCGTGGGCCGGGCGAGCGCGATGACGCCGTCAACGACATGCCGGAGATCGATGGGTTCGGTTGCGGGCGGAATGCCCCGGGCAAACCTCAGGAACTGCTCCGTCATCGTCCGGCACCTGAGGACCTGTTCGCGAATGACGTATGCGCTGTCGCGAATCGACGCGATGGTCTCGGGCTCAACCCGATCGTCGGCGACGTCCTGGAGTTGGTCGATGATCGCTTCCGAGCAGGTGAGCGTCGTCGCCAGCGGCGTGTTCACTTCGTGCGACAGGCCCGACGCCAGGACGCCGAGCGAGGAGAGCCGCTCGATCTCGGCCAGATGTTCTTCCTCGCGCACACGGTCCGTGATGTCGCGCCACGCCTCGACGACCTGGCCGACCACGCCACCTTCGGTGTAGACCGGCGACGCGTACACCTCGTAGACGCGTCCGCCGCCTTCGTCAGACGCGGGCAGGCGGTACGTGGTCTGCTCGAGACGACCGGTCGTGAAGCAGCGAGCCGTCGGGCAGTCCGGATCGTCCCGGCATGGCAGGGCATGACCTGTGACGTGGCGGCACGACTGGCCACGCAGCATTTCAGGATGCGCGCCGAGCCACTTGGCGATCGGACGATTGGCCGCGACCACCTTGAAATCCCGGTTGAGCACGATCAGGCCATCGTCGAGACTGTTGAGGACGCCCGCCATCTGCTGCTCGCGATCCCTGATCTCGCCAATCAGTCGCGAGGTGGCGTCGGCCATCGCGTTGAAGTCGGTCGCGAGCGCCGCGATGACATCATTGCCGGAGGTATCGGCCCGTTCGCCGAGCGCGCCGCCTGCGATCGCGCGTGCGGTCTGCCTGAATCTCGCCAGGCGCGACAGCACGATCCTGCGGAGGTGCCAGCCCGCTCCGCCCAGCATGAGGAACATGACGATGGCTGTCGCGCCGCCCAGCCATCTCAGGTCCCTTTGGAACCGCGCCTGGACCTGGGCCAGCGACACGTCGAGCACGAGCATGCCATTCAGCTTGGTGGCCGGGTTGTGGCACCGGTGGCACTCGGGGCCGTTCTCGATCGGCCTCACCGATCGAAGGACGTCGGTTCCACCTTCCTTCAGCAGCACCCATCGCTGCCGCACCGCCCCGGTCTCGGCGTGGCACACGAGACAGGTCGGAGAGGTCCGGGACGTCTGGATGCCGA
>CAYHRK010000080.1:2991-10487 GCA_964358795.1 uncultured Vicinamibacterales bacterium
GCGACAGCGCGCGACGTCAGAACAGATACAGCAAGCGGAAAAGCCCTGTACTGCCCTTGTACGGTCGGTTCCCGTAACCCGTCGTTAAGGAGCCAAGATAGTCGATACGTGGCGTGCCGGGTTGCCCGGGCAAGTCGATGGTCGCGTAGTCGCTGACGTCGAACTTCTCGTACCAGTAGCCCAGGCCCAGGCCGACATGCGGAGTGAACATGTGCTTGACGTCGACGGCGACACGTTGCCACTTGTTGGTGATCTTCGGAAGCGCCTCGAAGCAGGACGTGAGACCGGCCGCGCACGGGGACGGAATCGTGAAGCGGGGATACAAGATGGACGAGGGGCCGGAGAGCGCCTTGTTCGTGGAGAGTTCCTGGATCCGCGGACCGCTGTGGATGTAGGCGTTGTCCGAGTCGCTGTAGTCGTAGCCCAGCCGGATGTCCATGTTCGCGAACGCCTTGATCAGGTCGACGTAGAGGCTGACGTTGTTGACCGTTTCATCGCCGCCCAGATACCAGGTCCGGTTCGGATCGAACCAACTGCCGTAGTCGGCGCCAGGAGGACTCGCGTTGCGCGACGCCTGGTTCGACGTGTAGTGGTCGCGCCCGTAGTTCGCGCCGAAGCGCACGGTGTTATTCGGACTCACGCTGATCGACGCAGTGTAGACGCTGTTCTTGTTGTCCAGCAGGCCGAAGGTGTGGCCTTCGCCCTTGTACGTGTCTTTCCCCGTAGCTACCGCCAGATTGAGGTCGACGATCGAGCTGGGGCTGACGGTGAACACCAGCCAGGCCCGGTTCCGATCGCGATCCGAGACGTCGTAGGTCCGCAGGCCTGGCTGGAAGCCGCCGTCCTCGAGCGACTGCTCCGAAAAGCCCGTCCCGAGACGACGCGCGCTCTCGTAGGTCAGGCGCATCGTGACGTACTGCGTTCCCAGCAGGTCGAGCGTGGTACGAAGGGTGTAGTCGGTCGAATCACTGAACTCGCGACCCGTCCGTTTGACGTCGTCAATGGTGTAGCCGATGCGGAGGGCCGTCTTCGCCGCCAGGTTGAACGTCCCGGTCAGGTCGAGCGTGCTCTGTCTGATGTTGAACTGCTCGGTTTCGCCGCCGGTCTCCTCCGGTACCGCGTCCAAGCGGACGTACTCCGTTGCGTCGAAGAAGGGCGTTCGGTTCTGGTGATCGTTGTAGCGGTAGCGCATCGTAAAGCCGAAGTAGCGGTTCGGTCGCGTCGTGTAGTTCAGCAGCGCGTTGACGCCCCGCACCTCGGCTTCGGCGCTGCTGCGTGGCAGGCTCGCCAAGCCCGGAAACGTCTGGTACACGGCGGGGCTGGCAATGACCTGGTTGCTCGTCCAGGGAATCAGCGCGTCGTTCTGCTTCATCAGCGTGAACGACATCTGGCCGTTCACGGCGCTGTGTCCGGGCATCTTGTACAGGCCCATTGCGCTGATCTTGTTGAGGCTGTTGCTCGGCGGCGCCGCCATGCGGCCCTGCGCGGCACCGCGGCCGTTGCTGTACCCGCTCGCGTCGATCGGGCTCATGTCCGTCGCTCTCACCGGGTTATCGAACATGTACTCGTGAATATTGTTGTTGAACCACGAACTGTCCCACGCCACGCGAACCATCCCTTGCTGGTTGAGCCACTCGACGGCAGCCGTCAGGTCGTTCGTGCGGTTGTCGAGGGGAAGGGGGAGTTGGTCTGTTACGCTGAAGGCGAACGACGCGCCTTTGGGTTCATGGCCGCTCTTCTTGGTGGAGATGACCGTGAACATGAAGGAGAGGTCGTCATTCGGCGCGAACGTCCCGCCCAGCGTGGCCGTGTCACGGCGCGCCTGGATGTCGAACGGCTTTGCCAGTCCGCGGTAGATGGAGGGCGTCGCGAGCTGTGCGGCCGTCGTCGGGACCCCGACGACGCCCGGTGTCGCGTTCTGGACGAGAAGCCGCGCTGCCGGGTCCAGGGTGAACACCCCGCGTGATTGCTCGACCCACGGCGTCGACGAGAGATAGCTGTAGTTGAGCGGAGTGGACTCCCACAGCGCGGCGATCTTCACCCTGCCGCTGTTGAGGTAGTTCGCCTGGTACCGCTGGTCGTGGTACCCGATGTTGTCGGCCTTCACGTTGAGGATGTACCGATCGGTCTCCTGGCCGAACGAGATCCTGGAGAAGACGCCATCCCGCAGATCGCGGTAGCGCTCCCATCGGGCCGTGTCGCCCGTCGTGGAGGACGCTCTCGCGCCGAAGTCGATCGTCCCCGCCCAGCGGCTCACGTCGGTTGGGGTCGCAGGTGCCGGCTGCGCCATCGCGAGGCTCGCGAAGGCCAGCAACGGCGCCGCAGTCATCATCATCAGACGGGTGCGCATCGCAGTCCTCCTTTTCCTAACGATGGAAGTACTTGCCAGACGGTGCATTCGAGCCGTGGATCTGCACGTGACACACGACGCACCCCTGGCCTGTCAGCCTGTTGGCGCTAGCGGAGTTCTTCAGGGCGAAGGCGTCGTAGACCGTCGGGGGATGTCGCGACGTCACGTGACAGCGCTGACAGAGGAAGGGCACCTTCGCGACGAGCAGGCGGTCGTTGTTCGAGCCGTGAGGATCGTGGCACGTCACGCACGCGTTGACCACGGGCGCATGCTCCCACAGGTACGGTCCCCGCTTTTCCGCGTGGCAGCTCGTGCAGGCCTCGTCGACCGTTGTTCCCACCTTGAGCAGCTTGACGTTGGCCGACCCGTGCGGATTGTGGCAGGAGGAGCAGAGGAGCGTGCCCTCGCGAACAGGCATGTGATTGAACCGGTATTGCTTGTTCGTGATGTTCTTGTGGCACGTCCCGCACAGCTCGAGTTGGGTGGCCGCCTTGATCTGCTTTTCGCCCTTTGGGTTATGCACGCTGTGGCACGTGACGCATCCGACGTTGCGCTGATCGTGCTGGCTTCCCATCCAGAGGGCGTGCGTGCCGCGGATGTGGCAGTTCGTGCAGATTTCACTCGCGCGTTGCGGCAGCAGTTTGTTCGGGTTCACGATCTTGCTGTTGTCGCCACCTCCCTCCGAGTGGTCCTTCCCGGGCCCGTGGCAGCTCTCGCAGCCGTGAGTCGCCGCCGGCGTCCGCCCGTCGGACGTGCGCGCATGCAGCGTGCCCTTGTAGTCCCGCTCGGCGTGGCAGGTCAGGCACGTGTCCTGCCCGGCATACTCGCCCTGGGCCTGCGCCGACGGGGCCTTCACCGCCGCCTTCTGCGGCGTCGCGGCCGACGCCGTCCCCGTGGTCAATACCCACGCGACCGCCAACACCGCCAGCGCGGCGCAGCGGAGGGGGGCCTTGCAGGAAGAATGCATGGCGTGCTCCTTCTCCTTGTGGTGAGGAACAAATTGGGTGCTGTCGTACCAGAACACAACTCGACACCGTGGGGACGATCGGTCGTAGCCACCGCGGTGCTCGAAGCAATTCCCATTCCGCGACAGAGTGGCCCAGTGCCGGCTCCGAGCCATGCGACAGGACCCGGCGGCAACCGCGAGGGGCGGACGGGCACGCGCGGTGCATAGAAACCAGCGATCCCGCAGGGGTTCCAGACGCAAACGCTCCCGAACCCGCGCGGCGAGGGTGGCGCGTCTTCGGCGAATTCCGAGCACGCCTCGGACCGTCAGCACGGGTCATCGCGTGGTGGCCGCGCACCCAGTTTCCTGTCATTGCTGACAGGTCTTCACGCAGCTGGCCTGTCAGAAGCGTCAGGCCAGCGCGCCGCGGCGGCGTCCCGAAACACCGCTGAATCGCAGGTTCTGCGGACGGAACGGGAGTTGCTATAAGTTTACGACGCGAGGGAGGCCCGGCGACGGAAGCCACCGCTGTTCTCGTGCTGTTGCTCAACTACTTCTGTCGGCCGTACCGGGCCCGCACGGGGTGGCTAGGGCTGACGTACGCCTTCTGACCGATCGTGCTCCCGGTCAGCTTCGAGCTCGATCGACAGACTCTCACGCTGCCAGGAGGACAACTGAATGAGGATGTACGTCGCGATAGCCGTTGCGTGTGCCGCGGTTGTGGCGGGAACCGCTGCGGCCCAGGATCAGAAACTCGTGTCGAAGGGACAGAACCTGAACGTCAAGCACAAGTGCTCGATGTGCCACGCGGTCGGCGGCAAGGGAGGCAAGATCGGAAAGGCGCTCGACGGCGTGGCGGATCGCTACGACGCTGCGGCACTAAAACGCATCCTGACCGATCCGCAGAAGGAATTCCCCGACGCGAAGGTCAAGATGCCGAAAGTCGCATGGGCCGCCGGCGACGTTGACGCCGTCATCGCCTATCTTCAAACGCTCAAGGGGAGCCCGGCGAAGTAACAGGGAGAAATTGGACCATGGAGGAGATGATGGGCTCATACACGCGCATCGCTGGCGCAGGAGCGGGAGCCGTCCTGCTGGCGTTGTGGCTGGGCGCCAGCACGGAAGGCGCTGGCGGGGCTGCCCAGCCGCAACAGGCGCCCAACGTGACGACTGACACCTGCCTGACCTGTCACGACCGGGCGACCGAGACGCGTCTGCAGAAACACCACGGCGAATGCCAGTCGTGCCACACAGGCGGCAACGCCCACGCGGTAGCCCCCGAAAAGGGCAACATCGGTCGGCCTGCGGCGACCCAATGCCTCGCTTGCCATGGTGCCACGATGCAGCGCACCTGGTCGTTCGGTCAACACGCCAAGGGGGAGGTCGCCTGCTCGAGTTGTCACTCGATCCACGCGTCGCGAACCGTGACCACGCTGGAAGGCCGCGGCCGGAAGGTCGACCGCGTCTCGGCCAAGTGCGCGTCGTGTCATGCGGGGGTGATGGCACGGTTCCGGATGCCGTCACACCACCCGGTCACCGAAGGGGTCATGTCGTGCACGAACTGCCACGACCCGCACTCGGGCAATCAGACGACGGTCCGCAATGAGGTGGAGTTGTGCGGTTCCTGCCATCAGGCACAGCGCACGCCGAAGCCGCTCGTGCATCCGCCGGTGGCCGAGGCCTGTTCGACGTGTCATAACCCGCACGGGACGCCAAACCGGAAGCTGCTGGTCATGGCGCAGCCGACCCTGTGCATCCAGTGCCACTCAGTTGCCGACAACCGCCACGCCGTAGGAGCCGTCGCGGGCGGTCCGCTCGGTGGCGCGCCGCTTCGCAAATGCACCAACTGCCACAAGGCGATCCACGGTGGCCAATTAGATGCGCACCTGCGCTACTAGTGGGAGTTCATCACATGCGACTCACTTTACGTGCTCGTTCTGCTGCGCCGGTGCTCTCGATGGCCGTGATCGGCTCGGTCTGCTTCACGCAGGCCCTGTCGGCCCAGACGCCGTCGCCCGCTCCTGCCCAGGCTTCCGCGGCGACGCCGGCGATCACGGCGCCGTCATCATCGACCGCCCAGGGGTCGATCTGGCCTTCGCTGATGTTCAACGGCTTGTTCGGCGGTCCCGCCGACAACTTGACGCACTACCTGGATCGCTATGGCGTGAGCACCGGTTTCGGTAGCGACCGCCGCACTGCCGTGTATGCGGATGTTGGCGATATCTCGGTGGTGTATTACAACGGGCAGCGGGATCTGTTCACGATCGAACGCCGCGTCTGGTCACGCTACAACCAGCGCGCGACCGCCCGCCTCGACACGGACCGCGTCCGGCTCTCCGGCGGATACGGCTACTTCCGCCAGGCGTCGAGCGGCATCGAGTACCTCTATGCGCCCTCGCTCGTCGCGGGCGGCGTTGACCCGCGGTATACGGGCGGCAACGTGGGATACCTGGGCAAATTCAACGACAGCGCTCGCGATCCGCTGTTTGCCACGACGCGCACGACCTACAACCTGGCGCTCGATCTGAAGCCGGCGATGTTTGGCGACAAGGCGTCCGCGAAGGTCGCCTTCAGTGGCATCGACCGATCGGGCCGCGCCTTCGAGACGTTCAATGCAGGTGGCGGCGACGTCGTAGGAACCGACGCGGACCGGCGCGCCAAGCTTCGGTGGCACGGCTACGAATCGACCGTGGACGAGTCGAGCAACGAACTGACCTTCATGGCGTCGGTGCGGCCGACGAAGCACCTGAACGTCGAGTATGAACTGGGCTACGAACGTGTCAGGAACAACGCGCCGGTGTACACGTTCACCGATCTTTCTGCCGCGACTGGTATCCGGTTCGCCGCCACGGCGGCAGAGGCGGGGGCCGAGGGCGCCTTCGCGGCCGCTGTTGCCCAGTGGCCCCTGCACTTCCTGCCCGACAGCAACCTGGTGCGCCAGTCGGTGCGCACATCGGCCGGCAACGATCGGGTCCTCGTCAGTGCTGGCGTCGGCTGGAATGCGCTGACCCAGGAGACGTTCACCGACCTGCAACGTGCGGCTGGCTATCAGCGGGGGGACGTCGAGTCGAATCAGGTCTATGTGAGCGTGGCGGCACGCCCCTCGCCGGCGGTGCGCCTGGAAGGCTACGTGCGGCGTTCAGACACCAACCGGAGGATGGATCGGTACGAAAACAAGCTGCGCCTCAATGGCATCACCCTGTCGACCTATGGGGTGGAAGCCGAACTGCGGCCGGGCAAGGGCCGATTCGCGGTGACGCCGGGGTGGACGCGGCGGATGACGAATCGCGACGTGGAGTTCGGCGATGTGCCCGCTCAGCGGAGCCTGATCCGCGTCGAGGGCTCGAGCGACGAGGTCTTCCTGCGCGCGCGCTGGAAGCTCTCGCCCCGGGTCTCGTTGCGGGCCACGCCGTCGGTGCTGTGGGCCGACAAGACCGGTTACGTCACTGAACCGGAACGCGCGGGCAAGCTCAATCTCGCGCTCTCGCTGGTCAGCGGGGACGGGTTGCGTTCGGCGACGGCGTTCTACACGCTTCGGACGCGCCGCAACAACAGCTTCTCGTTCGTGGGTACCGATGGCGGCTCGGTCACCCAGGATGCCAAGGGCTCGCTCCAGCAGTTGGGTGTGGCCGGATCGATGGCTCCTCGCGATTCCATCAACGGCTATTGGAGCTACGCCTGGAGTCGCGACGAGTACAGCGCCAACTTATTCAGCACGACCATTCGCCGGTACGACTCGAAGCCGGTGTTCTATTCGCGCGGGCTTCGGCCGACATACCTGCTGGGATCGCACACGATCACGGCCGGAGTGGACGTGGCGCCGACCAGCGGCATCACCTACAGCGTGTCCTACACTGCCACGCGCACGGCTGGCAACACCGCGAGCGGGGAGGTCTTGTCGCTGTTGCCGGCCCAGGACGGTCGCATCGCGAACTGGTACCACACGGCGGCCGTGCGCGTCGAACGCAACCTCGGGACAACGCTCAAACTGGGTATCTCCTACATGCTCGACTCCTACACCGATGCGTCGTACGCCGATCTCACCGGCGGCCGCAACAGCGTGATGCTCGGCATCGGCTACCGATTCTGATACCTCCCGCCCTCGTGCGGAAACCGAGGCAGGCGCGTCCCAGACGGGGCCTGCCTCAGTTCCGCACCCGATCCCCAGCCACGGACGGGGGATCGCAGCCGCAAGCCGCC
>CAYHRK010000080.1:10587-14443 GCA_964358795.1 uncultured Vicinamibacterales bacterium
GTGGAGGCCCCAACATGAGACGCAGTTTCTTTACGGTGCTCGTGGCGTGTGCCGTGCTAGCCCTGGCTAGTACGAGCTACGGCCAGGGCGGCACGTCATCGACCCTGTCCGGGGTCGTCACCGACGCCGGCGGCGGCGTCGTGCCCGGTGCAAACATCGTCATCAAGCACAACGGCACTGGCGTCACCCAATCGGGAGTGACCAACAGCCAGGGCGTCTTCTCGTTCCCCGGTCTCAACGTCGGCGCGTACACCGTGACGGTGTCGCTGGACGGCTTCAAGACAATCATCCTCAACGACGTCGTTCTCACGTCGGGTGCGCCGGCCAGCGTGCGTCCCGTGCTCGAAGTGGGCGGCCTAACCGAACAGGTCATCGTCTCGTCGTCGGCGGAGATCGTTCAGACGCAGTCGTCCACGGTTTCGACGACGCTGACCACGAACCAGATCATCAAGCTGCCCTTGACCAGCCGCAGCGCGATGGACTTCGTGAACTTCCTGCCTGGCGTGTCGACACCGGGCGGCAACCGTCAGGCCACGATCAACGGTCTGCCGAGGGGCACGATCAACATCACGCTCGACGGGGTCAACATCCAGGACAATACGCTGCGAACCACGGATGGGTTTTTCGCCATCGTCAGCCCGCGGCTCGATGCGGTTGAGGAAGTCACCGTGACGACGGCCGCGCAGGGGGCGGACGGCTCGGGGCAGGGCGCGGCGCAAGTGAAGTTCGTCACGCGTTCTGGCACGAATAAGTTCGCCGGTAGCGGCTACTACTACTATCGCAACGACGGCCTGAACGCGAACACGTGGTTCAACAACCGCAACGGCGTGGCGAAAGCGAACCTGCTGCAAAACCAGTACGGAGTCCGCGTCGGTGGCCCGATCGTCATTCCGAAGCTGTTCGATGGCCACGGCAGGGCCTTCTTCTTCGTGAATTACGAGGAATTCCACCAGCCGAGCGACGTCACGCGCAACCGCACGATTCTGAACACCGTTGCGCAGCAGGGCCTCTTCAGCTACCAGGTCGGCAGCACCGTGCAGACCGTGAATCTGTTGCAGTTGGCTGCGAACAACGGCCAGTTGGCGACGGTGGATCCCCTGATTGGCAAACTGCTGACCGACATTCGAAACTCGACGACGAAAACCGGCTCGCTGGCCGACATCGATGTGAACCTGCAGCGTTTTACGTACAACGTGCCGGTTACGTCGGAAAGGCGGTTCCCGACGTTTCGGATCGACTTCAACCTCACGCAGAAGCATCGCTTCAGTACGGCGTTCAACTACCAGAAGTTCACCGACTACCCCGACACACTCAATAGTCGCGACGCGAACTTCCCCGGCTTCCCAGTGGCGGCCGGACAGAGCTCGATCCGGAAGGGGTGGAGCAACGCCCTCCGATCGACGCTCAGCTCGAGCATGGTCAACGAAGCGCGGGTCGGCTACAGCGGCTCGCCGGTGGTGTTCTTCGGAGAACTCACCACGAGCATGTGGAAAGGCACGGCGGTCGCCGATCAGGGCGGCTTCCAACTGAACTTCCCCTCGGTAACGTCAAACCTGACCGGTCCCAGCGCGTCACCGATCCCGCAGGCCAGGAATGCCTCCTCGCTGCTCGCCGAAGATACCCTCACGTGGCTGAAGGGAACGCACAGCATCAGCACGGGCGTGTCGTTTACGCAATACACGCTGTGGGCACGGAACTCGGCGTTCGTGCCGTCGATCAACTTCGGGCTCGTCAACAGCGATCCGGCCCTGGGTCTCTTCAACGCCGCCAACTTCCCCGGCGCATCGGGCACCGTCCTGACGGCGGCCCGAAACCTCTACGCGCTGCTCACGGGACGCGTGACCCAGATCGGAGGTGACGCGCGCATAGACGAAAGCACCGGTGAGTACTCGTACATGGGCACGGGCATCCAGCGCGCGCGCATGCGCGAAACCGGCTTCTTCGTGCAGGATTCATGGCGACTCAAGCCGAACTTTACGATCAACGCAGGGCTGCGCTACGAACTGCAGCTCCCGTTCTATCCGCTCAACAGCAGCTACACGACCGCCACGATGGACGATGTGTGCGGCATCTCCGGCGTCAACGCGCAGGGTACGTGCAATCTCTTCCAGCCGAACGCCACAGGCGGAAAGCGCCCCGACTTCGCGCAATACAAGAAGGGCGTGGCCGCGTACAACAGCGACCGCAATAACTTCGCGCCCAGTATCGGCGCGGCCTGGTCGCCGCACCCGAAGTCCGGGCTGCTCAACACGCTGGTGGGACAGGGCGACTTCGTGGTCCGCGGCGGATATACCCGCGCCTACAGCCGCAACGGCCTCAACTCCTTCTCAGGCCCGTTCAACTCGAATCCTGGCGTCGTCATTCCCGCCACCCGGAACGACAGCCTCGGCAACCTGCTGACGGGCGGTGCGGCACCGCTCCTGTTCCGTGACACCGCAAGGTTAGGAGCGCCGGCGTTTGCCGCCAAGCCGATCTATCCGATGACCGACGTCGTCACGGAAGACGTCAACATCTTCGACAAGAACATCCAGGTGCCATCCGCTGACACCTGGACGGCTGGCATTCAGCGATCGGTCGGCCGGAATACGGCCGTCGAAGTCCGCTACGTCGGAACCCGGTCGCGCGACGGATGGGCCGTGCTGAACTACAACGAGGTCAACATCATCGAGAACGGCTTCCTGAGCGAGTTCAAGCTGGCGCAGGCCAACCTGCAGGCGAACATCGCGGCCGGTCGCGGCAACACGTTCGCGTTCACCGGCGCGGCTGGCACGGCTCCGCTGCCGACCTTCCTGGCGTTCTTCAATCGCTTGCCGTCCTCGCAGGCGTCGAACGCGGCCGGCTATACCGGCACGAACTGGACCAACACCACATTCCTGCAATTCCTGGCGCAGCGCAACCCGAACCCGTTCGGCTTCGCGTCGGTGACCGGCAACGGGTTGATGGCCAACGCCACCTTCCGGGCTAACGCGGTGGCAGCGGGATTGCCAGCCAACTACTTCGTCGTCAATCCGGCTCTGCTGGGTGGCGGAAGGGTGACGACCAACCTGTTGAAAACCACGTACAACTCGATGCAGCTCGAAGTGCGCCGCCGCCTGTCGGGTGGGCTGCAAGTCCAGGGCAGCTACGTGTTCGGCAACGGTTTCGAGTCCGCGTTCGCCAACCCCAACGCATTCACATTCCGTCGGCCGGTTTACATGCGCCGCGACGCCGGCTCGCCCGGGGACATCACACACACCGTCAAAGCCAACATGGTGTACGACCTGCCCTTCGGGCGAGGCCGTCGCTACGGCAGCTCCGTCAATGGCGCGATCGATCGCCTGATCGGCGGCTGGCAGCTTGGTCTGACGGCCATTGTTCAGTCCGGCACGCTCGTCGATCTGGGTAACATTCGGCCGGTAGGCATGACCGCCAGCGACGTGCGGAAGATGTTCAACCTCCGCTTCGACGACGCGGGCCGGAAGGTCTGGATGCTGCCGCAGGACGTCATCGACAACACGATTCTGGCGTTCAGCATCAGCCCGACCACCGCGTCCGGGTATTCCGGCAACTCGCCGACGGGCCGCTATTTCGCACCGGCCAACGGTCCCGATTGCATCGAAGTCGATACCCTTGCGAATTACGGGGAGTGCGCCGCGCGCTCTCTGGTCGTGACCGGCCCGCTGTTCCGGGTGCTCGACCTCCGGATCTCGAAAAGGACGGAACTGATCGGCCGAACAAACCTCGAGTTTGCGATTGAGGCGCTGAACGTCTTCAACCTGGCGAACTTCACGCCGGTTGCCGGGATCGTCAACGGGGTCGGCAGCAACATCGCCAACTATGAAGTGACCGGACTGACGGGCACCAACGGGGCCCGCGT
>CAYHRK010000081.1:0-14395 GCA_964358795.1 uncultured Vicinamibacterales bacterium
CAGGAGAAGGGGTTCATTCGCCGCGCATGGAATCGGAGTCGCTCGGTCGAACTGGTGCCCACTCGCAGCGGCGGCCGCGCCGTCGAGCTGCCCCTGCTGGGCTTTGTCGCGGCCGGCGCACCCATCGAAGCGATTGCCACCGCCGAGTCGATTGCCGTCCCAGAGGATCTGGTGGGCAAGCGCGACACCTACGTCCTCAAGGTGAAGGGCGACTCGATGATCGACGAGCAGATCCGCGACGGCGACTTCGTGATCGTCGAGGATCGCAAGACCGCCGAAAACGGCGAGATGGTGATCGCGCTGCTGGGCGGACTGGATGTCACGCTGAAGAAGTTCTATCGCGAGAACGGCCGGATCAGACTTCAACCGGCCAACCCGGCCATGCAGCCCCTGCTGGTTCCGCCGGAACAGATCCAGATTCAGGGCGTCGTGGTAGGCGTGATGCGCAAGTACTGAGCGCCAACCACGATCGAATCTTCCCAAGGAGTACTCGCCATGGCTGACGAACCACGCCAGGTCAACTTCACCATCGTGCCGGCAGACACGCCGGACCAGGAACGTACGTACGCGAATTTCTGTGCCGTGTCGCACACCCCGTTCGACTTCACGCTGACGTTCTGCGAAGTGCAGCCGCTCTCGGAGCAGGACGTTCAGCACGCGCAGCAGGAGCATCTGGTGAGGGCCCCGGTTCGCGTCAGGGTCGTCGTGCCGGTACAGATCGTCCCAAGCCTGATCACGGCCCTGCAGGAGCAGTTTCGATCGTTTAACGACGCCTACGCCAACGTCGGATGGTCGAAGGGGCCCGTTCACTGACCGGATCGCACCCAGGGCGACCATGTCCGTGAACGTACGCCTCGACGTGCCATCCGTGCTGGAGGCCTTGGGACGCCAGCATCCGGACGCCGACACCGAACTCCACTATTCGAACGCGTTTGAACTGCTGACAGCGACCATTCTGTCGGCGCAAACCACCGATGTGCGTGTCAACCAGGTTACGCCGGCGTTGTTTGCACGGTACCCGGATGCCCGCGCGCTCTGCGGTGCCACGGCGGCCGACGTGGAATCGCTGATTCAGTCCACCGGCTTCTTCCGGCAGAAGACGAAAGCGCTGATCGGCATGGCCCAAGCCCTGGTGGACCGGCACGCGGGCCACGTGCCCCCGACGATGGAAACGCTGGTGCGCCTACCCGGCGTCGGACGCAAGACGGCCAACGTGGTCCTGGGTCACGCGCTGGGCGTTCCCGGACTGGCCGTGGACCGTCACGTGCTTCGCGTCAGCAACCGAATCGGCATCGCCGACTCGGACGACCCCGAACGCGTCGAGCGGCAGTTGATCGGTGCGCTGCCGCCGGCGTGGTGGACGCGCGCGTCCGACACCCTGATCCTGCACGGCCGCCGCGTGTGTAAACCGAAGCCCCTCTGCGAGCGATGCACGGTCAATGACGTCTGCCGCTTTCGACACACCAGTGGCCGGCCCCGGCAGGCACAAGCCCATTCGGGGGCGACTGCCGGCTCGACCTCGCGCACGACCCACGATCGTTCGGCTCGAACCCGGGTCAGACGCCTGCCGGCCCGAAAACGCGGTTCATGACTCGCGCACGATTCGAACAGTTGGTCGCTGACGCGGTGCAGTCTATTCCGCAAGCATTCCGCCAACGGATGCGCAACCTCGCGCTCATCGTCGAAGACGAACCGTCAGATGAGCTGCTCGACGAGATGGGCGTCGATCCGGAGGACACGCTGTTCGGCCTCTATCAAGGCACGCCGCTCACCGACCGCACCTGGGACTACGGGAACGCGTTGCCCGATCGCATCGTGTTGTACCAGAACCCGATCGAAGACGCTTCGGACTCCGACCAGGAGGTGGTTGCGGTCATTGGCGAGACACTCATCCACGAGGTAGGCCACTACTTCGGCATGTCCGAACACGACATCGAAGCGATCGAGGAGCGCTACTGGCGATCTCGCGACCAGCCCGGCGGGGACGAGCCATGAGGGCGCGCCGCCGCTTTGCCCAGCATTTTCTGGAACCTACGTGGGTCGACCGGGTGATCGCCGCCGCAGCGCCGTCACCCGAGGACTCATTCCTCGAGATTGGACCGGGCCGCGGCGCCCTGACGCTGCCGCTCAGCCGGCGTGTCGCCGGCGTGACCGCGGTAGAACTCGACCGCGATCTGGTCGACTGGCTTGGCCCCAGGCTCCCAGGCCACGTGCGCCTGGTCAGCGGCGATTTTCTGGCCCTGCCTCCCGAGGCCTTCCTGCCGGCGGGTGTGGCGCGCCAGCGCGTTCGGGTCGTCGGGAATCTGCCGTACAACGTGTCGTCGCCCATCCTGTTCAAGCTGATCGAACTGCACCGAACCGAGGCGGCGTTTACCGACGCATCACTGATGGTGCAGCGTGAGGTGGCCGACCGACTCCAGGCGGCGCCCGGAACGCGCCAGTCCGGCGTGCTGTCGATCCTCGTGCACCTCGACGCCGAGGTGGAGACCGTCCTGACGCTGCCACCCGGCGCGTTCCGACCGGCGCCGAAGGTGTGGTCGGCTGTCGTCCGGCTCACGTTTCGGCCATCGCCGGTGCCGGTCTCGAACCGGAGGCTCTTCGAACAGGTGGTTCGGTCGATTTTCTCCCAACGCCGGAAGAACCTGGCCAATGCGATCCGCCCATTGGCCGAATCTCTGGGTCAAGACGGACGAGCCTGGCTCATCGCGGCAGGCATCGATCCAGCACGCCGGCCAGAAACCCTGCATCTAGCGGAATTGGCAGCGCTTGCGGATGCGGTGGACTCTTCCAGCGGGCCTTCTGTGGTATAGTGCGCCCGAGGTTCTACACGGCTTGATCGCGCCTGCCATCCGGGCTTTCCCAGCAGCCTGACAGGTCCCGATTGGGCCGGCACCGCCGGCTGGCGTCCCGCGCCAGCAGGTCGGGGGCGTTGGTGTCTCCCAGGACGCCGATGCTCCAGTGGTGTCGGCCGATCACGTGTCAAGGGGTCGTCAGCGTTTCGGGGTCGAACGTTCGCCCGACGGGAGAGATCCACGGCCACGGGCGGCATTCGTCTTGTGCCCAGTGTGAGGACATTGATGTCCGACCAGCCGGCGGTCCCAACGTCCAGCCAGCCCCTGCTCGAAGTGGTGCCTCTGGGCGGCCTCGGAGAATTCGGCCTCAACATGATGGCCGTGTCCTATGCCGACACCATGGTACTGATCGACTCGGGCGCGATGTTTCCCGAGCCGGAGCTGCTGGGTGTCGATCTGATCATCCCGGACCTGAGCTATCTCCAGCAGCGCCCCGCGCGCACCCGGGCCGTGATTCTCACGCACGGACACGAGGATCACATCGGCGCGCTGCCCTACGTGATGCAGCAGTTTGACGGGCCGGTCTACGGCACACCCATGACGCTGGCCCTGGTCGAGCCCAAGCTGGCGGAACACGGGATCGACGCCGGCGACCGACTGCGCACGATTCGCCCGCGCGACACGATCACGATCGGGGATTTCACGCTGGAGTTCCTCCGCGTGACGCACAGCATGCCCGACTGCGTCGCCGTGGTCATCCATACCCCGGTTGGCGTCATTGTCCACACCGGCGACTACAAGATCGACCAGACACCGCTCGACGGCGAGCACTTCGACTTTCACCGTCTCGCGGAACTGGGCGCGCAAGGCGTGCTGGCCCTGTTCTCGGACAGCACCAACATCGAACGTCCCGGCTTCACCGGATCCGAAGTGGACGTCATCGAAGCGTTTGAAGAGATCTTCGCCAGCACGCGAGGCAAGCTGGTCGTCACCGCGTTTGCGACCAGCATCTACCGTCTTCAGGTGCTGGTCGACCTCGCCGCTCAATTCGGACGCAAAGTGGCCTTCGTCGGCCGCGGCATGGTGGAGACGTCCCAGATTGCGCAGCGGCTTGGCTACCTGCGCCTGCCGGCCGGCCTGGCGATTCGCGACGCGGAGGTCAAGTCGACGGCGCCCGAGTCGGTCCTGTGCCTGGTCACCGGCAGTCAGGGCGAACCGATGTCGGCCCTGTCGCGAATCGCAATCGACACCCACCGTCATGTCAGCCTGGCGCCGAGCGACGTGGTGGTGTTCTCGTCGCGCGAGATTCCCGGCAATGAGCGATCGATCGATCGCGTCATCAACCACATCTCCCGGCGCGGCGCGAACGTGATCACCCAGCACATCAAACACGTGCACGTGTCGGGCCACGGCAGTGAAGAGGAGCTGAAGCTGGTGTTGTCGC
This sequence comes from uncultured Vicinamibacterales bacterium, assembly GCA_964358795.1. Classification (GTDB taxonomy): domain Bacteria; phylum Acidobacteriota; class Vicinamibacteria; order Vicinamibacterales; family JAKQTR01; genus CAYHRK01. The sequence continues at coordinate 4,237 of CAYHRK010000081.1, forward strand.
TTGTGCGGCCCCGCTGCTTCATCCCCATCCACGGCGCCTACCGACAGCGCGCCCGCCACGCCCGGATCGCGGAGCGGCTGACCGGCGGCCTGCCCAGCCGCGTGACCGTGCTCGTCGCCGACAATGGCGATCTGATTCAGTTTGACGGGGCCGGCGGCCGCTTGGCAGCCAAGGTGCCGGCCGGACGCGTGTTGATTGACGGCACCGCCGTGACCGGTCTGGGTGGCGAACTGCTGCGCGATCGCCGGCACCTGGCCGAAGATGGACTGGTGGTGTTCGTGCTGGCCATCAACAAACAAACGGGGTTCGTCGAAGGGGTGCCCGACCTGATTACGCGCGGCCTGGCCGTCGAACAGGGCGCGGAAAGCCCGCTGCGGGATGCCGCCCGGCTGATCACCGAGATGATTGCACACGCCAGTCACGAGGAACGGACCGACTACGGCATCATGAAGGACAGAATCAGCGTCGAACTTCGCCGCTTTTTCCGGAAGCGCCTCGGCCAGCGTCCGCTGGTGCTGCCGGTCATCATGGAGATTTGATCCGGTGAACGTCTCCGCCACGCTCTCCCGACGACTCAGCGAACTGGTTGGCGTACTGTTTTTCGCGCTCGCCGTGATGTGGCTGGTCGCGCTGGCCACCTACGACCCATCAGATTCGGCGTGGTTCTTCAATGCGGGCACCGGCCGGCCAGTGGCCAACCTGGCGGGCCCGGTGGGCGCGTTTCTGGCCGAGCTGTCGTTCCAACTGGTCGGCTATGCGGCCTACGTCTTTCCACTGGTGGCCGCCGCCGTGGGTTGGTTCCGGTTCTGGTGCACACCGATCGACGCGATCTACACCAAGCTGACTGGCCTGCTGCTGCTCTTCTCATCGGCCGGTTCGTTCCTCAGCCTGGCGCTGGAGCCGGCTCGCGCCACCGGGCGCTCGTTTGAACCCGGAGGCTGGCTGGGCGACCAGCTCGCCGGCGCAATGACGGCCTCCTTTAACCGCACCGGCTCGCTCATCATCATCCTGACCTTGCTGTTTCTGAGCGTCATTCTCGCGACGCAGTTCTCGTTCGGCCGGCTGTTCACGTCGATCGGGACCCGAGTCCGGGCCTGGTACGCGGGCCGCACCGCGGTGTATCGCGCGTGGCGCGCCGAACGCGAGAAAAACCGGCAGCGCCGCAAGATCCTGGCGAAACAGCTCAAGCGGGCCGCCACCCGGCCTGGCGATGCCGACCCACCGAGGCTGGCCAGCCCGCCCCAGCCAATCAACGGCAAATCCGGCCAATCCGCGTCCGAGAAGCCTTCCCCGAATGGACGTCCTCGCGACGTCCGCCAGCCTGAGTCCGAAACGGAACGCGCACCCACCACCAATGGTCAGACAGGGTGGCTGGGCAAGCGCAAGGAACCCGCCATCCGGGTGCCACCAACCCCGGTGCCGGCACCAAGCTCGGCCGGCGACCAGGTGCGGACTCCCGCAGAACGTAAGCGCGGTGGGTACGCGTTGCCACCTGCCACGCTGCTCGACGCTGCACGCACCGAACAGAAGATCGATGAACGGGAACTGATGGAGTCGGCACGCCTTCTCGAGGAGAAATGCCGGGAGTTTGCCGTGGCTGGCTCGGTGGTGCAGATTCACCCCGGCCCGGTCGTCACGACCTTCGAGTTCAAACCTGAGGCCGGCGTGAAGTACAGCAAGGTGACGGGCCTGGCCGACGACCTGTCGCTGGCGATGCGGGCCGAGTCGGTCCTGATCGAGCGCATCCCCGGGAAATCCACCGTCGGCATTCAGATCCCCAATCAGCATCGCGAACCGATTTCCATGCGCGAACTGCTGGAATCGGAGGCCTACCGGCGATCCACCTCAAAGCTGACGCTCGCGCTGGGGAAGACGATTCATGGAGAGCCCTTCATGGGCGATCTGGCAGGCATGCCCCACCTGCTGATCGCCGGCGCCACGGGCACCGGCAAGTCGGTGGCGATCAACGCCATGCTGACGAGCATCCTGTTTCGGGCGACGCCCGACGAGGTTCGCCTGATCTTGATCGATCCCAAGAGGCTCGAGCTCGGCATGTACGAGGAGATCCCGCACCTCTTGACTCCAGTCGTCGTCGATCCCAAACAGGCGGCCAACGCGCTGGCCTGGGCGGTCAGGGAGATGGAGGAGCGGTACAAGACGCTGGCCGCCGAAGGCGTGCGCAACATCGAACAGTACAATCGCAACGTTCATCACGCCCAGCAGGACGGCGATGGCGCGCGCGGCGGAGAGACCGCCCCGAAGCCGCTGCCGTATATCGTCGTGGTGATTGACGAGCTTGCAGACCTGATGATGGTGGCCAGCAACGAGGTTGAGGAGTCCATCGCCCGGCTCGCGCAAATGGCGCGGGCCGTCGGCATTCATCTGGTGCTGGCCACGCAGCGACCGTCGGTCGATGTCATCACGGGACTGATTAAAGCCAATCTCCCGGCCCGGTTCTCGTTCCGCGTCTCGTCGAAGGTCGACTCGCGAACCATCCTGGATGGAAACGGCGCGGAGCAACTGCTCGGCAAAGGCGACATGCTGTACCTGCCGCCGGCCTCGTCGCGGCTGATCCGCCTGCACGGGCCGTACATCTCGGAGCAGGAATCCGCCCGCCTGGCGGCATTCCTCCGCAAACAGGGCAAGCCGGTGTACGACGCCGCGGTCACGGCCGAGGACGAGGCTCCGGCATCCGTCGAGTTCGACAAAGACGACCTCTACGACGAGGCCGCCCGCATCGTGGTCTCCAGTGGTCAGGCCTCGATCTCGTACCTGCAGCGCCGGCTGCGCATTGGGTTCAGCCGCGCCGCCAGACTGGTCGACATGATGGAGGCCGAGGGCATCGTCTCGGGGGCCATGGGAGGCAAACCTCGCGAGGTGCTCGTCGACAAGGGCTACTTCACCGACGTGGATCAGCAATTGCGGTAAGGCTAGTGTCGAGTCCTCATCTCGCCGCATCGTGTGCCGACGCTGCATGGCGTCACGTGGCGCGACCCCACGTCGGGGCTGTCGCCATGGTTCTGTGTCTGCTGGCCGTCCTGCCACGGCTGGACGCGCAGACACCCAGCGCTCGGGATCGCTACGAAGCGGCGCAGGCGCGGGAACGGGAATCGCGGGCCGTGCTAGCCGCGCCAGGCGGCGACACGAAAGCCGAGCTGAAGGCCGTTCGAGCGGCGATCGGCGCCTATCGACAGGTCGTGCTCGGCCACCCGGCCAGCGGATACTGCGACAACGCACTGTGGCAGGCAGCGCATCTCGCCATCGACGCCTTCGCGCAGTTCGGCCAGGATGCCGATCGCCGCACGGCGTCTCTGCTCCTACAGCACTTGATGACGGAGTACCCAGCCAGCCGCCTCGTGGAGCGCGCACGCGCCGACCTCGAGGCCCTCACGAAGACGCCATCGCAGCCGATTCTTGTTCGTGACATCCGCCGAAGTGTGGTGACCGACGGCACCGATATCGACATCGAGTTGGATGCCCCTGTCGTCTTCCGGGAAGAACGCCTAACCGCTCCCTCTCGACTGTTTGTCGACCTGGCCAACACCACCACCATGGAGGCGCTGCGCTACGCGGTGCTGACATACGAGTCGGGATTGATCCGGCAGATTCGCGTGGCCCCGCGCCCGAATGGATTCACGCGGGTCGTTCTCGACATCGACGGTGCCGAGCGTTGCCGGGCGCAGCTAGCGGCCAACCCGCATCGGCTGACGTTACAGTGCCGAGTCGCAGTCGGGCCGGGGGCAGACCCGGCGGCCGCCACTCTCTCGGGTCCATCACCCGTTCGCGTATCGGCAGACCCGGCGATACCGCCGGCTGCCACAGCCACGCCGGCAGCGGTCGTCGGTGGCGACGGCGGCACGCCGTTGCCATCCGCTCCTGTGGTCCCTGCCGCCAACATAAGGGGTGGCTTCTCGCTGGCTCGTCAACTGGGACTTCGGGTCGGACGCATCGTGATTGACGCCGGTCACGGCGGCCACGACCCTGGCGCGATGGGTATGGGCACCACCGAGGCCGCCATCACGCTGGACATCGCGTTGCGCCTCGAACATCTGCTGGCCAACGAGCCTGACATCGAGGTGGTGTTGACGCGCCGGACAGACCAGTTCGTGCCGTTGCAGGAACGGACCGCCATCGCCAATCGCGAAGCCGCCGACCTGTTTGTCTCGATTCATGTGAACGCGAACCGGGACAAGACGGCCAGGGGCGTGGAAACCTACCTGCTCAATTTCGCGTCCAACGCCGATACCGCGGCCGTCGCCGCACGCGAGAATGCCTCGTCAACCTTGACGATGAGCCATCTGAACGATCTGGTGCGCCAGATTGCGCTGTCGAGCAAGGGGAAGGAGTCTCGCGATCTGGCCGGACAGCTGCAGCATTCGCTGGTGAGGAGGCTGCGCGTGTCGAACCGTCACGTGCGCGATCTGGGGGTCAAGCAGGCTCCGTTTGTGGTACTGGTGGGCGCGGCCATGCCGAGCGTGCTGGTGGAGGTCGCCTTCCTGACGCACGACCAGGAAGGGCGTCTGCTGGCCGGGCCGGCGTACCGGCAGCGGATCGCCGAGTCGCTGCTGGACGGCATCCGCCGCTACCTGCGGTCGCTCAAGAAAACGCCGATCGTGGCAGACCGCCAATTGACGCCGCCAGCCGCCACCCGGCGAGATCGGTAGGCTGCTGGCCCTATGCTGACCCTGCAACCTCGACCCTTCACGCCGGTGATCATCAAGGTCGTCGCTCCGCCCACGCCGGAAGTGTCGGTGGTCGATGTCCTGGTGGGCGCGCTCGGACTGACCGGAGTGCTGGTGCTGGGTTCGCTCGTGCTCGGCCTGGCCGTCGGCGGGGTGCTCATCGTGTACAAGCGATGGCGCGACGGCCGCGAAGATGCCCGGACCGATGATCACCAGGTCCGGCTGGATCTCAGTGGCCCGTCTCGCTGAAGATGTCTACATTGGCCAGAGGTCGGCTGTGCAGGCGAGTTCTGCTAACGTGCGCACGGCTACCCCCGTCGGCCCTTTCACTTGAAACGGCTGCGCCTGGTCGGCCCAGGCGGTGGCTGCAATGTCCAGATGGGCCCACGGCAGGCCGCCTGCAAACTCCTTCACAAACAGTGCGGCCGTGATGGATCCGGCGGGCTTGCCACCGATGTTGCAGAGGTCGGCAATGTCGCTGCGAAGCTGTTCCTTGTAGTCGTCAAACAGCGGCATGATCCACGCCCGGTCGCCGGCCGCGTTGGCCGTGTCTGCCACACGATTGACCCACCACTCTGGATACCCGAACAGCCCCGTCGTGGTGCGGCCCAGCGCGACGCCGATCGCACCGGTCAGCGTGGCCACGTCGACCAGGTGGGTCGCACCAAGATGACGCGCGTACCAGAGAGCATCACCCAGAACCAGCCGACCCTCGGCGTCGGTATCGAGCACCTCGACAGACTTACCCTCGGCGCTGCGCAGGACATCGCCTGGTCGAACCGCCCGTCCACCCGGCATGTTCTCCACAAGCGGAACGACGCCAATCACGCTGACGCCAGGCTTCAGAGCCGCGATGGCCTTCATGGCCGCTAGCACCGCGGCACCGCCCGACATGTCCGTCTTCATCAGATGCATGCCGTCGGGAGTCTTGAGCGAAATGCCGCCCGTATCGAAAGTGACCCCTTTTCCAACCAGGCCAAGCACCGCTGCCGACGATGGGCGGGCGGGCTTGTAGCGCATCACAACCATCCGAGGCGGCTCGTCGCTGCCCCGAGCCACGGCAAGCAGCATGCCCATCCCCAGGCCCGCCATGCGCTGCTCGTCGAGCACGTCCACTGCCAGCCCCACGTCCGCCCCAACCTCCGTGGCGATGTCGGCAAAGGCGCGGGGTGTCAACACATTGGCCGGCTCGTTCGCCAACGCCCGAGCCAGGTTGGTGCACGCCGCCAGGATGTAACCTCGCCCGGCCGCATGTTCGATGTCGGCAATCTCGTCTCGCGACAGGCCTGCCGGGCACACCAGTTGCGTTTCGAGCGGCACCGGCTGGGCATCCGGATCTTTCTTGTAGATCTCGCCAGAATAGGCCGCCAGCGTGAGCCCCTCGGCCAAGGCCTGCGCCTCGGTCACGCCTGGCACACCCCCTGGCAGTACCATCGCCACGCGCCGCAGCCTTCGGTCTCGCGCCGACAGAGCCGCCGTGGTCGCCAGCTTGCGGGCGATCGCTGTGGTGTATGGGGCGCGCGGACCAGCCCCGACGATCATCACTCGCGCGGGCCCGCCGGAGTTGCTACCGAGAACCGGCGTCAGAAAGATGCTGAACGCCTTTCCCCTGAATTCTCGCGACGTCAGGGCCTGGGAAACGATGCCTGCCGTGGTGGAATCCAAGAGCGCCTGAAGGTTGGGCAGTTCGTCCTGAAAAACGGCCACGACAACCACGTCTACGTCGAGCGACGTCGGCGGCTGGGCCGTCACCACCACCGGAACGGAATTATTCGTAGGGCGCATCCCCTGATTATAGCCGCAGGGCCCGCACAAACTGTGCCGGTCCCTTTATCAGGGCATCATCACGACGGATCGGACGGGATCGTAGCTGGCAGGTCTGGAACCGATGACGTCCGGTACTGCTGATCCGCCGGCCCGCGACGGCCGAAGCGACTCAGCAGCACGCCGCCAAGGCCGACGGTCCACGCCAGGTACTCGATCAGGAAGCCCGCCACCAGTACGCCGCCGACGATGACCCGGATGGACATGCCTGCCAGGCCGACGAAGCGGGCGATCACCGTCAACGCCCAAATCACCGCCAGACCAATCAGCAACGACGGTAGCAGGTTCTGCGCCGTGGCTGAGCCCGATTGGCGGCTCACGAACTGGCCTAGTGCACATCCGGCCCCCGTCAGGCCCAGCAACGCCACGATGATCGCGGCCAGGATGGCGAAGGGCACGAGTAGCAAGAGCGGGATGCCGATGATGGAGATAGCCAGGATGATCACCGTCAGGACGAGCAGCGGAATGAAGAGAATCTGCGCGGCCAGTCCGACCAGGCCGGCACGCCACGGCTCGGTTGAGACTCGATCGGCGACCCGTCGAACGGCCCGCGGAGCCATGGCGACGACCAGCGCGGCAAACAGACCAAGCAGCATCACCCTGACCAGTGTGCCAATCAGCTCCATCCATCTCCCGAACGGACTCGAGAACCAGCTCCAATCCTGCCAGGGACGGATCCGAACAAACGGCCCAACCGACGGAAACGACACTTTCACTTCGTTGATCTGGCCGTTGACCGACGAGCCTGTGGCCCGCTCCACGCCGCCGCCGACACTGGTCACGCCCCCACGCACCCGGGCTTTGGGTCCCAGATAGACGCTGCCGCCGACGGCCACTACATCCCCATCGACTCGCCCATCCACGTGTGCTGATCCCAGCACCACCACCACGTCGTCGCCAACGGCTTCGGTGTCCTTCACGAAGACGTCGCCACCCACTCGCACGCGCGCGCCACCGTAGCGGTATCGTTCGCGTTCGGTCCACCCAGACTCCCCCGTTGGAAGCGCAGGCGTCACGCCGCTTGGCTCGGGAAACGCGGGGACTGGAGCGCCAGCGGCCGGCGCGAACAGGCGTTGTCTGGTGGCGGCATCCAGAAACGTCAGGGGTAGGACAAGATCGCTGTCGCTGCCGATCCTGTCGCGCAGCTCCTTGCCGGTCACCGGAGTGCCATCAACCAGCACAACGCCATTCGACAACTCGATATTGGCCACCCGTTTGGGTTCGCCGCGTGGGACCAGAACCAACCCCTGACGCAGGTGCAGAACCTGAAAACGCCGTTCGACTCGTTCCTTCAGCTGGACCAGTTCGGTCTTGGTTCCAGCGGGCAACAAGGGCGGGGCCTGGGCCCAGCCACTGGCAGGCAGACCGGCCAGCAGCAACGCGATGGCCAGAGCACGAGTGGCGTGGCGGGCGATGGGGATACGTGTCCGGGTCCACATGGATCAGTTCTCCTGCATCACAAGAAGCCTGTGCAGTGCCGTCAACGCCACGGCCGCAATGGCCAGGTTCACCGCCAGCCATACCAACGGCCCGGGTTGAGCAGCCAGACGGCCCATCACGATGGCGACATGTGTCGCGGTGGACCAGGCCGAAAGCGCCGTCGTCAGGGTGGCCCCGGCGGCGACCAGCACCGAATCGGCCGCCCACAGCGCCGTGTGCAGCGACGCCATGCCCGCCATGAACACCGAGCGCAACGACCACGAACCCAGCACGATGCCGGCCGTGGCCATCGAGGCGCCGATGGCGGCTCGCACCCACCATGCGCTCCAGATGTCCGGAACCGGGACGGTGAAGCGATCCAGCCGCGCCAGGACCGCTGCGGCAAACGCGGGCGAAGGTGTCCAGCGAGTCAGCCGTCCGGCGACAGGACGGAAACGCCGGTCGGCTTCCTCATGCTGGCCGGCGCGCTCGGCTGCGAGCCAGGTCGCCAGATCGTCTCGGTCGTGGATCATCATCGCCATTCAATAACTCCTACGAGTTGTCCCCCCCGCAAGGTTGCACGTCCAGCGGGCCAGACCGGCTTAAACAGCCCGTGGTGCAAGTCCGTCTGCATTCGACCGGCGCTGCATCCCGCCTGGCAGCGTTGCTCCTCCCTCAAATACACCCGGTATTCTCAGTCGTCGCGCCTTGCCAGCCGGGCGCATCCCCGGTCTCGGTGCGACGACGCACCTGCACCACGGGCTGTCAAGGTCCCCATCCGGCGTCCTCCAACAGGCGGCCCAGTTCCTGGCGGGCCCGGTGCAGGTGGCTCTTCACCGTCCCGATCGGCAGATCGAGGGCCTCGGCGATCTCCTCGTAGGACTGATCTTCCTGGTAGCGCAGCACGATCAGCCGCCGGTATCCCGGCCTCAACTGCAGCATGGCCCATTCGAGCGCTCGTCCTAGATCGGCCAGCTCGGCGTGCTCAAAAGGGGTGCGCTCACGGCTGTCGATCAGGGCGTTTCGCAGCACCGGTCTCTGCGTGTCAACATCGATCGACACGGTGTCTGGACGGTACGTCCTGAGATAGTCGATGGCGGTGTTGTGCGCGATACGCAGCAGCCAGTTGGTGAATCTGTAGGAGGGATCGAATCCACGCAGCGCCCGGAACGCCTTGACAAACGCGTCCTGCGCGAGTTCCTCGGCCACCCCGCCATCGCGAACGAGGCGCGCAATCAGGTTGAAGACGGCCGCCTGGTGCCGCAACACCAGCTGGCGGTACGCGTCTTCAGCCCCGTGCAGGGCGAGGTCGACCAGTTCGGCGTCGGTGGACGTCATCTCCAGATCGGCTGACTCGCTCCCGCTGTCGGTCGGCCGACAAGTCAGAAGGTGACAATTGGCCCGTCGACCAGGAGTGAGGCCTCGGTGGCCGCCATCACCGCGTCGACCGTCGTGTCAGCCGCCACTTCCTTCAGACGCAGACCGCCTGGGGTCACTTCGATCACGGCCAGATCGGTGACAATCAAGTCCACCACGCCGAGCCCGGTGAACGGCAGTGTGCATCGGCGGAGGATTTTCGGATCGCCCTCACGCGTCGTGTGCTCCATGGCCACGATGACGCGCCGGGCGCCCGCCACCAGATCCATGGCACCGCCCATGCCTTTGACCATCTTGCCGGGAATCATCCAGTTGGCGAGGTTGCCCTGGGCGTCCACCTGGAGGGCTCCGAGAACGGTCACATCGATGTGCCCGCCCCGCACCATCGCGAACGAGTCTGCGCTGCTGAAGTAGCTGCAGCCAGCCAGCTCGGACACGGTTTCCTTGCCGGCGTTGATCAGGTCCGGATCGACGTCGGCCTCGAGCGGATACGGGCCCACACCCAGCATGCCGTTCTCGGAGTGCAGCGTGATTTCGATGCCTGGAGGGACGAAATTCGCGACCAGCGTGGGCATGCCGATGCCCAGGTTCACGTAGTTGCCGTCCTGCAGCTCCTGGGCGACGCGGCGCACGATACGTTCTCGTTTGTCCACCTGGTGATCTCCTGCGCGCTAGCAGCCCGTGGTGCAAGTCCGTCTGCATTCGACCGGCGCTGCATCCCGTCTGGCTGCGTTACTCGACGTTCAAATATAGGCCATATTCTCGCGTCTCCCGCCTTGCCAGCCGGGCGCATCCCCGGTCTCGGTGCGACGACGCCCTCGCACCACGGGCTGCTAGGCCTTGCGGGTCGTCCGGCG
>CAYHRK010000082.1:0-8485 GCA_964358795.1 uncultured Vicinamibacterales bacterium
ATGTGCACCGGCTGGCCGAGGTCAGCGTCGACATCATCGACCAGTGCGTGGCGCAGGGCGTGCCCTTTGCTCGCGAGTACGGCGGCCTGCTCGACAACCGCTCGTTTGGCGGAGCGCAGGTGTCGCGCACCTTCTACGCGCGTGGCCAGACGGGCCAACAACTGCTGCTCGGCGCCTACCAGGCCATGATGCGGCAAGTGGGCGCGGGAACGGTGAAGCTGTTCCCCCGCTACGAGATGCTGGATCTGGTGGTGGCGGATGGCCGCGCGCGGGGCATCATCGCGCGCAACCTCATCACCGGCACGATCGAGCGCTTCCAGGCTGATGCCGTGCTCTTGGCGACGGGCGGCTACGCCAATGCGTACTTCCTGTCGACCAATGCGGTGAACTCGAACGCCACGGCCATCTGGCGGGCCTACAAGCGGGGCGCGCTCTTCGCCAATCCCTGTTTCACCCAGATTCACCCCACGTGCATTCCGGTGTCGGGCGACCATCAGTCGAAGCTCACCCTGATGAGCGAGAGCCTTCGGAACGACGGCCGGGTCTGGGTGCCGAAAGTGGCCGGTGACAAACGCCCGGCTGGCCAGATTCCCGAGGTCGAGCGCGATTACTACCTGGAGCGCCGCTATCCGGCCTTCGGCAACCTGGTGCCGCGCGACGTGGCCTCGCGCGCGTCCAAAGCGGTGTGCGACGAGGGGCGAGGGGCCGGGCAAACGGGCCTGTCGGTGTATCTGGATTTCGCCGAGTCGATCGGCCGGCTGGGCGAGCACGTCATCCGCGAGCGGTACGGCAACCTGTTCCAGATGTACGAGAAGATCACCGACGAGAATCCGTACAAGTCTCCGATGCGGATCTACCCCGCCGTCCACTACACGATGGGCGGGTTGTGGGTGGACTACAACCTGATGTCCACCATTCCGGGTCTCTTCGTGCTGGGTGAAGCGAACTTCTCAGATCACGGTGCCAACCGGCTGGGCGCCAGCGCCTTGATGCAGGGATTGGCCGATGGCTACTTCGTGGCGCCGGCGACCCTGCCCAATTACCTGGCCAGCGCGGCGCTGCCGAACGTGTCGACCGACAACGATGCATTCCGCGAGGCCGACGCTGGCGTGCGCGCCAAGCTCGACCGTCTGGTGAAGGGCACCGGCAAGAAGACGCCGCGCGAGATCCATCGGACCCTCGGAAAGGTGATGTGGGACCACGTGGGCATGGGGCGCACCGAGGCCGGACTGAAGGAAGCGCTGGCCGCCATCCCGGCGCTTCGGGAGGAATTCTGGGCGCAGGTGGCGGTGCCATCGACCGGCGAAGAACTGAGCCAGGTGCTCGAGTACGCGGGCCGCGTGGCGGACTACCTCGAGCTGGGCGAGTTGATTGCGCTCGATGCGCTCGAACGGCGCGAGTCGTGCGGCGGCCACTTCCGCGAGGAGTACCAGACACCGGACAACGAAGCGCTGCGAGACGATGAGCAGTTTGCGCACGCGGCGGCATGGGAGTTTGCCGGCGACGGGAAGCTGCCCATCCGGAACGTGGAGCCGCTGTCGTTCGAATTCGTGAAGCCGAGCCAGCGCAGCTACAAGTAGGCCACCATGGAAACCATGACTCTGAAACTCCGGGTGTGGCGGCAAGCCTCGTCGGACGGAAAAGGCCGGATGATGCCCTACACGGCCGAGCACGTCTCGCCCGACATGTCGTTTCTCGAGATGCTCGATGTCGTGAACGAAGGGCTCATCAAGAAGGGCGAGCCGCCCATTGCGTTCGATTCCGACTGCCGCGAAGGCATCTGCGGCATGTGCGGTCTTGTCGTCAACGGCGTGCCGCACGGGCCCGATCGCGGGTCCACGGTGTGCCAGCTCCATATGCGCAAGTTCAACGATGGCGACACCATCACCGTCGAACCCTGGCGTGCGGCGGCGTTCCCGGTACAGAAGGATCTCGTCGTGGATCGCGGTGCCTTCGATCGGCTGATCGCCTCGGGCGGTTACGTGTCGGTTAACACGGGCAGCGCGCCGGACGGCAATGCGATTCCGGTGCCGAAGGACATCGCCGAGACCGCCATGGACTCGGCTGCGTGCATCGGGTGCGGCGCGTGCGTCGCCGCGTGCAAGAACGCGTCGGCCGCGCTCTTTGTCAGCGCCAAGATTTCCCAATTGGCGTTATTGCCGCAGGGCCATCCCGAGCGACTCACCCGAGTCCGTTCGATGGTGGGCGTGATGGACGGTCTCGGGTTTGGCAATTGTTCGAACGAGGCCGAGTGCGAGGCCGTCTGCCCGAAGGAAATCTCGATCGCCAACATCGCCCGCATGCGGCGGGAGTACGTCCGCTCGCTCCTCATCGGGACGGGACGGTAGACCGGCTGGCGTCGCGTCCCGGAGGACCGCTCGTACCCCCGCTGCTACAACCCGAAGGTCAGGCCGGCATACACGTGTCTTCGGGCCGCCGGGATGAAGAGTGCCTCGCCGCCCTCCACGTAGCCAAAGGTCGTATAGCGCCGGTTGAAGAGGTTGTTCAGTCGGAGGTCCAGCTCGAGGCGGCGGCAGCCGAGTGCGTGCGCGAGACCCACCGGCAGAGCGATCTTCCCCGAGGCATCGACGACCGTGTACGCGCGGTTCACGAGTCGGGCGGCCTGTGTGTTGTCGAGATAGAAACGCCCTACACGACGCGCCGCGACCGAGATGCGGCTGGCGCCCCAGTCGGCGTGGGCCGCGACCGACGCCATCGCGTCCGGAAACCCCGCGACGCGGTTGCCGTCATAGATGGCCGCGCCGCCCTCGAAGTCGAACTCGCGGTAGCGCGTAAACGTGTTGCGCGAGACCGACAGCGCGGCGTCGATCCCGATGTGTGGCGCCACGGTCATGCTGCCGTCAACCTCGAAACCCCGCCGCCGTGATCGGGCACCGTTGCCGTAGTTCGGCACGCCGTTGTCGTCGAGCGCTCCCGCGTAGACGATTTCGTTCAGGAAGTTCATCCAGTACAGGTTGCCGCGCACACGCCACGCGGGCCGCCGCACCGACGCTCCCGCTTCGACGTTCCACACGTCTTCTGGCGCGAGCGACACGGGCGTCGAGTAGTAGTCCTGCGGGTCGTAGAGGTTGCGGAAAAACGGCTCCCTCATGCCGCGCGCCACGTTGACATAGACGTCCGACGATGGACCCAACTTGACCACCGCGCCCGCCCGAGGCAGGACGAAATTAAACGTCTTCGTGAACGCCATGCCTTTCAGACGATCATCCGACAACTCGTAGCGGTGGCGCGCCAACTGCAGCCCGCCGGTGATGGTGACCCGCGGGCTGGCCTTGAAGCGGGCCGTCACCGCAGCGGTGGCCGTGGTCTTCCCCACCCTGTAGTCGTAGTACCGCTGATTGGGCGCCAGACCGAGCGGGTAATACTGGGCCCACGTCACCTCACCAACGTGGTGCGCTTGATGGACCCGCACCTCACCAGTGAGATCGATCTCCAGGCGACCGAAGGCGCGTGTCAGGGACGGCACCCATCCGGCGTCCCATTCATCCACCGTCCGTCGCCGCACGAGATCGCTGCGCGTAACGACGGTGCCGCCAGGCAACCGAACGTTGGGCAGCGCGTACTCGTAGAGCCGCCGGTTCCCGCGGAATTGGTCGTAGTAGCCGTCTCCCTGAAAGAGATAGATCGTCTGACTGAAGCGCGTCCGCTCCGAGAATGTCACGTCGTGCACGAGCTGGTAGTGAGGCTGAAAGAAGTTGTCGATCTCGCCCGGATACGTGATCGGGTTGAAGCGCCGGTCGCGGTCCGCCTCGCCGGTAAGCCCGCCGTCGAGGACCGTCTGGGGGACGCCGTTGTAGGCGAGGTGCGTCTGCTCTGGTCCGCCGAACAGGACCGCCCGGATGCGCGATCGCTCGCCGTAGCGGGCCAGCGCGAAGTAGTAGTTCCACATATCCACCCACGACTGGTCGCGGTAGCCATCGGTCGTGATCTTCGAGTATCGCGCCGAGAACGCCCAAGCCCCGTTGACCAATCCCGAGTCCCATCGCACGGTCAGCCGCCTGGTGCCGAACGACCCGGCGCCGGTGTGCAGCGACACGGCGGGCTCGACGGCGGGAGAGGCCGTCGTGATGTCGACGGCACCACCCAGCCCCGAGAGCCCGACTACACCGCGCTGCACCTGCACATCGCCTGCCGTCGCCATGAAATCGGCGAGATCGATGAAGAACAGTTCACCCGATTCCGCGTCGTTGAGCGGCGCTCCGTTCAGCGTGACCCGCGTGCGCGCCTGACCGAAGCCGCGGATCGAGAAGTAGGAGTACCCGATCCCGTTCCCGCTGTCGTTGGTGGCGTATACCCCTGGCACCAGTTGCGAGAGCAGCATCGCCGGGTCCTGGCCCCAGTGCGCGTCTGCCACCCGTTCTTGCGGGATGTTGGTGAAGCTCGCCGGGTCCGAGCCTTCGCGCGCCCGGGTCGCGGTGACTTCGATCCGGTCGCTCACCGACACCACGGGCACCAGGCGGATCTCGAGCGTGATCGCCTGGCGAACGTCGACTGTCACACGGTACACGTAGTAGCCGGGCTGCGAAAGCACGAGGGTGATCCGCTCCGCATGGCCCGCATCGAAGGCAAAACGGCCCTCGCGGTCAGCGGCAACGACGGTGTGCGTCTCGACCACCTCGATGCGCGCCGCAAGCGGATCGCTAGTGTTAGCGTCAAGGATCCGGCCAGAGATTGTCTGGGAAGCCGCTGGAGCGGCCAGGACAAGCAGAAACACGAGGACGGCGGCAGACTTCATCGTTCCCTCCACCCGGGCCTGCGAGGAACCCGAGGGAAGGCGTCCGATGTTGCGGTCACGCCTGCCGTTTCGGTTCCCTACGCCGGTCTGACCCGGATCAGGTTCAAAGGGTGTGATCTCAGCCCCGCTTTCGGCGGGACACCCCCACGAAATAGGCTAGCTAACCGTAACTCACTGGCGGCTGCGGGGTCAAGCGGATGACGAGTCGTTTCTCGAGATGCTTGATGCCGTGGACTCGGGTCTCATCAGGAACGGCGAGCCGCTCAGCGCGGCGCTCGCGCAGGACGCGGTTCTGGGACGTCGCTCGTCAGGGCGAGGTGGCGCGGCCCGCGGCCGGCGTCCTTGGAGACGGACCTACAGCTCCGCTTGACGGTGAACCTCGTGTTTGAGGGTGTCAGTCAGGGAGTTCCAGAGTTGGGGATACGCTTCCACCAGGCGGACGATATCCGCAAGATCCTTGATGCGCTTGCTCTGCCTCCTGGCGGGCTCAGACCATGCCTTGATCTTGCCTCTTAGAGTGTCTTCCAGCGATGCCACCCGCAGGAGAATTCCGTGGACATCGGCCGGGACGGCCCGGGACGGGAACTCCCAGTAGAACGCCTCGGTACTGAGCTGCAAGCTGACCGTCGATCGTCCCTTGAAGTTGACAGACCACTCGAACCTCTCGGAGTGGAATCCCTCTTGCTCGAGCAAGGCGATTGTGCGGTCCACGGCGTCAGACACCACGACGAAGTCGACATCCTGGGTCACCATGGGTTGCGCGGCCCAGTGGTTGACCGCCACTCCGCCGATGGCACACCACGCGACGTCCGCTCGTTCCAGACAGTCCACGAGCCGCATGACGTCGTCTGTTCCGCCAGCGGTCTGCCAATCGTAGAACTGCTTAGCCGTCATAGCCGCAGGCTACCAAATGGGGGTGTCGGTTGTCATCTTCTGTGACCGAACCTGTGACCGAACCCGGCACGACCGGCGCCGTTGGAAACCAGCGAAACCGAGCCTAGTCTTGAGAAGCCGTGTTCGGCGACGATTGCCTGGCCATGGCTCGTCGAACTCTGGGTGGACCTCCGATGATCGCGCGACGACCGGCCGGCGTCGGAGGAACTCGCTGCCGAAGTTCGGTGAGCAGACGGGCGGCACAGGCGAGTGGATCTTCCCCGGGTCGGGGATCGCCGCCAGCTGGCGCGAAGAAGCTTACCGTGACGCGTGGCCGGCACGGAAAACGCACGTAGTCGGTCACGCCCTCCACCGCGCAGAGCACGATGCGCGCGGTGGGGCACCACGCGGCCAGGAGGCCGACACCGCTACGAGCCCGCCGTGGCTCACCCCAGGAGAGCCCACCTTCCGGAAAGATGCCGACCGCCTCCCCGGAACGCAGCAGCGCGACCACGCGCTCGAGGGCCGCGGCGTCCCCGGCACCCCGCCTCACCGGAATCTGTCGGAGGCCGTTGAGAATCGGCGCGAGCCCCGGGATCCGCCAGAGGCTGTCACGCCCCAGAAAGCGCAGCCGGCGCCGTGGCCTGATCGCGAGCCCGACCAGAATCGGATCCCACTGGCTGTCGTGATTGGGCACGACGAGCAGCGGTCCGGTCTCAGGTACGTGCTCGAGCCCCTCGACGCGAAGCCGTCCCCACCAGGCAGCCGGACAAAACAGCGACGCGATCAGGCTATAGAACATGAATCAGGTGGTTCGACGCCCCGGGGCATGGACACCTTCACGCCGTGTTTCCGGTGCCGACCGGCTGAACGCCAGGGGGTGATGGCGAAGAGTGCCGCCACCAGGAGAGGTGCAGTGCGACGGATGACCGTGTTCACAATGCCGCGAAGAATAGGCGATTCACCACACAGCGTCAACATGGTGTTCGGCGAGAATGTCCTTGTCATGAGATGATCGAAGAGTACGGGGAATGCCTTCAGTCATACACCATCCACGGGAAGGGCGACATGACGACCAACACCTCAGGTGTCATTGGCATCCTCACTGGCGGCGGCGACGTGCCCGGTCTCAATCCTGCAATCCGCGCAGTGACCATCCGCGCCCTACGAGAGGGCTACAAGGTGATCGGCATCCGCCGCGGCTGGGCTGGGTTGATCGATCTGATTCGCGATGAGAAAGCCGACAACAGCAACAACTTCCAGATATTGACGGAGGATATCGTCAACAGAGCGGGACGTACGGGAGGCACGTTCCTGCACACGTCCCGCACGAATCCGGCCAAGGTCGAACGTGCTCGAGTGCCCGCGTCGTTGCGGGATCGCTACACGAAGGATGTCAACGATCTCACCCCCGACGTGTTGAAGAATCTCGATTTCCTCGGCGTGGATTATCTGATTCCCATCGGCGGTGACGATACGTTGAGTTATGCCGTGCGCATGTATCAGGAGGGCGTGAAGATCGTTGCCATCCCGAAGACGATGGACAATGATGTGCCCGGCACAGACTACTGCATCGGATTCAGCACCTGCGTCACACGGACGATTGCACTGGCCAACAGTCTGCGGACGGTGGCCGGTTCCCACGAGCGGTTGATGGTGCTGGAAGTGTTTGGCAGGTATGCCGGGTTCACCGCCATGCTCCCGACAATGGCGGGAGCGGCGAATCGTTGTGTCATCCCGGAGTTCAAGTTCAATATTGAACGTCTCGCTGAGTTGATGATGTATGACCGGAGTCGAAACCCGAGCCGTTATTCTGTGGTACTGGTATCTGAGGGAGCCGTGTTCGAAGGCGGCGAGATGGTCTTCGAAGGTCAGGTAACCGACGCCTTCGGCCATGCAAAACTGGGTGGGATTGGCGACCTGGTTTCAGCACGGCTCAAGGAGCTCACCGCGAGACATCATGACGGCCGCACCGTGGATGTTGTGAATCAGAAACTCGGTTATCTGGTGCGTTGTGGCGACCCGGACGCGATAGATTCGATCGTGCCAATGGCGTATGGAAACCTCGCGCTTGATTTGGTGGTCAGGAAACTGCACGGGCGACTGGTCGTCCTCAAGAATGGGCGCTACGACAACATCCCGATTGACATTGTCACGAGCACCAAGAAGACCGTCAACGTGGAACGCTTCTACAATCCCGATCGCTTACGGCCAAAGTTCGAAAGCTTTGAGATGACGCCCTTGTTCATCATGACCAGCGAATCGACCTGACACGTCCCGGACGCGGGTTGGTGCCCCGATTGGCCGATCACACACGCCAACGCGGACCGCAACCGACGCGGAGGCGGTGCTGGACTACTTCGTGACGCACTTCGGTCCGCAGGAACCATAGCCGCCTGCCGTCATCGGTCGGTCGTTCCCGCTCGACAGGGGGATTGTGGGGTTCTGCACAATGAAGTCGCTGGTATCTTCATCGCGGTTGCCGGCCTCATCGAAGACCTCCACAAACAGCCGGTGGCGCCCGTTGGACAAGTACCATGTCTTCAGCAGTCGGTCGATGGTGCCTTTAGTCCGCAACAGCAGGAACCCGTCCAGGTAGAGACTCACCTCGCGCAGCGTCCTGTCGTCGGCCGCCACGACCTTGAGTTCGATCGCGCCTCCCCCACCTTCATCGGTCTTCGGCGTCAGGATGAACACGTGCGGAGGCACCAGATCGGCATTGGGTGGAGCCGGCCCCAGGACCCACTCCCGGATCTTCTGTCGCGTCAGGTCCAGGTAGTGCCAGGGGTTGGCCGGTCCCCAGGTATCGGTGTACTCCACAGGATGACACGGCTTGTACTGGCAGCGCGGATCGTC
>CAYHRK010000082.1:8585-14391 GCA_964358795.1 uncultured Vicinamibacterales bacterium
GGCGGCAGCGGGCCATCTGGCCGCTCGGCGCGCAGGTCGCGCATGACCTGTAGGTGATTCCTCTGTGCCGTCCGCGCAGCGTAGACCACCTGGAACAGCTGCCCGGTGAACCCTGCGATCTCGAACAACTTCAGTTGCCGCCGCCAGAAGCGCAGCGAACCGGCGGCGATCGGTCCGCCCTCGAGCGTGGGCCAGGCGGTCTGCACTTGGGGCCAGTGGAAGACGACTGGTGCAATGAGCGGGCTCGGGTCGACTTGGGCAAGACCGCGATCGGGCAACAGGAGCACACCCGCGAGCACGCACAGGCACAGTGGCCGGAATCTCATGAAGACGCCAACTAGCGGGGCCAACCTGCCTGGGGGAGACCCGGCGTCACACGCAATGCGTTTTGGAAGTAGAGCTTCTTCAGGACGGCGTCCGGCAGATCCATGCCGTAGAGCTTCCAGAACGCGTGATAGTCGCGGTAGTAGTCGAAGTACTCGTCGCTGGTCTCGAACACGCGCCAGTAGCACGGATACTCACTCGCCTGGTACGAGTCTTTCCCGAACAGGATGCGATTCTGATACTTGATGAAGAACTCGCGGGCTGCCCGCGGCTGCCGGCCGAAATCGTACAAGACCGCGCCGACCTCGAGCACCAGGTTGGGCAACTGATCGAGCTGCCGGGCAGCCCGCGCGAGATTGTTGCCGTACCAGTTGAAGTGCGCGCCGATGTACCGCGTCTTCGGATTCGCCGCATACATGCGGTCTCGCTCGCCCATCAGATCTTCGAACGTCGGCTGCCCGGGCATGAAGTTGCGCCGTTCTGCAAACAGCGCCAGCTCCAGCCAGCGTTCATTCGTGTAGTCGAGCGGTGAGAAGAACTCCTGCGGCTCGGCGGTGTGAATGATCACCGGGACGTTGAGCCGGGCGCAGAGATCCCAAATCGGCTTGAGGTCGGGGTCGTCGACGTGCAGACGGGTTCCATCTGCCTTTCGGGCGCGAAGCCCGAGATCCTTGGCAATCTTCAGGCCAATCGCGCCATTGCGAATGGACTGCTCGAGATCGGCCACCGCCTTCTCGGCCCAGCCCGGGCCACCTGCCCCGTTCCAGGTGACGTTGGCGAACACGCGGAAGCGATCGGGGTACTTGCTGGACCGGATGAAGTCGACCTTCTGCTTCACCTGTGCAGGCCCGCTCCCGCCGCTCAAGTTGACCAGGACGCGGAGGTTCAGCTGATCCATCTCCCCGATAAGCTGATCGATGTTGGTGGCGGTGATCGTCGTGTGGTTGTGGCTGTCGATCACCGGGTACTTGGCCTTGGGCACCAGATGCGCCGTGGCCACCAGGGTCGATCGGGGGCGGTAGTCAAGAATGCTCGGTGCGGGAAACTCGGGGGCCGTGCAGCGGCCCGGCCTGGTTTCGGTCGTACCGGGCGGGCAGGGATCGCCAGGCTGGATCTGGACGCCGACCTGGCCGCCGCGGCCGCCCTGCCAGCCCGGGGGAGTGCCCGTCTGGGCGAGAAGCCGCACGCCTCCAGCGGCAACTACGGTCATGCCAAGCGCAAGAAAAGACGGCAGTCTTCGCAAGATGTTCCGCTCCTTTGTGGCTCTTGACTAGATTCTGCCACAGCGATGGCGTGGACGGGTCCCTTATCTCGATGTGCCGAGCACCACCGCGTTGATAAACAGCAATTCCGTGGCCTCCGCCACGGCTCGGAAGTTCGGGTCTTCGGCAAACGCGATGACATGGCCGCGCCCCATCGGCTGATCGATCAGAAACGCCTTCTGGGGCAGCAGATCCTGTGAATTCTGCCACGTGTAGCCGCCGGCGACGAGCCGGTCCTTCTTCGCGTAGATGCCGACGTTGCGACCGCGGTCGAGCTTGATGGGCGTAAAGACACGCGTCCCTTCGACGACCGACTGGATCTCGTCGTCAAGTCCAGCCGCCAGCCAGTGCTCGCGATCGAGCAGCACCCGCAGCAGCGCGCCGGGCACGGATTCGGGAGGCTCTTTGTCGGGCAGGATGGCCTGCTCGTAGTCGAACGGCTTCTTTGCGTCGGCCGCAGGTTTCTTCTCGTCCTTGTCGTCGGCCGCAGGTTTCTTCTCGTCCTTGTTGTCGGCCCCGGACGGACGGCCGTCGCGCATTTCGGTCTTCGTGGCCAGCAGGCCGACTTTCTCACCGGTTGCCCATCTGGAGGCGTCAGCAAGCGTAATCAGGACGCCGCCGCCACTGATCCAGTCTTTCAGCCGTCGCACGTCATCCTCGGAAATGGAGGACGTGTAGGTGCCCGACGGCAGCACAAGCACGTCGTACCGCCGCATGTCGATCCGGCGCAGCGACGAGGCACGGACGGTGGTGACCGGCTGGTGGAACCGTTGCTCCAGCACGTAGCGCGCCCACCCGGCCGAGTCGCTGCGTGCGGGCGCGTCCCACACCAACAGCACTCGTGGTGTCTTGATCACCGCCACCTTGTTGCTGCCGAGCGACATCCCCTCGTCAACCCACGTGGAGTCGAGGGCCACCACCTCCACGCCGTGGCGTGCGACGAGATCGCCAAGGTGCGCCAACTTGTCGAGCGGGTTGTCGGATACGCGCACGATGACGGTGCCGACGTCGAACTTGCGCGGGCCGATGGTGAACGTCTCGCCCGCCGTGCGCATCTTGATGCCAGACTGCAGCGCCTCGACCACGACACCGGCCGTGCCCGATCCCCACGGCAGCAGATACGCGGCCTTGGCCGGGGCCAGCGGCGTGGAGAGCCGTCCGCGCTCGGCGGTGACGGGGACGCCGCGCGCAGTGACCGGAGCCGGACTGATCACCAGTTCGACGTCGTACAACAGCGGCAGGCTCCACGCGGTGACGTCGTAGATCTGATCGTCGAGACGCTTCTGCCGACGTCGCTCCTGTTCCTTGATGAACTTCTCGTCCATCCGGATGTCGGGATCCATCAGGTTGCGCAGTAGCCGGAATGAGGGCTGGGCGGCCCCAATCGCCAGGGTCCCAACCGGCAGCGTGCGTGTGCCGACCTTCACGGGTTCCTCGAGCCGACGGACGTCGATGCCATGTTCCACAAGTTTGCGCCCGAACGCGTCAGCGCGTACCGGATCGACACCTGGCGGCACGAGATACTCCCGGGCTGGCGCCTTCTCGCCTTCAGCCACGGCGCTCTGCCGGAACTCGAGATAGTCGCGCAGGAGCGCTGCCCTGTTGGTCGCCGCGGTCTCCATAGTCTGAAGCGCCGCCGTGAAGTGATGGAGGACGCCGTCCCGATACGTCAGCACGGTGTCATCGTCGCGGCGATAGGTGAGACCGCGGGCGGACGCCTGTTCAAAGGTCATCGCGATGGCGCCATGTAACATCGGCCAGGAATCGCCGTAGCCGGGGTAGAAGGCGTCGAAAACTTCGCGGGCAAAGTACGCAAACCCTCGCGAGTCGAAGCGCCGCGCGTTCTCCTTGCCGAAGTTCTGGAGCCATTCGCGCTGACGGGCGGTGATGTAGGGATTGGCCGGCTCGGCCGGCGGCGCGAAATAGTACGTCGAGTTGCCGCCCATCTCGTGCAGGTCCACGACGACGTGCGGATGCCACTGCAAGCCAAGTCGTGCGCGGGCTCGCGTTTCGAGCTGCGACAGCGCCAGCCAGTCGCGATTCATGTCGAACAGGTAGTGATTCGGACGGCCGCCTGGCCAGGGCTCGTCGTGTTCGATCGACGCGGGTTCGCTATTGGGGACGGCGGCTCGACCCTGCTCGTTCGATGCCACAAAACGGGCACGTCCGTCTGGATTCTGCAGCGGGTCGACGAGCACCAGCGCCTCGCGCAGAATCGTCTCCACACGCGCATCGCCCTGGGCGGCCAGCAGGTGGTACGCTTCGGCCAGGGCGGCGTCAGACGACGAGACTTCGTTGCCGTGCACCGCATGCATCATCCAGACGACGACCGGCAAGTCGTTGATCAGGTGCTCGGCGTCGGCGGCGCTCACCCCTCGGGGATCGGCCAGTTGTGCCAGACCCCGCTTGATGGCATCAAGCCGGCTCAACCGATCGGCGCTGCCGATGATCATCACGTAGAGCGGACGGCCTTCCCATGTCTTCCCGTACTCAACCAGCCTGGTGCGGTCCGGAACGGCCGCGGCGAGCGCCTTGAGGTAGGTGACAATCTCGGCCGGCGTGGAGATCTCCTCGCCAAACTCGTGACCAACCACCTGCTTCGGCGCTGGGATGCGAGTGTCGTACCGCGCGCCCGGCACCAGGTCGAGAGGCTGCTGCGCATCCTGCGCCGCCGGTTGCACCGACAAGAGAGCCACCATCAGGGCAATGATCATCGGAACTCCTTTGGGGGTGATCATAGTAGAGATTGGGGATTCGGGATTCGGAACTCTCCACTGACCCTAAGGACCCGGAAGGAAAAAACTATGCCATCTTGGACGCCGATGCATCCCGCCTTCCTCCCCAACGCGGGTGCCGCGTTGGGGGCCCCGGCCGGGCCGCGCCTGCCGTCGCCCGAAGCCGGGCTTTGGCACGATCTCGCCGGAGCCTTGGCGGAGGCGGATTGCTCGTCACTTCCATACTCCCGGTATGCGCGCTCCTCGCGCCTTACCGGGCGGGCGCCTCGTCCATCGGCGAGCTCAGGACGCTCTGAGCCTGTCGAAGGGCGACGCCCACGATGACACACCTATTTCCTTCCGGGTCCTTACCTGTACAGCAGCCGTCCCGTCTCGCCGGCGGCACCCAACCGCGCGTAGTACCCGAATGCCACCGCCGCCATGTCTTCGATAGCCTTGTTGGCGGCGGCCTCATTGGCGAGGAATGTCGTCAACGCCACGAACACGAACGGCCTGTTCTTCGCATAGACGATCGCCGTGTCGGCACGAACGCCTTCGAGCGATCCCGTCTTGCTGGCCACCTCGATACCCGCAGGCACCGCGCGGCGGATGGGGCTGTCCTTCGGTTTCTTCAGGATGCGCAGCGCCTCGGCCTGGCTGGTCGGCGTGAGGCCCGTGCCCTTGTAGAACATCTCCAGCAGCCGCGCCAGTTCGGCCGGAGTCGACACGTTCTCGAGGCCGCGCTTCGCCGCGTCGAGGTCGATCATGTAGCGGCGCAGCCTGGTATTGGCGAGCCCCGCTTGCGCCATGCGCACCGTGATGGCCTCCATGCCTAGATGCGCGATCAGTACATTGGTGGCAGTGTTGTCGCTCTCAACCACCATCACGGTGGCGTAGTCGCGCAGCGACAGCACGGGCGTACCGAGTTCGTAGAGGATGCCGCCCGGTACTGCCCGCGCCCGGTCGAGCTTGATCGTGTCGTCGAGCTTCAGCGTCCCTTCGTCTGCGCGCTTCATTAACTCGTACAGAATCGCGAGCTTGATGGTGGACGCCGTCGGAAACACCTGGTTTGCCGCGCGCTCGATGCGCTCACCAGACGTGAGGTCGATGAGGCAGTAGCCGGCGATCCCGTCGACCTGGTTCGCGATGGACTGCAGCCTGGCGTCCGTGGCTGTCTTCAGCTCTGCCGGGATGCTCGACGCCTGCTGGGCCAGTCCGACGGCCGCACCGAGCAGGACAATGGCGATCGCGCACGCGAATGCACGAGAGGTGCGATGGCGACGACAGGCGGCATGGCTAAACGGTCGACTGGAACGCTGATTGTGGACCATGGCTTATGTTCTCCGACCTTGGCTCGAGTGCGGCGTCCGGCGCCAGCATGACCAGCGATCGCATGTCGAGCATCGTGCGCCCCAACGTGATTCGAGCGGATTCTAGTGTCCCGAATCAGCAGTTCGGTGACAAATAGTCCGGAGCGCGGCGCCCGGATCGCAAGGCGCGACGACC
>CAYHRK010000083.1:0-14213 GCA_964358795.1 uncultured Vicinamibacterales bacterium
GTGGCACCCGAAGCACCCGTACTTCCGGACGAGCCGCCGGCCCTCATCAACGTTGTCAGGGGCCGCGGGCGGCGGTGGCCACATCCCCTCGTCGAAGTCGCGCAACTCCTGTGACAGGTAGGCCACCAAGTCGGCGGCCTCGGCGCCCGAGAACCGGTAGCGGGGCATGCGGGTTCCCGGGAGGACGCGCGGCGGATCCTGCAGGAACTCGAACAGCCACGCCTCGCGGATCTTGCTCGCCACGCGCCCGAGATCCGGACCGAGCGTTGCGCCGCGCCCGTTGATGGCGTGACACGAGATGCACCGTGACGCCTTGAACAGCGTCTCGCCACGCTTGACGGCCCCAGGCGCCACCGACGTGCGGGCGTCTCGAGCAGGCGCGTCCCCCCGGCGCAGTGACAGCAGCAACGCGGAGAGATCGGCGATCTCCTGGCTCGAGAGACGGAAGTTCGGCATCCGGGTGTTCGGCAGGTACGTCTTCGGGTCGCGAAGCCACATCGCGAGCCACGTTGGCCCGACTTTCGCTCCGATGCCGGCAAGCGATGGCCCAATGCGCGCGGTCGACACGCCCTCCACTTCATGACAGCCCTGGCACCCGAACTCCTGGAACAGCCGGCGCCCTCTGGCGGCGTAAGGCTCGCCCGGCACCGTCGCACCAACATGGCAGACTGCGCAGCGGCCACCGATCAACTCGCGGTCAAGGAGCGGCTCTCGCCAATACGCGATGCGCCCGTGCGCCGGAGGCAGCCGCGTGGCGCGCCCCTGGCCACCGTGGCAGATCGTGCAGCCAAACCTATCGGGCGGATGGTCGACGACGTAGCGTCCGACGTGGCCGGCGAGAGGGGCAGGATTCATCTCGGTCGCCTGACGCGTCGACGCGAGGTGGCACGTCGGGCACCGATCGACGCGATTCAGCGGATCAACCAGGATTTGCTCGACGCGGGTGGGCTGCTCGGTGGCGGCCGTCAGCTCCCCGCGCGCGCGGACCAGCGGATCCTGAAGGGCGGCCAGCGCCTGCTGGGCGCTCGCGACGTCCGCCGTAAGAGCCTGAACCAACCGGTCCGCTTCGTCTCGGGCCGCAGTCTTTCGATCGCGATCGACCGCCAGGCGGTCGACCTCGGCGCGCAGGCGGTCCAACTCCGGCCGCCACCGCTCACGTTCGTCGACGCGCTTCGCCAGCAAGAAGCTGCGCTCGACCGCCTGGTACTGCGCGCGGGTCCGCTGTAGGGCGTCGCGCGCGTCGGCGAACTGTCGGTCCGCCCCCGCGAGACGTTGTTGGGCGCGGTCGATCTCGCCGCTCTTCTGCCGGACGTGCTCGGCGCGCCTGGCGTCCTCCAGCCGCCGCTCGGCCTCGACCAGGCGCCGGCGCATTTCCGGCCGGGCAAGCGACCGTTCGGCGTCTGCCACCGTGCGCTCGGCGAGCTGGCGCCGGGCTTCGATGGCGCGGCGCTGGTGGCGCCGCCACTCGGGACCGGCCTCCCGCACCAGGAGCAAACCAAACAGGACCGCCAGCGCGGTGGCGGTGACCGCGGTCCATCCACGAAGCGGGAACAACGGGGGCCCGACAGACATGGGTCAGATGCGAAACCACGGCGTGACGAGGACGTAGTGCACGTCGAACGCCAGCCGGAGCACCATCTTGATCGGCAGGGCGAGCATGCCCAGCACCAGTAACATGAGCGTCGCGTAACGCCCCCAGCTAATGGTCCCGAAGACCGCCGGCCTCAGGCGCCTCGGCAAGTG
The DNA here is from genome assembly GCA_964358795.1 of uncultured Vicinamibacterales bacterium. Lineage (GTDB taxonomy): Bacteria > Acidobacteriota > Vicinamibacteria > Vicinamibacterales > JAKQTR01 > CAYHRK01. The sequence goes on from CAYHRK010000083.1 coordinate 1,744, forward strand.
CAGGCCGAGCGCGACGTATCCCACGATCGCGGCGAGGCCGACAGGCCAGGGAAAGTTCCACGTCTTCTCGTAGACGGGCTTGTGCACCTCCCAGCTCTCCCATGGCCAGTACCAGATCCAGCCTGGACCTCGAAAGAACTGACCGACGAGGATGAACCCGACCCACAGGAAGAAGCCGATCAGAAACACCGACCCGGCATACCGGCGGCGTCGCAGGGTATAGACGCCCACGCCGGCGGGGTTGGAGTCGAGATAGGGCAGGAGGATCAGGCCGACTATGATGAGGGCGGGGAGAACGACGCCCGCAATCCACGGGTCGAAGTAGACCAGCATTTCCTGCAAGCCCAGGAAGTACCACGGAGCCTTGGCAGGGTTTGGTGTGTTGGTCGGACTTGCCACTTCTTCGAGCGGGGCATCGACCCACATCGACCAGGCCTGAAGGGCAACGAGCGCCACAAGCATCGCCAGGAACTCAATCGCCACCAAGTGGGGCCAGACGTCCACCCCGCGAGACGCAGGCGCGGCTCGATCCCGCGCCGGACTCGCGTTGCCCGCCACGGCTGGTCCGGCGGCGACGGGGGACTCTGCCGTGGCCTCGGCGGCCACGCTGCTCGACGGCGGCGCCGCCTTCGCCGAGAACTTGTCTTTGCGAACGCGCCAGAAATGCACGGCCATCAGGACCGCGGCGGCCAGCGGGAGGGCGAGGCAATGGAGCACGTAGAACCGGAGCAACGCGCTCTGCCCAACGAAACGGCTTCCGAGGATGAGAAAGCGGATGTCGTTGTCGTACGTCACCAGGCTGAACGGGCCCTCGGCGCCCAGCAACGGCGTAGCGGTTGCCATATTGGTGCCGACCGTGATGGCCCAAAATGCGATCTGATCCCACGGCAGGAGATAGCCGGAGAAGCTCAAAAGAAGGGTGAAGACCAGCAGGGCCACCCCCACGCCCCAGTTGAACTCGCGCGGCGGTTTGTAGGACGAGGTCAGGAACACCCGCAGCATGTGGAGCCACACGGTGATCACCATCGCGTGCGCGGCCCACCGGTGGAGGTTGCGAAGGAACTGGCCGAATGGCACCACGTGCTCGATGTCCTTCATGTCGTCGAACGCCCGGCGCGTGTCGGGGACGTAGTAGAACATCAGCAGGACGCCGGTGAGGGTAAGCACCACGAACAGCAGCAGAGACAGGCCGCCCAGTCCCCACGTATACGAGAACCGCAGCCCACTGGCGGGAGTCGTGGTGGGGTGCAGATGGAGAAAGACGTTGCTGGCGGTCTGGAGCAGCCGGTTCCGGCGTGTGTCTTCGTAGCCGTGGCGGAACAGAGACCGCCAAGCGGCCGAGGCCTTCACCCGGGTCCACACCACGGAGGGACGCAGCAGGCTCATGCGCGTCACCCGGCGAAGGGAAGAAAGGCCTCAGGCCGGTCCCACTCGCCGGCTTCCTGGCGGAAACTCCGGCTCCGGTCGACGAGCAACTGGCCATCCTCTGCCAGGGCGATGCGGAATCGCTCGAGCGGGCGGGGGGCGGGGCCCTCGAAGTTCACGCCGCTCGGATCGAACCCGCTCCCATGGCACGGGCACTTGAACTTGCCTTCTGTCTCGATCCAGTTCGGCGTGCAGCCGAGGTGCGTGCACTTCGCCGACAGGGCAAAGAAGCCTTCCGCCGTCCGGACGACCCAGACGCGGTGACGCTTCTTCCAGCGTTCGCTCACGGTCCCGACGGCATATTCCTCGGGACGTCCCGCCCTGAACGTCGCGGGCGGATCGAAGGTGACGCGCGGGAACATCATGCGAAGCGACGCACCCGACATGGCCACCAGTGAACCCAGGAAGCCCCACCATGTGACACGTGCCAGCCAGTCGCGCCTCGGCATCCAAACCGTCGCGGCGGCGTCCGAACCCTCTCCCGCTGGCGGTCGCGCTGGACGCGCGGTTCCGTAACCTCCTTCAGCCATGGAGGGGACCCCCAGAGTCTTGTGCGGTTATCATGACTACCGTGGCCCGTTCCGGCGATCCTCCGAGACGGTGTGCCACAACATGGCGACGAGCCACGCCAGCAACATCGTCAACGGAATCGTAACTTCGCTCATCGCGCGCTTCCTTTCGACTTCGATCCACACGCGGCGGACGATGTCGCTCGCCGGGCCTTCAGCGACGCAACTCGAAGTTGACGGTGCGCGGCGCGCCTGCGCTCACCGTCACCTGCTGGCGCTGGTCCTTCAACTCCTCACGCCACGCACGGACAACGTAGGTGCCCGTCGGCACGTCCTTCAGGACGTACGTACCCTCCTTGCCAACCAGCACCGAGTGGGGTGTCTCCGTGACGACGACGTACGCGGACATTTCGGCGTGGACGTTGCAGAGCAGCTCCGCGATGCCAGGTTTGTCGAATACGACGAACTTCGAGACACCCTTCGGATACGTGCCGAGGTTGAATCGCTTGACGGGTGACGGTGAGAATACGTTGTGGCGGACTTCGTCGCTGTTCGGGAACGATACCTTCGTCCCCACGACAACCGTGAGCACGTGGGGCGTAAAGGTCAGATTGACCTGGTCCATCACTGCGTTGGGCGACGGCGGGAAGCTCCGGCCCGGGAGACTCTCGATGAACACCACCGCGCCGTTGCAGTCCCGGACGCCGCGACACGTCACCTTACCGCTGATTGTGGCGCCGGCCCGCCCAGGCTGCTCCAGACCGATTGCGCCTCCGGCGCCGAGAACGCCAGCCAGGAGCCCGGCGCAGATGAAGATCTTCATGACAGGTCCTGCGGTGTTAGAAAAGGAGATCCACTCGGACTCGGGCCCTTGTGTCCCCGCTATTCTTGAGAAAGACCTCCCAGTCGGCGACCAACCGGACGTTGGCGCGGATTGCGATGACGACGGCGGGCACCACGCGCTTGATGTCGGCGTCCTTGTCGCGGAACACCGCGTCGTACCTCAAGACCCCTATGAGCCACGGCTTGGCGACGTAGTTCGCCTCGACGGCGACCGCCGTGAAGTCGGTCACGGTCTTCGTCGCCGTGAAATCGTCGCGGCCCATAAAAACCCACGTGGACACATTCAGGTCGCGGAGGAAGATGTCGACGTCGCCACCGACGCGGTAGAACTCATCCAGTTTGCCGGCGAATTGCCCCTTGCCGAAATAGCCGGAGGTGCCGAGCCTGATCGAGTTGTCACGCCAGTTGTTGGATTGCTTGAGCTCCTCCGTTTCCTCGGTCGAACCCGCCACACCAAAACCGCCCACCTTGTACGATAGACGGTAGTACAGGTCTTTGGAGGTGTTGTTGTCGGCAAAGGGTCCGTTGCCGTTGACGATCCCGGCGGCATACTCGACGCCACCTTTGTTGTTGGAGCCGGTCTTGGCGCCCCAGAACTCGAACCCAGCCTGGCGCGTCTTGAAGTCGAAGCCTTCGCTCACATTCCGGAACTCCGTGGCCAGGAAGTCGGAGGGCGTCAGACGTCGATGAAAGCGAGAGAACGGCACCGCGCGAGGTTCGAAGCGTCCCACGACGAGATTGGCCACCGGGCTTCCGAAGATCTGGTCGAACTGGATGAACGCCCGTGCCAGATCGACGCGGTCGCCAGTGGTGATTTCCAGTTCACCGAGGTAGGAGATGTGGTCGCCGGCCGTGCCAACGGCGAGGATCTCGAACTCGTTGGGGAAGATGAAATTGACCTTCGACGTCGTGCTGGGGTTGATCACGACGTCCGAGAAGATCCTGATTGCAATGGGCGGGATGCCGGGGATGCCGCCTGGCCAGACCGCATCGGGCCAGACCCGTTTCCACGCCGGCGCGCCGAGCTGTACGTCGGGCGTTTTGACGAACTTCTCGTCGTTGGCCGGGATCCGGTAACCGTTGTTGCGGAACGCGATCCCGAACGCGTTCAGCTTCGGAATCAAAACGTGGCAGGTGGTGCAGGACGTCTGGTAGCGGCGCGCAAACGCGGGGATGGCCTCCGCGCCGCGGGGCCAGAATGCCAGGACCAAACCAGCGAGACAAGTCACGGTAAGCCAGCGTCTCATTCGTCCTCCTCACACGTGTGGGCCGACAGGTCGAATCGTCCCGTTTTCTGGGGGGCCATGGCGTCACCTCGGCGTGTTTGCAAGGCGGATACCGTCGGACCGAGAGGTCGCGACCGCATGAAACCTGGCACGATTCGGCAGCTTTCGGGCCATTCTGACGGTCACAGTGGATCCGCGCGAGCAGCGCGGCGTCTTCTGGGTGACGCACGCGCGTAACACTGTCACGCGGATGTGTCGGTGCCTGTGCCGGCACCGAAGCGCGCTGGCCTGGTGAACACCTGCTGCTGCGTCCGCGACGATCAGTCGGGGTCTTCAGGCCGAGAGGGACCTGCGTGCGGAGAGGGCCGAAATGGCCTGGCGTCGAGCCCATGCCTAGTCAGAAGCCGATGCAAGGCCGTGCGCCTGAGGCCGGCCCGTGCAGCCGCGCGGGAGACGTTTCCCCCGCACTCTTCGAGCAGCGCGCGGAGGTACGTCTGTTCGAATTCGGCGACCGAGCGCCGCTTCGTGTCGCGAAACGTGCCGCAGAGCTGCGCGCCCGGCCGGCCTTCGGTCAGATAGGCCGGGAGATCCGCCGGCATCACCTGGTTCGACTCGGCGAGCGACACGGCCCGCTCAATGACGTTGCGGAGCTCGCGCACGTTGCCGGGCCAGTCGTGGCGTTCGAGGAACAGGAGTGCCGCGCTCGACAGGCCGCGGATGTCCTTACCGTTGAGTCCGGCCAGTTCGGTCACGAAGTGCTGGGCCAGCAGGCGTACATCGCCCGCCCGCTCGCGCAGCGGCGGGAGCGTCACGGACACCACGTTCAGGCGGTAGAAGAGATCCTCACGAAACCGCCCCTCCCGCACCAGTCGGCTGAGCTCCTGGTTGCTGGCGGCGACCACCCGGATGCTGACCGGGATCTGCCGCAGTCCACCCAGCCGGCGAATCGTGCGCTCCTGGATGACACGCAGCAGCTTCACCTGCATGGCGACCGGCAGATTGCCGATCTCGTCCAGGAACAACGTACCGCCGTCGGCCTGTTCGACCAGTCCGGCTCGCGACACCTCTGCCCCGGTGTAGGCACCGCGCTCGGCGCCGAACAGCTCCGACTCGATCAGCGTCTCCGGAAGGGCACCGCAGTCGAGCGGGACGAACGGTCGCTGCCGATGGCGGCTGTTGGCGTGAATCGAGCGGGCCACGAGTTCCTTTCCGGTGCCGCTCTCGCCCGTGATGAGGACGTTGGCCTCGGTGTCGGCGATCCTGCGCAGGAGGTCCAGCACGTGCTGCATCTGCGGGCTGGCGCCGACGAGGTTTCCGAGGTCAAACGCCGCGTCGAGCTGGCGTCTGAGCGCGGCATTCTCTTCGCGCAGGCGCCGCCCGTCCAGGCCCCGCTCAACGGCCACCTCGAGCTGGTCCATCGTGAAGGGTTTCGGGATGTAGTCGAACGCCCCCTCGCGTGTCGCCTGCAGGGCGCTGTCGATCGTGGCGTGCGCCGTGATAATCAGGACGGCCAGACGCGGGTCGCGCTGTCGCGCCAGTCTCGCGAGCTCGAGCCCGTCCTTGCCTGGCATGACCAGGTCGGCAATGAGCAAATCATAGGACTCGCGCGCCAGCCACTCTTCCGCCTCCTCCGGCGAGGCGGCCGTCTGCACGGCGTAGTGGCGCCGGACGAGGATTCGCCGGCACGTTTCCAGCATGTCGACCTCATCATCGACCACGAGGATCCGCGCGGCGGCTGGTTCACTCATCGCTTGGGGGACTCCTCTGCGCGCCTGCCCAGTCTGAAGGCATTGCCACGGGCCAGGCGTGCGCCTGTTCTGGCGAACGCCTCGACTCGAAGGCGGCCGCGGGCGACAGCGTCACGCGGAACTCGCTTCCGACACCCGGCGTGCTCGACACATCAATCGTGCCACCGTGGTCTCGAATGATCGCGTACGCGAGGGACAGGCCCAGTCCAGTGCCAGACCCTGGCGGCTTCGTCGTGAAGAACGGATCGAAGATTCGCTCGATGTGCTCGTGCGCGATACCGATTCCGCTGTCGCGCACCACCGCCTCGACGCGTTCATCGGGGAGAACCAAGGTGGTCACGCCGACGCAGCCTTCTCCCCTGATGGCTTGTACGGCGTTGGTTAGGAGGTTCGTAAACACCTGCTCGAGGCGGTCACGGTCGCCGCAGACGCGACACGGCACCGTGCTCGCCCGGTGCTCGAAGACGATCCGCGACCCGGGGACGAGCGGTCGCACCAGCGCCAGAGCCGACTCCACAACGGGCCTCAGGTCGAAGACCTCCCGGCGCAGCGGCGTGGGGCGCGTGAAGGTCAGCAAATCGCGCACGGTTTTCGCGATGCGCTGCGCCTGGCGCCGAATCGTGTCCAGGTCGTCACAGATCTCAGCGTACGCCGCGCGATCTTCGATGACCGAGAGCAAGTAATCCGTTCTCGCCACCAGAATGCCGGCCGGGTTATTGATCTCGTGCGCGACGCCGTCGGCGACCGCCCCGATCGAGGCGAGACGTTCGGCGACCGACAGGCGCCGCCGCGTCCGCTCCAGTTCCTCGAACTGGTGGCGTATCGTCCGGTCCGCCGCCACGACGACCATCCCGGTCACGATGCTCCCGACGCCGACAAACAACGTAAACACGCCGAAGATGAGACGCATCTGCATACCAAGACGCTCGTTGATCCGCTCGAGGCTGTGGTCGAGCTGGACGCTTCCGATCGGCCGACCGCCCGAGAGGATGGGCACGCTCATGAGAGGGGCAACGGTGAAATCGGCCGGGCTCACCGGGGCGGGTCGTTTTCGCTCGCCGCTCCAGAGCTCTTGCGCAATCTCGCCGTCGCCGTTGATCGACAGGGCCATGGTGTGCCCCAGGAGGGAGACCTGGACCCGGCGCAGGTCGGGATAGCGGCCGTAGTCGGCCACCACCTTTCTGACGACGTCGTCATGCGCCAAGGTCTTGTCCGGAGGCTCACCCCGTCCACGGTAGTAGAGCATGTGACCGCGCACGAACTCCGCGAGATCCTCCGCGTGAAGCGCCGACAGATCGACAAACTGCCGCCGCTCGATCTGCGTCACGACCAGCACGAGGCTGCTGGCAAGGACGACGAAGGTCAGATTAAAACGCAGGAACAGACGCAAGGAGGCTTGCCCGCTCTCGCGTTCGAGCGAAAGGGCCAGCAGGATCAGGCCGACCAGCGTCAGGACGTAGTCCAGCCCCCACACGAACTCCGTAGCGGCGGGCTGCGAGGCGCCGATCGCGGCCACGGCGCTGCCGAGGCCGACCAGCGCCAGCGCCGTAGCCGGCCTGCTGAAACCGCGCCGTGCGATCCACGGCAGGCCGAGCGCAACGATCGCCGCCTCGGCGAGTCGTGCCCTGGTCAGGGGCACGATGCTTGCGGCGCTGGCCGCCGCGTCATGCGAGAACGACACGACGGCCAGCACGATGGCGGATCCAGCCGCGATGGCGACCAGCGGCGCGAGGCGCTCGCGCCCGATCCGGATCAGATACGCCGCCATCAGACAGCAGGTGCCGACCAGCCGCGCCACGTCGCTTCCGAAAAGCACAACGTAGTGCGCCGGGCGATCGGTCGGCGGCGGGTATTCTGCAACCCGCCAATACGCCGCTCGAGACGCGAACGCCACGACGAAGAGCGCGAACGCCATCGTCAGCAGCACAAACGCGCGCGGAGCCCGGGAGGTCTGGTCTCGCCGCCGGATCCAGATGAGGATGACGAGCGAGAGCCCGCTCAAGACCAGCTCGAAGAGCGTGAGGACGAATCCAGTTTCGGGCGAGTAGGACAACAGCATGTGGGGGGGGAGTCCACATCAGAGGCCTGTTTGTCCTGCGCACGCCGGGATCCCGGCGGCGCCAGCGCGGCCAGGCAACACAACCGCGGTTCTCCGACAGGCGGTATTCTACACGCACTCTCCCTGGTACTGGCGACCTGCCTGAGATCTTCTGTCGGTGGCAAGTCAAGGTGACCGGTCAAGGTGACCGGTTTAGTGAGTACGACATCTGTCCGGTCGACCATGGAGAAGGGGCCGGAGCCCACGCCTCACCCCGCGGGACGTGGGCGGCGCCCCCGTGACTTCAAGCTGTTGAACGACCGGTACGGGCACCCCACAAACGGACTCGACTCGCCGGTACGGTCAACCTCAGAACGCCACGCGGATGCCGGCCTGGACCAGGCGCGGCATGCCGGGGATGACGCCCCGGGCGCGGTCGGCGATGTACAACAAGTTGCCCAGGTTCTTGACCGTGATGAACAGCGCGCTGTGCAGCGGCAAGATCCGGTACGACACCGCCGCATTCCAGAGCGTGGACCCAGGCAGCAGCCCGCGCTGGCCGTCTGCTGAAGGCAACACGGAATTCAGATCGTCGCCGAACTGACGGCTGACCTGGACACCCTCCACCTGGGCCTCCACACCGGCGGGGTGCTGGTAGCCGACGGTCAGCGACGACAGGTGCTCCGGCGCGTAGGGCAGCCGGTTTCCGGTCACGGACACGGCTGCGGCTCCCGCCACGCTGCTGAACCGCGCGCCTGTGAATTTCGCGACGGGCAGCCAGGTGTACGCGATCCGAGCGAAGAAGTTGTGCCGTGTCCGGACGAATCCTGCCGTGTCGATGCGCCCTGAGAATTCGAGGCCCCGGTGCTGGGTCTCGCCGCCGTTGGTGAGTGTGGCGCCGATGCCCCCGGCAAGGCTGGCGGGCACGATCTGGTTGCCGTAGTCCATCAGGAACCACGTGGCGTCGACACGGGCTCCCGATCTCGCCATCCACCGCACGCCGATCTCGGTGTCCCAACTGAGTTCAGGCGCGAGGTCGACCACCCCGCCCGTCGTGTTGTTGATGACGTCTTCGGTGCGGGGCGGCGCGAAGCCGCGGTGGACACCGGCAAACAGGGTGGTGCTCGACGACGGCGCGAGCGTTGCGCCCACGCCGGGAATCCACTGGGTAAGCTCGGTGGCTCCCGAGACGCCCTCGCCACCGTTGGCCAGGCGGTTGGTCCGTCTGTAACGGATGTTTTCGACGCGCAGGCCCGGCGTCAGCGTCAGGCGGCCCATGAGCAGGCGGTGCTGCACGAAGGCCGACACGGCCGTGTTCTCGCGGAGGTTATCCTCGACGAGGATCCCGTCGCGGGCGCGGGGCGTGTCGCCGTTGCGCTGCTCCCGGTCCTGGCGCTCGGCGTGGAAGCGGACGCCAAAGTCCGTTTCGCCGCGCACGCCCCACAGGGTGGGGGTGGCGCGGAACCTGGGTTCGACGCCCCAGAGGTCGTACTCACGCAGGCGCCCTTCGTTCCCGCACGTGGTGTTCAGGTTCGCCATGCTCCCGCACGCCGGGTCGTTCCGGTCGTTCGGCCGCTGGGCGGAATTGCTCGACTGCCGCCACCAATCCCTGTTGAAGGACGACTGGTAGACGTTCATGGTCATGAGGAGCGCGGGCGTGAGGCTGGCGCGCCACGTGCCGGTGACGCCGACGCGGTTGGCGATGTACGCGTCGTTGGCAAACGGATTCTGCCGGGGGTCCGTGTCGTATTCCGCCTGCGTGAGTCCCGAATACGTGAGGGTGGAGTCTTCGCCGTAATAGTTGACCTTGAGGGTCAGCGAGTGCCCGTCGACCGGGGTGACCTGGAGTTTGGCGGTGACGTCGTTCATCGCGGAGTGGATGTGCTGGCGCGCCCCGTCACCTTGCTTGCGCATGGCGTCAACCAGGACGCCGACGCGTCCCCTGGTCAGACCGAACGCGCCCGTGGCGTTGACGTAGCCACGCGAGCCGAAGGCCAATCGCGCCGTCGCGGACGGCCGGGCCGGCACCGGGGGCGTCAGGTAGTTGACGATTCCGCCAATGGTGGAGGGGCCGTAGGCAATTTGCCCGGAACCCTTGAGCACCTCCACGTCGCTGAACCGTTCAATGGGCGGATGGTAGTAGCTCGCGTTGTCGCCGTAGGGGGCCATCGTGAACGGCACGCCGTCTTCGAGGAGAAGGACTTTTGTCGATCGTGTGGGATTGAGCCCCCGAATGCCGATGTTCGGTCGCAGTCCGAGGCCCTCCTCCTCGCGCACGTTGACGCCGGGCACCTTGCGCAAGGCCTCGTTGACCGTGAACACCTGGCTGCCGGCCAGCGTGGCGGCGTCGAGCAGGGTCACGGCGCCGGGGAGCCGCTGCAGTGTGTCAGGCGAATCTCCGACCCTGGTGCCGACGACCGTGACCTCTTCGGAGAAGGCACCGGCCTTCAGGACGACGGTCACGGTGTGGGGTGTGGTGCCGACGCGCAGCGCCTGACGGTGGGCGGAGAAGAGGGCGGCGGTGGTGACCAGATCGTAGTCGCCGAAGGGGACGTCGGCAAAACGGAACGCGCCTGACGGGTCGGAGGTGGTTGTCCGGTGGGTGCCCGTCGCGGAGCGGGGGGTCAGTCGCAGTTGGGCGCCGTGAAGAGAGGCACCGGTCTCGTCGAGGACCAAGCCGTCGATGGTGACCCGGAGGGACGTGGGCGGAGCGGGCTGAGCCGCGGCGGGAACGAGAGCGGCGCTGAAGAGGAACGCAACCAGGAGCGGCAGTGGGAGGCGGAAGCTGGGCATGGGAGACCTCGGGAATGAACTATAATGATAATGAGACTCACTCTCATTATTGAGATTAGCTTATGCCTGACCCTCCGTGGTGTCAAGGCCTGCTAGCCTGCTAGCCTGACGAGAAGTTCAGGAAGTCTTCAGAGGTCGTACACATGGGTCTCGAATATGCTCCCCGTACACTCCCGAAGGCGCACGAGAATCGTCGAGGCGTGCACCTGATTTCACTTGGTAACCTGCTGTATGCGCGTGCTCGTCGTTGAAGACGATCCGAAGGTGGCCGGAGCCGTCAAAGCCGGACTGACGGGTGAGGGCTATGACGTTGCGGTGTGCCGCACAGGAGAGGATGGGTATTTTCGGGCCACGACGGAGCCCTTTGATGTCATCGTGCTCGACCTCGGCCTGCCTGGTCGCAGCGGATTGGAGATCCTGGCGGGTCTGCGCGGGCGCGGGCTGACCGTCCCGGTGCTCGTACTGACGGCCCGCGACGCGATCGAGGATCGCGTGCGTGGGCTCGACGGCGGGGCCGACGACTACCTCGTCAAGCCCTTCGCCTTCGCCGAGCTGCTGGCGCGCCTGCGTGTGCTCCTCCGCCGCGGCCGGCCCGAGGAGGCGCTTCGCGTGCGGCTGGCAGACCTGGAGCTCGACCCGCTCACCCGCACGGTGCAGCGCGGCAGGCAGCCCATCGAGTTGACGAGCCGCGAGTTCGAACTGCTCGAGTACCTCCTTCGGCATCACGGCCAGATCGTCTCGCGCGAGATGCTGGCCCACGACGTCTGGAAGGAGAGTTCCCGGGGGACGCCGCTCGACAACGTTATCGACGTCCACATCACGCGCATCCGCAAGAAAATCGATCAGTTCGGTCCGCGCCTGATCCACACGATACGCGGCGTGGGCTTCCTGGTGAAGGAAGACGCGTCGTGATCGCGCTGCAACTGCGTACGCGCCTCACGATCTGGTTCGCCGCGTCGATCCTGCTCATCCTGGCGCCCTTCCTGACCGGCGTGGCGGCGCTTGAGTGGTGGTCGATGCGTGCTGCCCTCGATCACCACCTCAACGAGGATCTCGAGGTGGCCATGGAGATGCTGGTCGTGCGGGGCGCCGACGTGATGTGGCGGACCGAGGCCACCCGCGACCTGGGCTACGACGCCGGCGAGCAGCGATGGGTCGAGGTTTACGGCCCCGAGGGCCAGCCGCTGTTCTTTCGAGGCATCGCCCGCCAGGCCGCCATCAGGGCCGGACTCCAGGCGCCCTCCACGCCGAACGCCGGGCTTCGCTCCCTCCAGACGCCGGCCGGCGCGCACGTCCGCACCCTCACGGCGCAGCGCATGCTGGGCCCCGCACATGTCTGGATCCGTCTGGCGCGCACGGAAGACGATCTTCGGCGCGATCTTCGTTGGTTGGTGGTGGTCTTCGCGCTGGTGACCCCGCTGGCCGTGCTGGCGGCGTCACTCGCCGGCTACGTCATTTCGGGGCGGGCGCTAGCACCGCTGGGGCGCATGGTGGAGCGAGCGCACTCGATCAGCGCCGAGCACTTGTCAGAACGGCTCCCCGTTGGCCATGCGGGCGACGAACTCGGCCAACTGGCGCTCGTCTTCAACGACATGTTCGCCCGGCTCCAGGACTCCTTCGAGCGGCTGAGGCGCTTTTCCGCCGACGCGTCGCACGAACTGCGAACGCCGCTCACCGCCATCCGGAGCGTCGGGGAGGTCGGCTTGCGAGAGGCGCGAACGCCCGAGGAGTACCGGGAAGTGATCGGGAGCATGCTCGAAGAGGCCGATCGCCTCGCGCGCCTGGTCGACACGCTGCTGACGTTGTCCCGCTGGGAGAGCGGCCGCGTGCAACTGTGTCCCACGTCGCTCGATCTCGGCGATCTCGCGCGCGAGGTCGCCGGTCAACT
>CAYHRK010000084.1:0-14201 GCA_964358795.1 uncultured Vicinamibacterales bacterium
GGCCAGCAGGGCCCAGATGGCGTGTGCAAGCCTGGACCGGTCGTGTCGCGCAATGTCCTTGCGCCAGAAGCGGCCGGTCAGCGTGCGGCAGTGTGGCGGCAGCGTTCCGACCTCCAGGGGATGCTTGTGCTCGGCCGCATAGCGCCCGAGGACCTCGACCGTCGGCCGCCCATCGTTGACGATGGCCGCGTCGATGGGCCGGCCAATGGCGGATTCGAGATGGCTGACGGCGTCGGCGGCCGTGAAACCGGCCATGCCGCGCCCTTCGGTCAGCAGGTTGGCCACCAGAATGACGGGGCCTTGCACATTCGCCAGTGCTTCAGGCACGCCCTGAACGGCAAGAATCGGCATCAGACTCGTGTAGAAGCTGCCGGGGCCAATCACGACGGCATCCAGCTCCCGGATCGCGCCTTCGACCAGCCGGTGCAGCTTCACGGGCGGGTCCAGCCAGACGCGGTCCACCAGAAACCCCTCGGCCTGCCGGGCGTCCACTTCCACTTCGCCGCGAGCAACGCTGCCATCGCCGTAGCTGGCGCACAGGCTGGCGTGCTCGATGCTGACCGGCCACACGCGCCCTTTGCAGCCCAGCAACGACCGCAATCCTTCGACCGCCGCCAGGAAGTTGCCGCTGTACTGTTCCATCATCGACAGTAGCAGATTGCCGGCCGTGTGGCCGGCCAGCTTGGACTCGTCGAGCGTTGGCAGCCTCGCGAGCAACAGGCGCCGTGCCTCACGCTCGTTGCGTGCCAGCGCCAGCGCGCACTTCAGCACGTCGCCTGGCGGGAGCACACCCAGTTCGTCGCGCAGCTGGCCCGAGCTGCCGCCGCTGTCGAACATGGTGACAATCGCGTTCAGGTCGATCCACGGGTTCCGCTTCAACCCGCCGAGCACACTCGGCAGTCCCGTGCCCCCACCGAGACACCCGACCTTGACAACCCGTAGATTCATTTGTGCGATTCTACCAGTGTTATCGGGCCGCGGCGGGCCAAGTCGGCGGTGTATCCGAATCGCCCCACCCGAAGTTGGTGTGCCGCTACAATAGCTCCGATGGGCTCAGGCGGTGAACATCGCGACTTGACCAGGCGGGTCTGGCCCGGGCGTCCTCGGCCGCTTGGCGCCACCTGGGACGAAGACGGCGTCAATTTTGCTCTGTTCTCCGAGCATGCCACCGATGTCCACCTGTGCCTGTTCGACCGGCCGGACCACACGCGAGAGTCGCACCGCATTCGGCTGGCAGAGCAGACCGATTTCGTCTGGCACGCGTATCTGCCCGACATCCGTCCCGGACAGCTGTATGGCTATCGCGTGGATGGCCCGTACGAACCACAGGCGGGTCATCGGTTCAACGCAGCGAAAGTACTGCTCGACCCGTATGCGAAGGCCATCGGAAGGCCGCTCCGATGGAGTGACCGCATCTTCGGCTACGCGCCGGGTGAACCGCCCAACGACTTGTTCTGCGACGGCCGCAACGACGGAGACGCGGCTGCGCTCGGGGCGGTCATCGACGCGGCCTTCCCGTGGGGCCAGGACCGCGCGCCCCGCACGCCGTGGCACGACACGATCATCTACGAACTGCACGTGAAGGGATTCACCCATCAGCACCCCGGCGTGCCTCCGGCGCTGCGTGGCACGTACCTCGGCCTGTGTTCGGATGCCGCGCTGCGCCATTTCCGGGACCTCGGCATCACCGCCGTCGAGTTGATGCCAGTGCATACGCACGCCAACGATCGCCACCTGGTCGAGCGCGGCTTCGACAACTACTGGGGCTACAACTCGCTGGCCTACTTCGCCCCCGATTGCCGCTTCGCCAGCGCCGCGGGCGGGATGGCCGCGTTGCGCGAGTTCAAAGTGATGGTGCGGACGCTGCATGCGGCCGGCCTGGAAGTGATCCTCGACGTGGTCTATAACCACACGGCCGAGGGCGACCACCTCGGACCGACCGTGTCGCTGCGGGGCATCGACAACGCGTCGTACTACCGGCTGATGTCCGATGACCGCCGGCGGTACCAGGATTTCACCGGGTGCGGCAACACGCTGAACATGCGGCACCCGCGCGTGCTCCAGCTCATCATGGACAGCCTCCGCTACTGGGTCGTCGACATGCACGTCGACGGATTCCGGTTCGATCTCGCCAGCGCACTGGCGCGCGAACTGTTCGAGGTCGACAAACTCGGGTCGTTCTTCGACATCATCGGGCAGGATCCGGTGCTCTCACAGGTGAAGCTGATTGCCGAACCATGGGACCTGGGGGAAGGCGGATACCAGGTGGGGAACTTCCCTGCCGGGTGGACCGAGTGGAACGGGCGATACCGCGACCTAGTGCGGCGCTTCTGGCGCGGCGACAGCGGCCAGATCTCGGAACTGGCCAGTCGCCTGGCGGGCAGCAGCGACCTCTACGCGCAGAGCGGCCGCCGGCCGTATGCCAGCATCAACTTCATCACCTCGCACGACGGCTTCACGCTGCGCGATCTCGTCACCTACAGCGCCAAGCACAACGAAGCCAACGGCGAAGACAACCTCGATGGCGAATCCCACAACCTGAGTTCACACTTCGGCATCGAAGGACCCACCACCGACCCGGCCATCCTCGGATTGCGGGCCCGCCAGGTGCGAAACTTCATGGCCACGCTGCTGCTCTCGCAGGGCGTGCCCATGCTCTGTGCCGGCGACGAGATGGGCCGCACCCAGCGTGGCAACAACAACGCCTACTGCCAGGACAACGAGATCAGCTGGCTCAACTGGGACCTGACCGCCGAGCAGGAGTCGTTGCTGGCCTTTGTGCGGCAACTCATCCATCTGCGACGATCGCATCCCGTGCTGCGCCGACGCACTTTCTTCAGAGGTCGTGCCATCAGCGGGCGGCATGCCACCGACATTCTGTGGCTCGACCGGTCGGGCCAGGAAATGACCGACGCCCGGTGGAACGCGCCCACCGTGCGTACCCTCGGCGTGATGCTCGTCGGTGACGCCATCTGCGAGGTTGACGAGCGCGGCCAGGTGATCCGCGACGACACACTGTTGCTGCTCTTGAACGCGGGCGACCAGGCCGAGCGGTTCACCCTGCCGCCGGTGAAGGCCGGCCAGGCGTGGCAGCTGGCGCTCGATACGCGCAACGAACGAGAGCGCTCTGATTCCCTTACCTGCGGGACCGACTACAACGTCGGCGCTCTATCGCTGGCGATGCTACAGACCACCCAGGCCGCCCTCCTGCTCGATCGCCCCAAGCGCGAGTAGAATGAGTCTTCGGCTGTTGAGGTGTCGCTGTGAGGATGAGAGTTCTGGGCGCGTGGATAACCGCAGGCGCGGCGTTGTGGGCGTCGCTCGGCGTGTTGGACATCGTCGGCGGGTCGTCGCCCGTCGTACGCGTGGCCATGCTGCCTGGGGCCGGCCAGTTGCTAGTCAGCGTGGTCCTGGCGGTACTCGCCGGCGCGGTCCTGGACTGGCGGCTGCCGGCGGCCGGCCGTGTCTCCGGGGTGGTTGCTCCGACCGGCGTGCCACCGTCTGGTGATAGCTACTTGCCACTCTACGCGCTGGCCGTCCTGGTGCTCCCCTACCTGCCGTGGCTGCCAGACCTGTTGCCCGTGCTGCGGGTCTTTGCGGGGCCAGGGCGGTACCTGGTATGGCTGGTTGTGTTGAGCCAGGTCGTCTGGGCCACGTTCGGTGCCGGACGAGGCCGGCGGGTCGCGGCAGGATTGCGGGCGTGGCCGTCGGTTCGCAGCTTCGCCGTCGTGTTTGCCGTCAGTACCGTGTTGTTTGGCGTGGCGTCGGCGGCCTTGTCATCATCGGGGTTGTTTCCTGGCGGCGACGAACCTCACTACTTGGTGATCACGCAGAGCCTGCTGGCTGACGGTGACCTGCGCATCGACAACAACTATCGCCAGCGCGACTACGCTCCGTACTTCGACGGCGACCTTGACCCGCACGTGATCGCCAATGGCACGGATGGCAGCGCCTACTCCGTTCATCCGATTGGCCTGCCCGTGCTGCTGGCGCCCGCTGTGGCGGCTGGCGGCTACCGGGGCGCCGTACTGCTGGTGATCGTGCTGGCGGCGGCGGCGGCGGCGTTCACGTGGCAGTGGGTGCGGCGCCTCACCGGATCGGTGTCGGCCGCCACGTTTGGCTGGGCCGTCACGTCGACGTCGGTGCCGTTCCTGTGCAGCAGCGGCACGATCTACCCCGAGATTCCCGCGGCTCTGGCTGTGGTGGTGGCTGCCGCCATGGCTCTGCCGCGAAGCGCTCCCGATTCGTCCGACTCGCCTCACCTGCCGACGCTCCCACGCGCGTTGGTGCTTGGCCTTGCCGCCGGCGCCCTTCCGTGGCTGCACGCCAAGTACGCGCCCATGTCGGCGGCTCTGCTGGGCGTGGGCTTGTGGCACATCTGGCGGCACACGACGTTGCCAGCCGCCTCTCGCCTCCGGATCAGCGTGATGGCAGCCGCGCCCTATGTTCTCAGCCTGCTGGGTTGGTTTTCCTATTTCATGATCATCTGGGGATCGCCGTGGCCATCGTCGGCGTACGGCGGTGCCGACAACACCCAAATGAGCGTCTGGTCGCTGGCGAGAGGCACTGCGGGGCTCCTGACCGATCAGGAGTACGGGGTCATCAGCTACGCCCCGGCGCTTGGCATTGGCGTGCTGGGGCTCTGGAGGTTGTGGCGGGACGGCGGCCACGCGCGCGCGGTCGGGATCGGATTGTGCGTCGTGCTTGGTGCGCTGGTCGGCACCGTGGGCGCATTCCAGATGTGGTGGGGCGGCGCGTCGCTGCCCGGCCGGATGATCGTGTCTGGCTTGATGTTGCTGGCGGTACCCGTGGCGTGGGAGTACCGGGCCGCCGCCCAACGTCCGGAACGCCGCGCGCTGTACCGTCTGCTGCTGTTGATCGGGTTGGCGGCCAGCCTCGCCTCGCTCGCGGTGCATGGCGGATCGCTGCTGGCGCTCAGACGCGACGGCGTGTCACGTCTGCTCGAGTGGCTGTCGCCCGACTGGCACCTGTGGGCGTACGCCCCGGACTACATTACTCAATCGACAACGACCGCACTGGCGCAGACCACCGTCTGGGTGGTGGCCGTGCTGGCCAGCGCCTGGCTCGTCGGGCGGTGGGCCGCAAGCGGCAGGCGCAAGCCGGGAGTGTCGCGCACCGGACGCGGCGTCGCGTTTCTGCGTGCCGACACCGGATCGCTGCTGGCGGTGCTGCTGGCCACGTCGATCATGCCGTGGCTGCTTGGGACGCAGCTCAAGCCGAATCCCGAACCGCGCGATCGGTCTCGCATCGGCATGCTCGAGTCGTTCGACCCGCACGCACGGCCCCTGGCGGTGCGGTTCGATCCGTGGTCGCGCATCGACGCGGTGTCGGTGCCCCGTTTGTTTACGCTGACGGCGCGCCCGGGATCCCGCAAAGCCCGCCAGCCCACCCCCGTGCTGTTGAATGCGCGATTCGCACTGCCTGCGGGACGGTACGAGGTGCAGCTTGCCACCGATCGCGTCGTGCCGGACCAACCTCCGCTTGCCGGGTCGCTGGAGCTGTTGGGCGGGAGGTCCGGCGGATCGCTGGCCCAATGGGATGTCGAGGGCAGGGCAGGCGGAAGATGGGAAGGCTGGTTCGACCTGCCAGTGGACGTCAACTTCGTCGGCTTCAGAGCATCTACCAACCTCGAGGCACGCGTCGGCGAGCTGCGCATCACACCGGTGCGCATCGTTCCCACGGCCGATCGGATCGCCGCCTACGACGTGCTGGCGGCCGCTATGTTGAGTCGTTTCGTCTTCCTGTTCCACGACGGCAGCTCGTACCCCGAAGCCTCGGGGTTCTGGGTGCGAGGCGCCAACCGGACCGTGGTGTCGGTGGTGTCGAAGACTGGCCCGGTCACCACCGACGTGACACTGGTGCTGCGCAGTCCAGTCGCAAACAGCGTCCGACTCGACACACCAGGCCATTCGTGGTCGATCGAACTGCGGCCCAACGTGCCGGTCGAGATCCGTGTCACGCCGACGCCGCTGGATGGCACGTTGCGAATGGTGATAAGTCCCGAACGCGGATTCTCGCCCGCCGAGGTTGAACGTGGCAGCCAGGATCGCCGATTTCTCGGGTGCTGGGTCGAGGTTGTCGGATAGATACGTCACGGGCTCACGCCCCATTCCTGAAGGAGACGTGCATGGGTATGAGGGACGCGTTGTTGCCGGAGTTCGATCACGAAATCGCCGTCGCACGCAAGGTGCTCGAGCGCGTCGCCCAGGACAAGCTGGCGTGGAAACCCCACGACAGGTCGATGTCGCTGGGCCGTCTGGCCACCCACGTGGCCGAGATCCCCCATTGGGCCCAGACCATCCTGAACGAGCCCGAGTTCAACATGACGCCGAGCTCTTACCAGCCGCAGGAGAAGTCCACGCTGGCCGACATCCTGGCCTTGTTCGATGAGAACACCGGAAAGGCCCGGGCGATCCTGACCGGCAAGAGCGACGCCGAGTTGATGAGTTCGTGGAGTTTCAAACAGGACGGCAAGGAAGTGTTTGCCATGCCGCGTGCGGCAGCCTGGCGCTCGTGGGTGATGAACCACATCATTCACCATCGCGGCCAGCTCAGCGTATACCTGCGCCTGACCGGCTCGAAGGTGCCCAGTCTGTACGGCCCCAGCGCCGACGAGAGCTGATCGATCAGCGCTTCACTGGTTCGGCGGCTTTCACGGGCGGCGGGTACGGGATTCCCAGCTGTTCGAGGTACGTCTTGTACCGGGACGGGTCGAAATAGTACTTCTTCATCCGTTCCCGGTACTGCTCCATGATCTTCGCGTTCAAGAAGGTGGGCGGCTGATCGCTGGGCCTGATGAGCGGCGTGTAGGTCAACTCCTTGGTCTGGACGTTCTTGAAGTAGTCGGCGGCCTGCTGCACGAGGGCCGGCTTCAGCAGCAGATCGAGCATGGTCAGCGCCTGCACCTTCGCACCGGCGGTGCACCCCTTGTGGGCAATGGGTGTGGCCATCGACACGGCATTCACCCAATTGTGGCCCGGCAGATTCGGAATATTCGCCGGGTACCGCAGCGTGACGGTCGGGACATTCCACGAGACATCACCGATGTCGTCGGATCCCCCACCGCGCTTGTCTTCGTCTCTGATGGGCTGGCCGAGTTTCCCGACTACCAGCTCGAGCCCGCGTTCAGGCTGCTTCAACTCGCGCTGCACCAGTTTGGCCAGCAACTGATCCGCATCGTCCCATGTCGGCATGCCGACCTGCTGGATGTTGGCGTACATCGCGTCGGCCACCACTTTGTTGAAGTGTTGCGGCCAGGCGGCGCCCAGCACCCGGGACGTGACCGTGGTGTCGGTCATCATGGCGGCCGCGTCCGCCATTCTGTTGCCGATGTCCCACATCTGCTTGATGCGCGGGTAGTCGGTTTCGCGGAAGTAGTACCAGACCGAGGCGGACGACGGCACCACGTTGGGCTGATCGCCGCCATCGGTAATCACCGAGTGCGAGCGCTGCTGGATCCGCAGGTGCTCGCGGCGGAAGTTCCACCCCACGTCCATCAACTCCACCGCGTCCAGCGCGCTGCGGCCGCGCCAGGGTGCTCCCGCGCTATGGGCGCTCTCACCTTTGAACTGATACTCCACCGACACCAGGCCGTTGCCGCTGTCCGATCCCCACGATACGCCCATGCTGCTCGACACGTGCGAGAACAGCACGATGTCGACGTCTTTGAAGATGCCGGCGCGCACAAGAAACGCCTTGCCGGCCACCAGTTCCTCGGCCACACCGGGCCAGATCTTGATCGTGCCGGGTAGTTTCTCGCGCCCCATGATCGTCTTCACGGCGAGCGCGGCGGTGATGTTCACCACCTGGCCGGAGTTGTGACCTTCGCCGTGGCCAGGCGCGCCGTCGACCAGTGGTTCATGCCACGGGATGCCGGGCTTCTGGTTGGTCTGCGGCAAAGCATCGATATCGGAGCCCAGGGCGATGACGGGTTTTCCTGATCCCCACGTCGCGACCCACGCCGTCGGCATGCCAGCCACCCCGGTCTCCACGGTAAAGCCCTGCTTGCGCAGCAGATCGACGAGGTATTTCGACGTCTCGAACTCCTGAAAGCCGAGCTCGCCGAAGCTGAAGATCTGGTCGACCGCCTGCTGCGTCAACGTCTTCATGCCGTCGACCCCGGCGATCGCCTGCTGCTTCAGGAGCTGCAGCCTTGCCTCGACCGGATCGAGAGGGAGTTTCTTCGCGCCCTGGGGCGGCGGCGCGGCCAGCACCAAAGTTCCCAGACCCATCATCAGCACGAGTGTCGCCAGTCGTCGTGATCGAATCATCGAGGTGCCCTCCCGTTACGCGATGTCGGCCCGTAGTCTACTCCACTCTGTGCTGCGATAGACTGGAAGGCCAATGCACGAGTATGCCCCTCCGGGATGGCTGCGCGGCGGCCACCGGATGACCATCTATGCATGGGCCCGGCGCCGCGCCTTTCCGTCACTTCCCGCGGCCACTCCCCGTTACTTCGACGTGGCGCCGCGCGTGCGCTTGCTGGGTCTGTGCCACTGGCAGGCGCGCCCGGCGGATCATCCGACGCTGGTCGTGCTTCATGGCCTCGAGGGATCCAGCGATGCGCACTACATGCGTGGCATTGCCGACAAAGCCTTCCGCCGTGGCTTCAACGTGGTGCGGATGAACCATCGCAACTGCGGTAACACCGAGCACTTGTCGGAAGGTCTGTACCATTCGGGCCTGACCTCGGATCACGAAGCCGTGGTGCGCGAGCTGGCAGAGGAAGACCGTCTGCCGTCGATCGTGCTGGCCGGCTACTCGCTTGGAGGCAATCTCGCGCTCAAACTGGCCGGGGACGCCGGGGCGGCCGCGCCCCCTTGGCTGGCTGGCGTGTGCGCCGTGTCTCCTACGCTGGACCTGGCCGCCTGCATGGACCTGCTGGAGCGCGGAGAGAACCGCCTCTACGAATGGAACTTCATGCAAAGCTTGAAGCGCCGGCTGCGCCGCAAGGCGCGGCTGACCCCGGGGGTGTACGACCTGCGCGGCCTGTGGCGCGTGTGGAGCGTGCGGACTTTCGATGACCGCTACACGGCCCGCCATCACGGGTTCGCAGGCGCAGCCGACTATTACTACCGCGCGGCTTCCATGCGCGTGGTCGACCGGATTGCCGTGCCCGCGCTCATCATCACTGCCGAAGACGACCCGTTCGTTCCCTCGGCACCGTTTGGCGAACCGGCGGTGACGGGCAACCCTCACCTGACGGTCATCATCACCCGCCACGGAGGCCACTGCGGATTCGTCGAAGCGCCGCGCGACGGCTACGACGGCTACTGGGCCGAAGCGGCGATTGTCGAGTTCGCCGAAGCGGCGACCAACGCCCTTCGAAGCCGCGCGGCACATGCGGGGCCCCTGGCCGCGGCGTCGTGTTTGAAATAGACGTACTGACGCTACCAGCGCGGCTCGCGTGGCTCGTGCCGGCCGCCACCGCCGCCGCCGGCGCCGAACGATCCGCCCGAGCCCTTGGGCCGCGCCTCGTTCACGACCAGCGCCCGTCCCTGCATGTCGAACTGATTGAGGTCGGCGACGGCTTTCTGCGCGGCCTCCTCGGTGGCCATCTCGACGAAGCCGAACCCGCGTGCACGGCCCGTGGCCGTATCACGCATGACCTGCACCGACGCCACCGCGCCAGCCTGACCGAACAGTGTGCGCAATTCGTCGTCCGTGCACGAGTAGGGAAGATTGCCCACGTACAGTTTGCAGCCCATACTTTGCCTGACTCCTGACACCTCGCGCGCTCACGAGCAGCGACGATCCGGCGCGAATTCGGTCGATCGCTGGGGAGACGTTTTCACGCAGATGTGGTGCGGACAATCCGAACGGTCCGAGGCACAGCGGCGCGGTCTCGCCGAAACGGCCCGCAGTATACCAAAAAAGATAGGAATTCGGGATTAGGGATCAGGAGAAATCCCGCGTTAGAGTGGAGTGCATGGGACGTTCCACCATCGGACCCGCAATCCTGCTTCTGCTCGTGCTGGTGGCCGCTTGCGCCGGCACCGGCAGCGAACTTGGGCCGCACGGGCGCGAATACGCCCTGGCGGGCGAGGTCAGGTCAATCAAGGCCGACCACTCCGAAATCACCATCGCACATGGCGACGTCAAGGGCTTCATGCCGGCCATGACGATGCCATTCCCAATCAAGACACCGGCGCTCGTCGACGGGCTGGCGCCGGGCGATGTGGTCGAAGCCACACTCGTGGTGAATGACGACGGGGCGTTTCTGTCGGCCATCAGAAAGATCGGAACGGCGCCGCCGCGCTCGCGCTCCGGTGCCGAGGCGGCCGCCTCACCTCCACTGGTCGCCGCGGGCGAGGCCGTTCCGGCGATCACGTTCACCGGCGACGATGGCCAGTCGCACACCCTGTCGTCCTACCGCGGCAGCTGGGTGCTGTTCACGTTCGTCTACACCCGGTGTCCGCTGCCCGACTACTGCCCCCGTATGGACGCGCACTTCTCCGTTATCCAGCGGGCGATCCTTGCGACACCCCGCCTGCGCGCCGCGGTGCGCCTGTTGTCGTTCTCGTTCGACCCCGATGTCGACACGCCCGCGCGGATGAAGATCCACGCCGCCGATCGCGGAGCCGACCCCACGGTCTGGCGCTACGCGACCGCCCCAAAGAACGTGATCGATCCATTTGGCGCCCGGTTCGGGTTATCCGTGACCAGAGAAGGCCACAACGGCCAGGACATCACGCACAACCTGGTGACGGCGCTCGTAGACCCCAACGGCCGACTTGTGAAAACATACGCGGGCAATGGCTGGTCTCCCGCCGCCGTTGTGGCGGATCTCGAGAGACTGGTGAAGTAGGCTGGCTCCCGCAAACCCCTTTCGTCGCGCGCGGTATCGCAGTCCCCCGACAGACGTGACGTGGAGTATCCGATGAGCGAGATGGTCTTGCTTTAGGAATGTGACGATGCCAGTCGTGCCCCCCTCAATGCAGGCCTTCACGGCTGAAGAGCGACGGGTGATCCGCCGGTTGCGACAACCGGACCAGGTTCAGCGGTTTCTGAACAACCTGCCCTATAACAACGAGCTGAAGCCCGGCGGAGAAACGCTTCGGAGCTTTCGCGGCGTCGTGCGTCATCACACCGCCCATTGTCTGGAAGCAGCCATTGCGGCGGCCGTCATCCTCGAGCAGCACGGCTACCCTCCTCTGTTGCTGAGCTTCGAGTCGATCGACAAACTGGACCATGTCCTGTTCGTGTACCGGCACCACAACCGGTGGGGATCGATTGCCAGGTCTCGCGATCCGGGTCTGCATGGCCGCAAGCCGGTGTTCAAGACCGCGCGTGCGCTGGTCATGAGCTACCGCAACCCGTACATCGACTTCTCGGGCTGTGTCACCGGGTTTGCCGTCGTGGATCTTCGAGAAACACTGGCGGGCTACGACTGGCGACTGTCGGAACGCAACATCTGGAAAGTGGAACAGATGCTCGTCGACTATCCGCACCAGTCGATCGCCTTCAGCCGCGTGCGGGTCGAGCGCCTGCGGGCTCGCTACAAGGCGTTTCGGACTCGCTATCCTGGACGCAAGCCCCTCTACTACAAGGGCCGCGAGCGGTGGACCGATCTCCCAGCCGAGTACACGCGCCCGGGATACGAACCTGCGGAGTGAATCGGGTGTGACGATGCCGCAACAAGAAGGTCGCTAGTCGAGATCGAAGTCCCGTTTCGGCTTTGAAAGCGGTTCCTGCCGCGCCTGCTTCAGCGCCTCGTCGAACCGCTTTGACAGCGCATCGCCCCGGGTTCTCTCTGCCTGTACGGATTGTTCGAAGATGGCTTCGCGCCGGACCTTGTCGGCCTCAACCAGTTGCGCGGCCTTGTCGAGATCCGGGCGGTTCTCGTTGGGCGGCTCCCGGTGCTCGATGATGCGGTTCAGGTTCTTGTCGATCACGAGCACCGCCGAACAGCACGGGCAGGTCACTTCGATTTCAGACTTCAGCTTGGCCATGACGAGGCGTTCCGGGTGACGTTAATGAGATCCGGTATTTCCATTGCCTATCATACCGGGCCCCCGCATCTTGACAGGCAGATTTCAGAGTGATATCATTTCGAAAGCAAGGAGGCGCGTTGATGATCCGTGAGAAGGTGCTTCAGCTGTTTGGCAGCTACACCGGCACGGTCAAGACCGCGGGGTTGCGGTGGTCGAGACGGCTGAGGCGTGCTTCGAGGTCGACGACTACAATAACTACGTGCACGTGCGAAGCGAGTCGGCCATCCGGAACCTGGCCACCAGCTACCCGTACAATTCGCACATGGAGCACCAGATGTCGCTGCGCGGTAACACGGCCGAGGTGGCGGCGCACCTCAAGACCGAGATCCAGGATCGGCTGGCCAAAGCCGGCATCGAGGTAATTGAAGCGCGAATCAGCCATCTGGCCTACGCGCAGGAAATCGCCGCCGTGATGCTCCAGCGGCAGCAGGCCGGCGCCATCATCGCGGCCCGCACCCTCATCGTCGAGGGCGCCGTCGGCATGGTGGAGATGGCCCTCGAACGGTTGAATCAGAAAGGCATCGTCCGCCTGGACGAGGAGCGGAAGGCGGCGATGGTGAGCAATCTGCTGGTGGTGTTGTGCGGTGAGCGTGCCGCGCAGCCCGTGGTCAATACTGGCACGCTGTATCAGTAGGACGCCGTGGCCGATCGGAAGCCGTTCCTGCTTCGTGTCGATTCCACGCTGCTCGAAGCGCTGCAGCGGTGGGCCAACGACGACCTGCGCAGCGTGAACGGGCAGATCGAGTTTCTGCTGCGGCGGCTGCTTCAGGAGGAAGGGCGTCTGAAACCGGCGCCGGACACGAAAACGGGCCACCGGGAAACCGGTGGCCCGAAGACCTGAGCGGCACACACCCGGGGCGTGTGGCTAGCCTTCTTCCTCAAACCCCTCTTCTTTCGGCGGCAGCGTCCGGGTGGGTGGGCGCATGGCCTCGCGGTAGTCGTACAGCGGCAGGCCTGTGACGTGCCACGACACCGCGCAGGCGGGCGACTTGGTCTCCAGCACCACGGTGACCGGGCTGCCTTCGACACCCTGGCGGAAGGTCAAAGAGCAGCCGCACGCGAAGCGCGCGCGCGTGAATCCTTTCATGGTCACGACGCGATCATACTACAGGAGCCCGAGCACGTCCTTCTCGAACTGCTCCTTGGCTGTCAATCCCATGTGTTTCTTGCACAGCTTGCCTTCGCGGCCGATGACGAATGTCGTGGGGTATCCCCAGAGCGGACCGTAGGCGTCAAACACGTCATCGCGTCCCGATCCGACCAGCACCGGGTAGTTGATCTTGTACTCGGCGACAAACGGCTTCAACTGCTCGGGCGTGTCGTTGACGGAAATGCCCACCACCACGAGCCCCTTGCTCTTGTACTTGGTCTGGAGCTCGATGAAGCCGGGAATCTCGACCTTGCAGGGCGCACACCATGTGGCCCAGAAGTCGAGGATGATCACTTTGCCCTTCAGAGACGCGAGGTTCACGGCGGCGCCGTTGACGTCCTTCAGCGTGAAGTTGAGGTTGGCGGGTTTCGCCGCCGGATCGCACGCCGCGGCCGCCACGTTTCGCCCCCCGGCCAGGTCGGGCAAGCCGACCCCGCCAATCGCCACGACGGCCAGACCCAAGGCGCCTGCCGCCGCCACCATCCACCGCGTTTTCATCGTGCCTCCCGTTGCTGCCATCTGATGAGGAGCCGGCCCTAGTGTGCTACGCGTCCGAAATGGCTCGCGATTCTCTGCATGTCGACCCGCGATTGGCGTGCCAGCACCACGTAGGTCCGGCCGGCACGCCTGAACGCGATCGCGACGTGCCCCAACACCTGCACTTCGCTCTCCATGTCGACGCCGTTGGGCAACATGAACAAGGATACCGGTACATCGCCACGCTTGTACAAGAGATGCGCGACGGCCCCATCAAGATACACGCAACGGCGTCCTCCCACCAGCGTCAGGGCGTCTGGATCGGCGTCGGCGCGGCCCGGCAGCGACACGTCCCACCCGTAGCGGGCCTTTAGTGAGGCCTGAACCTCGACCGGGTCGAGCCCATCGGGCCGATCGAACAGGGTAAAGCACTTCACGTGATCCAGCGTCAGTTGGGCCGCCACGGCCTCGGCAGGCCGCAAGATGAAGGCGTAGAGCAGCACGCTGCCAAAGGCCAGCACCAGGGCTGCGGCCAGCGCCAGCGGCCATGGGGCACGCCG
>CAYHRK010000085.1:0-1127 GCA_964358795.1 uncultured Vicinamibacterales bacterium
TTGTCTGGTCTGAATGGCGTTGTAGATCAGCCACACGCCGACCGCGACGACGGCCATCGGCCACCACTGTTCCAGCCACTCGAGCGACACGCCGAACATGGTATTGGCGAAGGCGACCAGTCCGATCAGCACCAGCGCGGTCCCTCCTGCAAACGACCCTCGCCACGGCGCGTTCATCTGATCCTCGGGCAAGTCCATGGGACGAAGCCCAGACAGTGCCTGGTTGTAAAGAGAGGCGCGCCGGTAGGCGTCAACCAGGTTATAGAGCCAGAAAAACGCCAGGAACATCCCGAGTGCCGGCTCCAACCGGTGCATATGTCCGCCAGACAGCAGCGCGATCAGGCTGGCGACGGTCGCTACATAGGCAAAGCCGTGACGGTAGTAGCCGACGTACACCTGGCCTAGGCCTGGCATCAGCGACAGCAAGACCGCCAGGACCTCCCGTTTGCGGCGCGGATCGTCCAGGTAGAGATTTCGCCGCTCCTGTGGCGCGTAGCCGTCAGCGGGTGTTGGCATTGTGTTCATGGTTATCCTCGTTCGGCTGGCGTGTGACGACGAATCCCGCACGCCACTTCACCAGCCCTCTGCTGATCAACACGCACGCCCGGCGCGGAACGTTCGGTGCCGGCCGACCGACTCCATCAACTGCTGATGTCGCGGAAGACGCCGGCCAGCCAACCACCCGCGTTCTTCCACGCCGCCATCGTCTGGTTTGCCAGCCAGCCGAGCCACGTTCGCGCGACGACAGGGCTCGCGATGACGTCGCTGACGGCAGTATCCAGCCAAGCGGACAGGGTTTGGCGTCCGTGCACCACGCGAGGATCGTCGCGCGCTCGATCGACACGCTGCCCGACCGCCGTGGCGGCCGAGGCGGTGAGCGCCTGCGCCTTGCCCTTCAAGGTCTCGGCAAACATGGCGGGGTTGCCGCCGATGACCAGGATGAACAGCAGCGTGCAAACGTAGGCCACTTCAAGGCTGAAACTGGGTCGAGCCACCAGCCGCGTCCACCAAGTTACCGAGGCAGCCGCCTGCCGTGCGCGTTCGGTCGCCAACGCCGAGGTGGCGGCGATCACGCGAGCCGTAAACGCGTTGCCCAGGGCCATTTCCGCCATCGCCGGCAGCACGAT
>CAYHRK010000085.1:1227-14099 GCA_964358795.1 uncultured Vicinamibacterales bacterium
CGAGCGACAGTCCCTGGATTTCGCGCAGCACCAGGACCTCGCGATTGATCGTCGTCAGACGCCTCAGCGCGCGCCACACGAGAGACCGGCGGCTGCCGGCGATGGCCTGCGACTCCGGGTCGAGCCCCGCGCCAGCCAATTCGGCCGCGTCGTCGATCTCGGATTCCGTCGCTTTGGTGCGGGCGCCCCTGCGGCGCAGGTAGTCCACCGAGAGATTGCGAGCTGTCCGAATCAGCCAGGGCAGGAAGATCGGCGCATCCGCCCATTTCCGCCGGGTTTCGAAGAGCCGCACAAAAATGTCCTGCGCCAGTTCCCGGGCGTCGTCGGCCTGGCCGGCGTAGGCAAAGGCGATCGAATACACCCGGCCCTGGAACCGGCGAACAAACGCCTCCCAGGCCAGTTCGTCGCCAGCCCGGCACCGCGCCAGCAGGTCGGGCAGCTCGATGTCAGCCATCGCCTTCCACGTCTCTTATAACGCAGAAATTAAGGGAATGGTTCGCCGATTCTGCTTTCGCTCTTGCCGCGCCGACGCAAAATCGGCGAAGCTAGTTGATACCAAGAGAGAGGAGCACACATTGGCTGACAAACCCACACTCACCACTTCCGCCGGCGCCCCCATCGCCGACAACCAGAATGCGCTCACCGCCGGCCCGCGCGGCCCGGTGTTGATGCAGGACTACCAACTGCTCGAGAAGCTCGCTCACCAGAATCGTGAGCGCATCGCCGAGCGCCCGGTCCATGCCAAGGGCTGGGGCGCCTACGGGACCCTCACCATCACCCACGACATCACCCGGTACACCAAGGCCAACATCTTCTCGAAGGTTGGCAAGAAGACCGACATGTTCGCGCGCTTCTCGACCGTGGCGGGCGAGGCTGGCGCAGCCGACGCCGAACGCGACGTGCGTGGCTTCGCGTTGAAGTTCTACACCGAGGAAGGCAACTGGGACCTGGTGGGCAACAACACGCCGGTCTTCTTCGTCCGCGACCCATACAAGTTCCCAGATTTCATCCATACCCAGAAGCGGCATCCCCGGACCAACCTGCGTTCGGCGACCGCCATGTGGGATTTCTGGTCGCTGTCGCCGGAATCGTTGCACCAGGTGACCATCCTGATGTCGGATCGTGGCCTGCCGATCGGCGTGCGCCACATCAACGGCTACGGCAGCCACACCTACAGCTTCATCAACGCCCAACAAGAGCGGTTCTGGGTGAAGTTCCACTTCAAGACCCTGCAGGGCCACAAGCACTGGACCAACGCCGAGGCCGAACGCATCGTTGGCAAAACCCGCGAGTCCACGCAAGAAGATCTGTTCGGCGCGATTGAGAAAGGCGACTTCCCCAGGTGGCGCCTTCAGGTGCAGATCATGCCGGAGATGGACGCCGAGAAGACACCCTACAATCCGTTCGACCTGACCAAAGTCTGGCCACATCGCGACTATCCGGTGATCGACGTAGGCGTGATGGAACTGAACCGCAACCCGGAGAACTACTTCGCGGAAGTCGAGCAAGCGGCCTTTGCGCCCTCGAACATCGTTCAGGGCATCGGCTTCTCGCCCGACAAGATGCTGCAGGCGCGGATCTTCTCCTATGCCGACGCGCACCGTCACCGCCTGGGCACGCATTACGAGGCGCTACCCGTGAACGCGCCGAGATGCCCGGTGCACCACTACCACAAGGACGGCCAGATGCGGTTCTTCCTGAACAATCCGAATTCAGACGCGTTCTACGAGCCAAACTCGTTCAACGGTCCGGTCGAGAATCCGAATCTGGCCGAGCCGCCCCTGAAGGTCTCGGGCGATGCGGATCGCTACAACCACCGCGAGGGCAACGACGACTACGGTCAGCCCCGCGCGCTGTTCAATCTGTTCGACGCCGGCCAGAAAGCCCGGCTGTTCTCCAACTTCGCCGACGCGATGCAGGGCGTACCGGAATTCATCATCGAGCGCCAACTCGGGCATCTCGAGAAGGTGCACCCAGACTACGCCGCCGGCGTCCGCGCGGCGCTGGCAAGGAGGGCCTGACGAGCGCACGGCGTCGTCTCGTCGCCCTGTGCCTGCTCGTGCTCGGTGGAGCCAGCGCCTGTCCCGCCTCTGCGCGCGCACAGCCGCTACCGGTCCGGGCGCTCATGGCTGTGCGAGCCTCGTCCGCGCCCAAGATCGACGGCCGCCTCGACGACCTCGTCTGGACCGAAGCGGTGCCGCTGTCGGGCTTCCTGCAGCGCGACCCGAACGAGGGTCAGCCCGCCACGGAGGACACGCGGGTTCGCGTCGCGTACGACGATCACGCCATTTACGTGGCGGTGCACTTGCTGGACCGCGACCCGGGTGCGATCGTCCGCCAGTTGTCCCGCCGCGATGCCCAGGTCGAAGCCGACGCCCTCGTGGTGTACGTCGATCCGCACAACGACCATCTGACCGGCGCGCAGTTCGCCGTGTCGGCCGCCGGCGTCCAGCGCGACGCGTTGATCTACAACGACAACTTCCTCGACTCGACGTGGGACGCCGTGTGGGAATCCGCCGTCGAGGTGGGCGCCGACGGCTGGACCGTCGAGATGCGCATCCCCCTGTCGCAACTGCGCTTTCCGAAGGCGGAACGCTATACGTGGGGCATCAACGTGCAGCGGATCATCCAGCGGCGCAACGAATCGGACTGGCTGCAGCTCGTTCGCAAGAACGAGTCGGGGCTGGCGTCGCGAATGGCGCACCTCGAAGGCATCGCGGGCATCCGCCCGCCGACGACCCTCGAGTTTCTGCCCTACGTGACGTCCCGCGGCGAGTTTATCGCGCCAACCACGCCGGGCACGCCGTTCAACGACGGCTCGCGCCTGTTCGGCGCCGCCGGTCTCGACATGAAGTACGGCGTGTCGAGCAGCCTCACGCTGGACGCCGCGTTCAATCCGGATTTCGGCCAGGTCGAGGTGGACCCGGCCGTCGTCAACCTCACGCAGTTCGAGGTGTTCTTCGAGGAGCGGCGCCCGTTTTTCACCGAGGGCGCCAAGGTCTTCGGCAACTTCGGCCGCAGCGGCGCAAGCGAGTACTGGGGCTTCTTCCGCCCTGAGCCCACGCTCTTCTACAGCCGCCGCATCGGCCGCGCGCCGCAGGGACGCGTCAGCGGCACCTACGTCGACGTGCCGGCGTCCACCACCATCCTCGGCGCAACCAAGCTGGTCGGCCGAACGCGGGGCGGCTGGACAATTGGCGCGCTGGACGCCGTGACCGGCCGCGAGCGCGCCCGCGTGTCCGACGACGTGCAGACCACCCGGCCGGAGGTGGAGCCGCTTACCAACTACGCCGTGTTCCGCGCGCAGCGGGAACTCGGGCGGCGCGGCGCCATCGGCATCCTCGGCACGTCGGTGATCCGCGACGTGAGCGACCCGGCGCTGGCCGCCCTGCTCGTCGGCCGGGCGTCGATGCTTGGCCTCGACGGCCACGTGTTCCTCGACAGCGCGCGCAAGTGGGTGGTGCACGGCGGCGTCGCCGGCAGCTCGGTGCACGGGACCACGCAGGCGATCACGCGCCTGCAGCGCGCCGAGCAGCGCTACTACCAGCGCCCCGACGCGCCGCACGTCCGGCTGGATCCCGCCGCGACCAGCCTCTCCGGCTGGACGGGACAGGCCAACCTCAATCGCAACAGCGGCAACATGACGGTCAACCTCGGCATCTGGGGCATGAGCCCGGGAATCGAGGTGAACGA
Source organism: uncultured Vicinamibacterales bacterium (assembly GCA_964358795.1). Taxonomy (GTDB): domain Bacteria; phylum Acidobacteriota; class Vicinamibacteria; order Vicinamibacterales; family JAKQTR01; genus CAYHRK01. Next base: position 4,921 of record CAYHRK010000085.1, read on the forward strand.
CGCGGGGTATTCGACGCAGACCGACCGCGCGGGCGCCCATGCGCTCGTCCAGTTCCGCAAGCTGACACCGGACCGCTGGACCCGCGAGCGGACCTGGTGGGTGTCGAAGTGGTGGACCTGGAACTACGGCCGCCAACTGCAGGGCGACGGCTGGCAGAGCTCCGTGGTGTTCCAGTTCCGCAACTTCTGGCGTTCGTCCGCGCTGTTCTCGTACGCGAAGCGCGTCTGGGACGACAAACTCACGCGCGGCGGTCCCACCGTGGTCCGTCCGGGCAACCGCGGGCTGCAGTTGGCCCTGGCCACCGATTCGCGCCGGCGTGTCGTGCTCTGGGCGGGCGCCACGTACACGGCACGCGAGTTCAACGCCTCGGCCACCGCCATCGACCTCCAGTTGGCGTGGCGGCCGCTGCCGGCGCTCGCCCTGACAGCCGGCCCGACGATCCGCCGCAACATCGTCGCCGCGCAGTACCTCGCCACCGTGGCCGATCCGTTGGCCACGCGGACCTACGGCAGCCGGTACGTGTTCGGCGAGCTCGGCCAGACGGAAGTGTCGATGACCACCCGGGTGAACGTGGTCACCTCGCCGCGAACATCCCTGCAGGTCTATCTTCAGCCCCTGATCTCAGCCGGCGACTACGGCGCCATCAAGGAGGTGTACGCCCCGCGCACCTACGACTTCGTACGATACGGCATCGATGCCGGCACGATCACGTCCTCGGGCGGCCAGCTCACGATCGATCCCGACGGTGGCGGCCCAGCCGCTCCCTTCTCGATCGCGCAGCCCGATTTCAACCTGCGTTCGTTGCGACTGAACGCGATCTTCCGGTGGGAGTTCCGCCCGGGATCCTCGCTCTTCATCGTCTGGACGCAGCAGCGACGTGATCGCGCGCCGGCGGGCGACTTCGACTTCAGCACCGACGCGTCGCGCATCTTCACGGCGCCGGCCGACGATGTGCTGTTGGTGAAGGTGAGCTACTGGTTCGGCGCCCGCCGCTGAGGGCGAGGCTCCGCCGTCGCGCCTGTCTCGGGTAACATACTCAGCGATCGCTCGCCCGCCTGGCGGGACCCGTGAGGGACGCATGTCATCTGCATTCCATTTGATCGCACCGAGATTCGTGCCACCGTTGGAGCCGGAATTCCGGCCCGCCGTACTTGCCAACCGGGCCTTCCGCGGAGAAGTCGCCGCGTCGGGCCAGGGTGTGCCCCTGATCATCGGGCTGGAGCGCTCCGATGGGGCTCTGTCCCGCGTGGAGACCGTGGCGTTTCCCGATGGCCACCCCAGGGCCGGCGCCAACCTGGCCTACGCCGAGCGCACGGTCAAGTTCCTGCTCTGGGCGCGCGGCGGGTGGAAGGTGTACGTCGGCGGGCCGCGGAGCGTCGGCAATCACATCGCCGCGGCTTACGCGGCGGATGGTCCGCGGACATTCGACTACCACTTCATGGGCGAGCAGGTCTACGGCCACCCGTTCACCGTAGTGCGCTGCGCGGCGGACGAGGTGCCTCCGGCGCAGGAACGCGGGCAGCCGCTGGGCCGCCACCTCGACGGCTGCCGCATCGGGTTCGACCTGGGGGCATCCGATGTGAAGGTGTCGGCGGTGGTGGATGGGCAGGCCATCTTCAGCGAGGAGATCGTGTGGGATCCGACCGGGCAGACCGATCCCGGGTACCACTACGATCACATCGTGTCGGCGCTCAAGCTGGCGCAATCGAAGCTCCCGCGGCTGGACGCGATCGGCGGCAGCTCGGCGGGCATCTTCGTGGACAACCGGCCGATGGTGGCATCGCTCTTCCGCGCCATCCCAGCCGATCGATACGGCGAGATCCGTGACCTGTTCCTGCGCATCCGCGCCGAGTTCGGCGTGCCGCTGGAGGTAGTCAACGACGGTGACGTAACCGCGCTGGCCGGTGCGATGTCGCTGGAGGATGTCGGCGTGCTGGGGATCGCGCTGGGGTCCAGCGAGGCGGGAGGCTACGTCAACCTTGGCGGCGCCATCACCGGATGGCTGAACGAACTGGCCTTTGCCCCGGTGGACTACAATCCCGCCGCGGCGGTCGACGAGTGGTCGGGCGACGCCGGCGTGGGCGCGCTCTACTTCTCTCAGCAGTGTGTCTTTCGCCTGGCGCCCAGGGTCGGCATCGAGCTGCCGGCCGGTGCCACCAAGGCGGACATGCTGAAGCACGTCCAGGGCTATCTCGAGGCCGGTCACGCGGGCGCGACCGGGATCTGGCGGAGCATCGGGATCTACCTCGGCTACACCGTCGCGCACTACGCCGACTTCTACGATCTGAAGCACGTGCTGATCCTGGGCCGTGTCACCTCCGGTCGCGGCGGACCACTGATCCTGGACGGGGCGAACACGGTGCTGGCGGCCGAGTTTCCGGAGCTCGCCTCGCGCGTCAATATCCAGTTGCCTGACGAGAAGAGCCGCCGCGTGGGCCAATCCATCGCGGCCGCGAGCTTGCCGGCGGTGTCGAAATAGCTGCTGAGCCATGACAGGAGAACCAACCGTGTTGTACATCAGCAACGCGACCGTCTACACCCCGGACACCGTGATCGAGCGCGGCGCAGTGCTGGTCGAACGGGGACTCATCGTCGCCGCGGGGCTGGCGAGCGACGTGCCGTGCCGCGCCGGCGCGGACGAGATGGACGCGACCGGGCTGATCCTGGCGCCGGGTTTCATCGAGTTGCAGGTGAACGGCGCGTTGGGCGACGACTTCACCGACGACCCGGCCGTGATCTGGCGGGTGGCCGCCAAGCTGCCGCGCTACGGCGTGACCTCCTTCCTGCCCACCATCATCACCTCGCCCCTGGAGAAGATCGCCGCGGGCCGGAAGATCGTCACCGAGGGCCGGCCGGCCGGCTTCCGCGGCGCGCGGCCGTTGGGCTTGCACGTCGAAGGGCCGTTCCTCAACCCGCAGAAAAAGGGCGCGCACAACCCCGGGTATTTGCGCCTGCCCGACGTCGCCGCCGTGGCGGATTGGTCGCCCGAGACGGGTGTCCGCCTCGTGACCCTCGCGCCTGAGTTGCCGGGCGCGCTCGACGTCATCGCGGCGCTGTCGTCGCGCGGGGTGCTGGTGAGCGAAGGCCATTCCATGGCGACCTACGAGCAGGCCGAGGCAGGGTTCGACGCGGGCGCGCGCTACGGCACGCACCTCTTCAACGCGATGCCCGCGCTGGGGCATCGCGATCCCGGCCTGCCCGGCGCGCTGCTGACCGACGACCGGACGACCGTGGGCTTCATCGCCGACGGCGTCCACACCCACCCGTCGGTGATCAAGCTCGTGTGGCGGGCGTTGGGCGCCGCGCGGCTGAACCTGGTAACCGACGCGATGGCCGCACTCGGGATGCCCGCGGGCAAACACCTGTTGGGTGACTACGAAGTGACCGTGGACTCGACCAGCGCCCGGCTGGCCGACGGCACGCTGGCAGGCAGCATCCTGTCGCTGGACCAGGCCGTGCGCAACCTGATCGACATCACCGGCTGCACCCTGACCGACGCGTTGCCGACCGTGACCACCACCCCGGCGAAAGCCATCGGCCTGGACCGCGAGCGAGGCCGGATCGAGTCGGGCTACGTCGCCGACATGGTGTTGCTCTCACGCGATCTTCGCGTGCGTGCCACGATCGCCGAGGGCGAGGTTGTCTACAGGGCCGGTTGAATGCGGAACGCAGTCAGCCCTACTTCAGCTCCTTGATGGCGATGTTGCGGAACTGGACGAGGGACGGCGGACCCGCCCACACGCCATCCTTCTTCTGCCCATGGTGCTGGAGCGCAAGGAGCCCGCGCGCGGGGACGCCGGGGAGCTGTGCGTTGTCGAGCACGGTCACGCCGTTCAGGACGACGGTCAGGCGGTCGCCCTTCATGGTGATCTCGAAGGCGTTCCACTGGCCAATGTCCTTGTCGGCGTTGGCCTTCGGCGTTACCCCCGCACGCACGGCTGGCGGCATCTTCTCGTCCATGCGGTAGCCGTACACCTCGCCGGAGCCAATGGGCCAGCCCCAGATGTTGACCTGCGCTTTCGACGAGCCCCGGAGGTAGATGCCAGAGTCCGAGTCGGGAACCGGGATCCTGATCTCCTTGCCGTCCGGTCCCTTCTTGTGGGTGCCGTCGAGCCGGATGATCGGGACGTTGGGATTGATGAAGGGCGTCTCCTTGATACGCCACTCAGCGCGCAGGACGAAATCGCCGTACTCCGCGACGCTCCAGAGGTTCTTGTCCTCCGGGGCCTCGCTCTGGGCGTCGTAGTCGATGACGCCGTCGATCACCTTCCAGTGGCCGTTGTCCCCGACGGGAACCTTCCAGCCGGAAAAGTCCTTGCCGTTGAAGAGGGAGACGAAGCCGGCGGGCGGCTGCGCGGTTTGGGCGGCGGCGGATAGAGCCAGCACCAATACGAGCAGGAACGCCGAGAAGACGGGCACGGTATGTCGAGTTGAACGCATCGGGCACCTCCTGGATCAGCGCAGAGAGTATAGCTCCGCGCCGAGGTGGGGGTACAATACCATCGTTACATCCAGGCGCTACGGAGGCTCTGATGCGAGTGCTGGTTTCTCTTCTGCTCCTGTTGTCGCTCGCCTCGCCGGCGAGCACCGCAACCCAGACGGCGATCCGGCCCGGCCGGGCCATCCACCTCTTCAATGGGAAGAGCCTTGACTCGTTCTATACGTGGCTCGTGGATTCCCACCGGGACGATCCCCTTCGCGTCTTCACCGTCGTGGACCAGGTGGACGGCGCCCCGGCGATACGAATCAGCGGCGAGCGGTGGGGCGGCCTCGTGACCCGCGACTCGTACCGCGACTATCACCTGGTGGTGGAATTCCGGTGGGGCCTCGCGACGTGGGGCCAGCGTAAGAATGCTGCTCGAGACAGCGGAGTCCTGGTGCATGGGCAGGGCCCGGACGGCAACACTGCCGCAGACGGGAACGGCGCATGGATGCGCTCCGTCGAGGCGCAGGTGATCGAGGGCGGCGTTGGCGACTTCATCCTCGTGGCCGGCTTCGACGCCGAAGGGAAGAAGCTCGTCCCGCGCATGAGCGCACGATCGGGCAAGGACCGAGACGGCGAGGCCGTCTTCGACGCTCGGGGTGAGGGCCGGGATTTCGAGGGCGGCCGCATCAATTGGTACGGCCGGGACCTGGACTGGCAGGACCGGCTCGGCTTCCGGGGCCGAGAGGACGTCGAGAGCCCCTACGGCGAGTGGACACGCCTCGAGGTGATCGCGGACGGCGACCGCATCACCAACATCGTCAACGGAAAGGTCGTGAACCAGGGTTACCGGTCGGGTCTCACCGAGGGGAAGATCCTCATTCAGTCCGAAGGTGCGGAGATCTACGTCAGGCGAATCGACGTCGAGCCGCTGGGCACGAAGTAGGACGCGGGCGGGTCGCGGCCTTCCGCGACGCGCTCTCGCCAGTGCCGACAGCCGGTTCCAAGACCCGTTCTCGCGGCCGGTATCGCCCGCCTCACGCAGGTCTTGAAACCGTCTCTATACGAACTGCTTCCAGTCCATGCGGGGGTCCCAGACCTCCTTCGACTTCATCAGCTTCTCCCAGGTCACTTCGTCGCCGGTATAGGCCGCCCTGCGCCCCAGTATGGCGGCGAGGGTCGATTCCGCGCCCGAGGCCGCTTCGTTGATGAGGTTGCCGCTCGTGATGCTGTCGATGAACGCCTTCTGCTTGTTCGAGTCGGCATCGTCGAGGGCGCCTCGGAATCTGCCGGTGACCGCGGCCGCTTGGTCGGTGGGCTCAGGCCGCTTGAGGCCCGGGTACTCCCAGGTGGTGTCGCCGGAGATGCGGACCGGCGTGTCGTAGCGCGCCTCCGCGCAGCCCTTCGTGAAGTAGTACTGCATGCCCACGCCCCACGCGGCTTTGCCGAACTGCGTGGAGGCGAAGCTGACGTGGACGTCGCCGGGGTACGTGAAGACGCAGTTGTAGTGGCTCCAGCAGTCGCCCTGGTCGGTCCGGCCGGTGCGGCCGCCGGATCCCACCGCCTTCAGCGGGTGGGCCTTGAGCAGCCAGTTCGTGGCGTCGATGATGTGGACGTTCTGCTCCACGATGATGTCGCCGGAGAGGACCCTGTCGTGGACCCAGTTGCGGAGGCGCCGCTCCGCCGGCGTCGCGTTCGGCCAGTCGGGCCGGTTGAGCGCCGAGGCGAAGTAGTGGATCTGTCCCGAGACGGGCACGCCGATCTGGCCCTCGTGAATCCGCTTGGCCAGTTCGACGTACGGGGAGGCGTGACGGATTTGGAAGCCCACAGCCAGGCTCACCTTTCCCTTCGCCCGCTCACCGAGCGCGATGATCTTCTTCGCACCGGGCACGTCCACCGCGACCGGCTTTTCGAGGTAGATGTGCTTGCCCGAGGCGATGGCCGCCTCGAGGTGGGCCGGGTGGAAGTAGGGCGGGGTGGCAATGTAGAGGGCGTCGACGTCCTTGGACGCGAAGAGGTGCTCGTAGGCCTTGGGCCCGCGGAACATGCGCGCGGGGTCGATCGCGGGCTTGCCCAACCTCGCCGACACCGCGTCCAGCCTCTGCTTGCCCATGTCCAGGTTGTCCTGGAAGATGTCGCCAATCGCCGTGACGACGGCATCCGTGTGCGTAAGGAACGAGCCGGTCACGTTGAGGCCCCGCCCGCCGCACCCGAGCAGGCCGAGGCGGATGGCCGAGTTGGCCTGGGTGCCCCAGACGACGCTGGGCTTCATGATCGTGATGCCGGCGGCGGCCGCTGCCGCCAGACCCACGAACTCGCGGCGGCCGACCCGGGTGTCTCTGGAATCGTTCATCTGCCTGTTCTCCTTGCTACGGCCACCGAGGCGCGCGCGGCGCCAGCCGACCGCCGGCAATCGTCGCCCGCTCCTGGGCCTTCCGATAACTCCGGGGGAATTCTATACCCGGAGCCGGCAGGTGTCACCAGTGGTAGATCACCAGTGGTAGATCTTGAGTCTGGCGCGGCGACCGAGTAGACTGCCGCAGCGAGGGAGGGCCGCATGACGAGGATCGATCGACGGGCGTTTCTGGAAATGGCCGCGGCGGCATCGGCGCTGGCGGCGCTGCGGCCGCGGCCGGCCGTTGCGGCGGCCGCAGAGGGCGGGCTGAAGAAGGCCGTCTACGTCTCCATGCTCCCCAAGGAGCTCAGCTATCGTGATCGCTTTCAGTTGGCGATCGACGTCGGCTTCGAGGGCATCGAGATCAGCACGATCACCGACGCTGCCGTGGCCGCCGAGATCAAGGAAGCCTCCGCGAGGACCGGGCTCCGGATCCACTCCGTGATGAACGCGGATCATTGGCGGTTCCCGCTGTCGAGCGCCGATCCCGAAGTGGTGACGAAGAGCGTCGCGGGCATGGAGGCATCACTGCGCAACGCAAAGCTCTGGGGGGCGGACGCGGTGCTGCTGGTCCCGGCGGTGGTGAATGCCGAGACCTCCTACAAGGACGCGTGGACGCGATCGCAGAGCGTGATCGGGGAGCGCATCCTGCCCTTCGCGCGGGACCTGAAGGTCGTGATCGGGATCGAGGAAGTCTGGAACAAGTTCCTCCTGAGCCCCCTCGAGATGGCGCGTTACGTCGATGAATTCGCGTCGCCCTGGGTCAAGGCCTACCTCGACGTGGGTAACATGCTCTTCTACGGTTTCCCCCAGGACTGGGTCCGCACCCTCGGGTCGCGCATCGTCCGCATCCACGTCAAGGATTTCCAACTGGATCGCGCGAACGGGAAGTTCGCGTGGAAGAACCTTGGGGAGGGCGACGTCGACTGGCCGGAGGTGCGGAAGGCCCTCGGTGAGGTCCGCTACGAGGGCTGGGTGACGACCGAGATCAACGGGGGCGACGCCGCGTACTTGAAGGACGTGGTGGCGCGCCTCGACCGCATCTTCGCCGGCCAGAAGCCCGTGTCACCCGCCGCGCCGGCGAAGTGACGGCGTGCCCGGAGGTCGAGAGGAGTTCACGCCGCGTTCGGTGAACGTCTCCCGATCCCTGGTTGTCGGTGGTGCAGCGGCGTATCCACCCTACAACGCCGCCAGCACCTCTTTCATCAGCAGCTTGGACCCTTCGATACCGTCCACCGGTCCGTGCTCGTACTCGAGGGCGATGGTGCCTTTGAACCGGTGGGCATTCAGGATGCGGACCGATCGCGCCACGTCGTTCCAGTCCTTCTCCGGCGTTTTCCAGCGGTCCCAGTACTTGCCGTGCACATGCGTATGGGTGTAGGGCATGACCGCTTCGAGCCCATGGAAGAGGTGGTATTCGTTCTCCCAGTTGCAGAAATCGGGCGTGCATTCGCAGTAGGGGTGGTTCACCTCATCCATGATGATCCGGATGTTCATCGGGTTGGCGCACAGTCCCCAGTGGTTCTCGATGGTGATCTTGACGCCAACCTTCTCCCCGTAGTCGGCCAGCTCCTTGAAGGACTCGATGCACTGCTTCAGATACACCACGATCTTGTCGTTCTTGGGATAACCGGTTTCGTGCGGCGCGGCCTCGGGCATGATCCGTGTGCCCGACACTCCGGTATTGGCGCGCATCGTCTTCGCGCCAAGCACGGCCGCAGCATCCATCCAGATCTTGGCCGTCTGGACACCTTCCTTGCGTTTCTCGTCATCGGGATCGGCGAGATTCTGGGGGGCGTTGTTGGAGATGTGCTGGCAAACCGTTTTCGTGTTCGCCATGGTGGCGGCCAGCTTCTCCAGCCATTTCCGTGACGACGGGGCTGAGGGATCCCAGCGGAACTGGCTGAACGTCCGGCCGTCCCGTTCGATTCTCGTTTCTTTGTACTGCGAGGCGTCGGCGGGATCACCGAAGACATCCGACCAGAGGTCGAGGTGATAGACCCCGGGATACGTATCTTTGGTCCACTGCGGGAAATCGAGCATGGTGATTTCCCCGTACTTCTTTCTCAGCGAGAGTGCCTCCTCGCTCGGCTGACGCCCGCCTATCGCCTTGAAGAGCAGACGGGGCGGCCAGCAACAGGAGGCGATACGGGACAGTTTCTCGGGCTCGGTCAGCTGACGCGCGACTGAAGCTCCCTGGGCCGAGGCGGTGCCGTTGAACAAGGTTCCGGCCGCCGCGACTCCCAGTCCCGCTATCCTGAGGAACTCTCTGCGGTCTGCGTCGGGTTTTTGATGGGACTGCATATCCCCTCCTGTAACACGAGCCGTAGTTGAGGGCATCCTACCCCAAGATCGGGGTG
>CAYHRK010000086.1:0-14059 GCA_964358795.1 uncultured Vicinamibacterales bacterium
GTGGTCTTGCCGGCGCCGTTGGGCCCGCACAGCCCCACGCACTCGCGATCGGCCAACTGCCAGGTGACCTCACGCAACAGGACGCGATCGCCAAACGACTTGGTTAGAGACGCGAGCTGAATCATGACGGGTACATCCGCACGGCTGGTCCGAAAGCCACCGCAGCGAGCCACGCGCGCGGGTGTCTCGATAACATAAACCGTACACTGTACTACAGGCCATACGAAGGGGAGATGCCTCCCTTCGTGTCTTCAAAGGGAGCCATGTGACACTGTCGACTTCGTTGTTGTCCTATCGTGTCATTCTGAGTCCTACAGCGAGATGTCCTTCGTGACGTTGCGGGGGACCTGGCGTGGATCTAGCATTGTGATCACCCAAGAATGGCGATCCGTCCACGCCACCACCGCCTGGCCGTCACGGCATTTGTGATCCTCGTCGGGTCGGCCGCGGGCTTGTGCGCCCAAAGCCCGGTGGCGGTCCTTCAGTTCAACGCCACCATCAGTCCGATATCCTCGGTCCGGGTGTCGAGTGACGTGTTGACGCTCGAGCCCCGAGAAACGGGATTGGATGGGGCGACGTTCGCGCAGTCGATCGAGTTCCGCGCGGCCTCCCGGACGTCGCAGAGCGGTGAAGTGGTCCTGACGATGGAGCCGTTGTTTCCGCTCGATCGGTTGAACGGCGGCGGGGCGGCCGACGGCGTCACCTCGATCAGCTTCGAGGCGACCGGAGAAGGCGCGCAGGCGGGCATGTTGCGCGACCACGAGCCCCAGACGGTGGGGCGCTGGGTCGGCAGCGGAGTTCGGACTGGTCGCATTACCTTCGCGGTGCGCGGCCCCATCGACCCGCGCGGCGTGACCGTGCCCTTACGCTTCGTCCTCACCAGCCCATAGAATCCACACCTGCAGTAATTACAGGAACCGGCTACTTCTTCTTCGGTGGGAACACCTTGCGGATCTCCGGGCGTTTCTCCAGTTTGACCAGAAACGTGACACGGGCCGTCGTGGCGTCTCGCGTCAGAGCCACATCCACGGTGCCGGGACCGGTCAGTTGCGCACCATCGGGCAGCGACTGCATCAGCAGTGTGACGGTGTGATCGCCCAACCGGACGCCCCCGAAGTGGAAGCGCCCGGCGCGCGCCTGTGCGGATCGACTGCCATCATCGAGCACCGCGACCGCGTCGCCGATCGGCTCGTCGGCGTCGCCACGCTGTCGGTCGCCGTCTGTGTCTAGAAACACGACACCCTGGATCGTGCCGACCGGTAAGAGGCCGAACAACACCGTCACCGGGTGCTTCCGATCGACCGTCACCGTACGGCTCGACTCGGCGGGGAGATCGTAGTCGGCCGGAACGGTGGATCCGTCCAACGCAACTTCCTGTGCACCCGCTGGCACGCGGCCGAATGCGAAGCGGCCATCATTGCCGCTGGTGAGCGAGGCCAACCGGCCAATGTTGATCGCAATCCCCTTCGCCGGCTCGTCGCCCGGATCCATCGCGCCGTTTCCGTTCCAATCGACGAAGACCATGCCGTCCACCGAGCCGGACGCCACGCGGCGGCTCGCGACGGCCGAACCCGCAAGTCCGTGAGCCACGCCGTAGGAGAACGCATGGGTGACGCGAATCATCGATCGCGTCATCCACGGGCTGACATCAGGTAACCCTGGGAAGGAGTGGTCCAGAAAAAGGTCGAACGACAGAAACGTGCGGGGCGCGATCTTCCCCGAGAAGCCAGCCGAGAGCGTCTCGCGCGGAGACTCGACACCGGTGGTCCAGTCCCGAGTGCGTCCGAGCAGGGCCTCGACTCGCAGGTTGCGGTTCTTGATGAGCACCTGCACACCGCCGCCGCCTTGCCAGTTGGATTGCCCGCCGCCATCACGATCTTCCCTCCGCGAGATATGTGCGGAGGCGAACACCTGAGCGCCGCGACCGAGCTGGTTGAAGAACTGCGAGTACACCTCGTGCTGCGTAAATCCGGACTGAAGCCTGAGCCCGCCAGGATCGCTCACATCCACATTCGACCGGCGCTCGTACCGGGCGAACATGTTGCCGCGCGACCGCGACTGATGAAACTCCAAGGCCCACAGACCTGTGTCGCTGTCCTGCCCTGGCTGCACCGAGGAGGGGCGAAGCACCCGCGCGCCCGTCTCTGCGCGCACGTTGATGGTGGCCCGATCGGTCAGGCGCAGCCGCACCCCCCCGAATCCACGCACTTGCGTGCCTTCCGGCAGCGCTACACGCGATGCGGCAGCCGCTTGAGGATCGAGATTCGTGCGGGCGGCATCGACGCCCCCATACGCCTTGGCGAATCGCCCAAGATCGTAGTCGCCGTTGACGAAGGCGCCGGACCGATCGCTGTACGGGAAATTGGCGGCCGCGAATCGTCCGGCCGAGAAGCGGTACAGATCGATCTGGAACGAGCCGTGCGCGCCGTTCCACAGCGCCCCGGCCAGTCCGGATGGAGCCCGTTCCCACCTGGGTGAACCGCGCCTGCGAAACGCGCTGGCGCTGGCGTCAAGCGAGACTTGCCACGATCCGGACGGGCGGTATCGAAGGCCAGCGCCGACATCCTGGCTCGCGTCAACCAGCGACGAGTACGCGCCGATGTCGCCGTTACGGACCCGCGATCCGCGCACGAACGCTTCGACCTCGGGAGTAGGGCGTACGGTGACTTCGCCCTGGAACACGGTTTCTTCGATGGTGTCGACGTCGGTTCCGAAGATGTTTCGAAGGACCGTGAATCGGCCGCCAGCGGCGTGAATCGACACCTTGCCGTTGGAGCCATGGACGGCGGCGCCTTCGAAGCTGACGTCTGGCGCAAACAGATTCGCCAGGCCGAAGTCGCGGACGGCGGGACGCGCGGCCACGTCGCCGCCGGCGATCGACCAGGACAGACCGGCAAACGTCACCTCGTCGAGGCTGATGGCCGTCCGGCTGAGCACGGCCCTCTCGTCGCGCCGCGTCACGCCGAATTCGAACCGGACAGCCCCCAGCCGTGTGCCGCGGTCGAACCAGATCACGGAGAGGTCGGGATCGACCCGCCGCTGGCCGGCCAGGCGCAGATCGTCGCCCGTCATGACCTGGGCGGCACCGGTAATCTGCACAGAGGGTTGTTGCGCCAGCGACGGCCCGGCTGCCAGCAGGACAAGCGCCAGCGCCAGCCCCCAGCCCGGACGCGGCTTCACCGGGGTGGAATCTCCAACGTCGTTTCACCGACCAGCAGCGACGGCAGGCCGACGTCGATGCGAACTTCCACGCGGTAGCGTCCCGCGGGCAGTGGCGGGTGCGCGTCGTCGCTTGTGGGCACGTGCACGTCGCGCTCGCTCTCGGGCAGCACAGGGACGTTGGGCACCGTCAGCTTGCGCACGATCGAGTCGCCGGGTCCGTAGATGATCACCGTCCCAGTGGTACGGACATGTGTCCGCCCAGTGTTCTTTAGCGTGGCGACAACCTCCGGTGGACGGTCCTTGGGTACCGAGATCTGCAGATCGGTCATCTCGACGGCGATCGCGGGTTTGCCGACCGTGGCGTAGACGATGGTGGCCACACGGCTGCGGAACCGGACATCGCGCCCCTGCGACTGCGGCGATGTGCCGGACGGATCGAACTCGAACATCACTGCCGCCCGGTATCCCCCATCGGCGACACCGTGCGGCACCGCCATCGTGAACCGCACGATGGCCGCTTTGCCGGCTGGGATGATTTGGTCGGTGGGGTTGAGCTTCAGCCACGCTGCCGCCGAAAACGGATCGGTGGGGTCGCTGGGCTTGAACTGCGGCGTCCCATCCTTCGAGAGGAACCAGTCGTCGACCCGCGCGTACATGTGGATCGGCTGTGTGCCGTCGTTGCGTACCGTGACGGCCTGGGTCAGCGACGCGCCCGGCACCATTTTCAACTCGGCGCGCAGCGGCGTCACCTCCACCGACAGCAGATCCTGTGCGCTGCCGGTTGCGCCTGCCGGATCGGCCGCAGCCGCCGAGAGCGCGATCAGGGTGCCGAGAGCGTGAAGACGACCGAGGCGGTATAGGTGCCGACGTTGTAGGTCCATGAATTTGCCAGCCTGAAAACCACAGTTCCCGTTTGGTTGGGAATCCCCGTTCCGCTGGCCAGTGTCTGGGCCACGGTCTTGCTGAGCGTGCCGGCCTGGAATGGCGGCGCTGGGGTGGCCGTCCACGTGACGTTCGTGATGGCAATTGTCGCCGAACCCGTCGTGAGATCACCGCCAGCCAGCAAAGTAATGCGCCAGTTGTTCGATCCGTTGTCTTCCACTTCATACTCCACCGTGACCGATGGAGCCGTAATCGTAGGCGTCGTGTCGGGATCGGCGGCCGAAAAGGTGATCGTCGACGGCGAGAGGCTCAGGACCAGCGTCTGCGCAAAAGCTGGCGTACCGAGCCCGCACCACACCAGGCTGGTGGCACAGGCCATAAGGAGCGGTGCGATCCGGACATGCAACATGGGATGGCCGGCCTAGGGTGCTGTCAACGTATAGGTGAGCGTGGTGGAGTAGGCGCCCATGGCGTAGGTCCACGCATTGTCCAGCGTGTAGCTCTGCGTACCTGTCCACGAACCCGAGCTGACCCAAGACGCGACGGTTTGCGCAGCCGTCTTGCTCATGGTGCCGGCCGCAAAGCCGGAGCCGCTGGCGGTCCACTTCAGGGCCGAGATGCCAATCTGATCGACGCCAGACAGCAGGTCGCCACTGGCCACGACCACCAGTTGAACCGTGCTTCCGATGGTCGTGCTGGCCTTGGCCGTAATCGTCAGCGGTCCTCCGCTGGCGGCAATGGCTGGCGTCACATCCGGGTCGGCGTTGGGGAAGGCCAGCGTGCTGCTGGAGATGCTGAGCTTGACGCGCGAGCTGACGGTGGCCGTGGCGGTGGCCGTTCGATTCCGCGTGGCGGCGACGGCTGGAAGCGCCGTCGCCAGCATCATGGCTGCCACGAGAAGCGCGCGGTCGTGTCGGGCCGGTGTCGACATCAGTCCCACCAGTATAAACGGTCCGCGCCCCGGCGGCACCGGCAAGACCCGCAGGACGATAAGATTACGGAGCCGTCAGCGTATAGGTTACCGTGGCCGCATAGCTGCCGGTCGCGTACGACCACGAGTTGGCCAACGCGTAGGTCTGCGTGCCGGTCCGGTTGCCCGAGCCCGTCCACGAACCGACGCTCTGCGCCGTCGTCTTGTTCATCGTCCCGGCCACGAACCCGGCGCCGCTCGCCGTCCAGGTGATGTTCGACACAGCGATCACGTCGGTTCCCGACGTGAGGTCGGCAGAGGCGACCGCGGTGAGCGTGATGCTGCCGGCGGTGCTGGTCTTGCCCTTGGCCGTGACGGTGATCGCCCCTTCCGACGCCGTGATGCTGGGCGTCGTGTCCGGGTCGTTGTTCGGGAAGGTGAGCGTAGCGGCGCTCAATGTCAACTTGGCGGTGGCGCTGACCGTCGCCGACACCGTCACGTTGCTGGTGGCCGTTGCGGCGGCCAGCGGCTGTGCCAGGGCGACGACGGCGGCCGCGACGCCCAGCAGCAACAGTTTCTTCTTCATGATCGTTCTCCAGGGAAGAATACCCCGTCTTCATCGGGGTGGCACACGCGATTGGTGTGTTCCGGCTGCCTGCCACGCGTGCCTACGACAGGAACCGGACCCAGGGCTGCTTCGGGGCCATGGCGCCGAAGCCAGAAATTCAGATCGCCGGGGCTGACTCGCCACTGCCGTCCGATCCTTACCGCCGGCAGGTCGCCCAGCGCGATCAGCCGGTAGACGGTCCGGACATTGACCCGGAGGCGGCGCAACACCTCCGCCGTGGTCAAGTAGGGGTCTGCAGTCGAACGATTGGCCTTCAGCGATACTGGCATCCTATTAACCCTTATCGGCAGTCATTAATAGGACTTTATATGACATTGAAGAATTTTGCAAGGCATGGAAGAACTATACAGAAACGGGTAGTTGCGCGCACGCCCAGGCCATGGCAGAGGGCGAACATACAGCGATAATGTGTCGAAAGGTGAGTTACTCGCCCAGGGCTTTGGCAGCGGTGCTGAGGATCTTGGCGATGCGGAACGGTTTGGTCAGGTAGCCCTGCACCCCTAGATTGATGGCGTCGATCGCGCTGGCCTCGGTGGAATACGCCGTGATGATGATCACGGGCAGGGTGGGGGACAACCGGCGTGCCTCGCGGATCAGCGCCAACCCATCCATGCCGGGCATCCGCAGGTCGGTGACCAGCAGGTCGTAGGCGGCCGCGCGCAGGCGTGCGACGGCGGCCCTTCCGTCGGGTGCCGCCTCCACGTCGTAATCCGCCAGCGCCAGCGTGCTGGTCAGCACGTCCCGAATGCTCGCTTCATCGTCCACCACCAAAACGCGCGGGCGCCGTGTGGCGGCGCGCTCGTTGCCGACCGGCAATGGACTGGTGACCGAAACACCCTCCCGGCTGCCGGCAGTCGAGGTGCGCTGGCCTTGGAGCCACAGGTCGATATCAGCCTTCCGGAACCGCCATTGCCGGCCCACGCGAACCGCCGGGATCTTGCCCGCGCGGATCAGCCGGTACACGGTGCGCAGGTTGACCTGGAGGTACTCCAGCACTTCCTCTGTGGTGAGAAAAACGTCGTCCATGTGCGTTCGTGGGTGTTATTTTACCATAGAAGCGGCCGGCAGTTGCACAGTGAATACGGCACCACCGCTCGGATGGTTGGCGACGCCGATTTTCCCGCCGTGTTCGTGGACGATACGGTGCGTCATCGCCAGGCCGAGACCGCTGCCGTGGGGCTTGGTCGTGAAAAAGGGATCGAACACCCGCGCCAGCGCCTCGGCAGCGATGCCAGGACCGCTGTCGTGAATCTCGAGCGACACCATGTGGCGGCTGGGCGAATACGCGGTACGGATCTCGATGCGGCCACCCGATTCGGTCACCGCCTGCTCGGCATTCAACACGATATTCAGCACCGCCTGCTGCAGCAGCAGGGCGTCGCCAAGCACGCGCGGCAAGCCGTCGTCGAGGCGGCGCACCAAAGCAATACCCGCCTGCCGGCACGACGAGGCGCGCAGCGCCAGCGCCCGGCGAACCGCGGCGTTGAGGCTGATCGAACGCAACGCCACGCGCCCGGAGCCGGCCAGCAGCAGAAGATTACGCACAATCCGCGCCGCGCGATCCGACTCCCGGTAGACCTGACGCAGCACGGCCAGCGTGCGCGGCGGTAGCTGGTGCGTCCGCGAGATCAGCTCGAGATGACCGAGCACGCCTTGCAGCGGGTTGTTCAGCTCGTGCGCGATCCCGGCCACCAGGTGCCCGAGCGCCTCGGACTTCGCCAGCCGCTCGCGCAGACCAGAGCGCTCTGTTTCAAGCCGTCGCTCTTCCGACACGTCGTGGGCGAGCAGCACGGAACCGAGCAGGGCGCGCTCCTCGTTGACCAGCGGCGTCAACGTCACCTGAAAAGTACCGCCCAGGATGGGATCGTCAACTTCGGTCGTCTGGCTTTCTGTGTCGGCGGTCGCGTTCCGGCAGAATCGTCCGACGTGTTCGGCTAGCGCCTCGCCCACTAGATCGCCAATCCGGGACGACACGACCGCCAAGCCCTGCCGCCCCAGGCGCCGGGCGGCCGCTGCGTTCGCATAGGTCACCAGACCGTCGCACGAACAGACCAGCACGAGATCGCGCATCGAGTCGAACGTGTTCTCGAGCTCGCGACGCGTACGCAGGACCTCATCGAGCAACTGAGCGGCGTCGAGCAGGTTGGCCAGTTGATGACTGAGCCCGGTCAACCGGTCGAGCGTGCGCTCCTCATCGCCAGGGCTGACGCGAATCCCCTCGAACACGAGTAAGCCCAGCGCCCGGCGCCGGCCACGCAGCGGCACGACGGCCTTCAGCTCGGCCGGCTGCTCCTGGGTGCCTGCCGTCATCACAAAACCGGCCCGCTGCTGGCGCAGGGCGCTTGCGACGAGACTGCCGGCATCGGTTGCCGGCAGCGTCGGCGTGGTCCCGATCAACGTGGGATCGGAGGCCGACAACAACACCAGGCGGCGGGCTTCCCGATCGTGCCGCCACAACAGGACGCGATCGGCCCCAAACAACCTGGCCACGTCCGCACAGAAACCCTCGAACCGTTCGGACGACAACGTCGGTGTGCCGCCGCGGCCCAGCGTCGCCACCAGTTCCTGCAGGTCGCGCTGCAGTGCCGTGTCGTAGAGCAGGCGTGAACGGGACAGCGCCAACGCCATCGCATCCGCGCATTGCGTCACGGCGCTGGACCACCTACGCACATGCGCTGTTGCCGGAAGGCCCAGCATCAGCAGACCCAGCCGCTGGCCGGTATACACAATCGGTGCGACGATCGCGGCCGGCGTCCCCAGGCGCCGCGCCAGTTCCGGTGAAGCCGTGGCAAGCGAGCCGATCTGGCACGGCCGACCGGCGGCCAGAATGTCGGCAACCATCGCCACATCGAGAGGGCCGGCCAGCCACGCCTCCGCTGCCAGGTCATCGACGCCCGAGCCCGAGGTGGGACGCAGCCTGTCGGTTCCCGCCTCCAGTTCGAGCAGCACCGACACGCTGGCGCCGGCGGCCTCGGCAGCCCTGGCGTGGAGGGCTGGCAGGATGTCGGCCAGCCGGTCGGTGGCGGCCAGCAATCGGACAACCGGGCCGGAGGCTAGCGGTGAAGAGAACATAGGTGCCGGGCGCATTCTACAGCGGCCGGAAAGAACCCGCTAAGGGATTCTTCCGAAATGGGTTAGCCGGCCTATAATCTCGCTCAAGGCCTCGCGTGTTTTTCCGCGGCACCCCCGGCTGGCGAGCGGCCTGGCGCGTCTAACAAGACGAGTGCGCTTGGCAGGGACCGGCGACGCGCGGCGCAGGAGTGACTCGGCGTTGTCCCAACCATGACGTTGACCGACGAAGAGCTCGTGGCACGAAGCGTGGCGGGCGACTCCGACAGCTTCAACCAGCTGATTCTGCGCTGGGAGCGGCCGATCTACGCGCTGGCGTACCGGCAGATTGGCCGCGAGGAAGATGCCCGCGACGTCGTGCAGGACGCCTTCTTGAGGGCGTTTCGGGCGCTGCCGGGTTTCAAGGGGCAGGCAAAGTTCTCGTCGTGGCTGTATCGGATCACGCTGAACCTGTGCCGCGACTTCATGCGGCGCGATCGGCGGGCGCCATTTGTCCAGCCTCCCGACGGCGTGGACATCGCCGAGTTGGTGCCGGCCGACACCGGCCACGTCGACTCGATCGAGGACGTCGTCGCGCGTGACGACCTGAGTCGGCACGTGGCGAAGGCGATGCTGACGCTGCCCGACGAGCAGCGATCCGCCATCCTCTTGAAGGAGTATCACGGCCTGACGTTTCAGGAAATCGCGGAGCTGCAGGGGTGTCCGCTCAGTACGGTCAAGACCCGCCTCTACCAGGGCCTGACCGTGCTGCGGCGGGAGCTCCAGCGGCGCGGTGCGGCCCCGGCAGGGGCAACAGGTAGATCATCATGAACGACCGACGAGACTGCGGCAATGCGGATGTGTTGATGTCGTACCTCTACGACGAGGGCGACGCGGCAGAACGGCAACGGTTCGAGGCGCATCTGGCGGCATGCCCGGCCTGCGCCACCGAGATGGCGCAGTTGCGCGGCGCGCGCGACGGGTTGCGGGCATGGACGCCGCCCGAAACCGTGCTCGACTTCCGCATCGTGCGCGACACGCCGCCTGTGCGCGGGCGCTTCGCGTGGCTCGCGGTTCCCCAGATGCCCGCGTGGGCGCAACTGGCGGCCGCCGCGCTCGTCGTGGGTGTGTCGGTGGGGATCTCGGGTCTCGAGGTGCAGTACGGCGCTCAGGGCCTTCATGTGCGCACAGGCTGGCAGCAGGCGGCGGCGCCTGGCACCGTTCAACCGCGCGTGGCCTTTGCCGCGGCGCAGCCGTCGGTGTCGGGGTCCGACGCGCCGTGGCGGGCCGAGTTGACCGCGCTCGAACAGCGGCTTCGCGGGGAACTGGGGCCACAGGCGGTGGCCGCTTCGTCGGCTCAGCCTGGGCGTGTTGTGGCGGCCCGAGGCGGCCGTGCGATGAGCGACGAGGAGTTCCTGGGACGCGTACGGCAGTTGATCGAGGCCAGCGAGTCCCGTCAGCAGCGCGAACTGGCGCTTCGCATCACGCAGGCGGTGCGGGATTTCGACACGAAGCGCCGCACCGATCTGGCGCGCATGGCCGATGGGCTGGGCGCGCTCGAAGGACGAACAGGCGCGGTGGTGTCCCAGCAGCGTGACATGCTGAACTATCTGGTGCGCGTGTCACAGCGGCAGCAGTAGCCATTAGGGCAGGTGACAGGTGCGAGGGAGGGGTGTGACGTGAGCGCTCGACGATGTGTGAACGGGCTGATGTTCGTGGCGTGCGCACTTCTGGCAACGGCGCCGGCCGGAGCACAGGGACGGCCCGCAGCGGTCGTTCCTGCTGCCGATCCGCAAGCGGACGCGCGGTACCACCTGGCGATGATGGAAGGCATCCTCGAGACGGCCGTGCAGCAAGGTGCACGCCTGGTGAGCCGCCAATGGCGATCGGTCTCTCAAGAGATGATGCTGCTGAGCGGCAACGCCCGCGCCCGCGGATTCAAGCTGGACGGGTACGGCATTTTCTTCGATGTGGACGTGCCTGCCATGCGCCAAAGCCTGGTCTGGAGCTGGCGCATGCTCGATCGCGACCATGCCGGCGCCACCTCTGCGCTTGAATCGCTGCGCAGCATGGTCAAGACCGTCGCCGATCCGGCGCAGCGCCGGGAGCTCGATCAGTCCATCCGGCTCCTCGAATTGCAAGTCGCGCCGTTATCGACGATGGCCGGTGGGTCTGCTCTGCCGGGCGACCCGTCTCGTTCACGCCCGCCGGCCGCCGCGAAGGGGTCGACCACGGCCGCAGCCTCCAAGCCAGGCACAGCCGCCGTTGCGCCGAATGCGCCCAATGCGCCGGACTCGGCGAATGCGCTGGATCTCACCGTCGATCCGAACGAACAGTACACCGCCGCCGTCCAGAACGCGCTGGTCGAAGCCATGCTGGATCACAGCCAGGCGCTGCCGATCGGCGACAACGAATGGCTGACGGTGGCCGCGCGCGATGCCGAAACGCGCCGCCTAGAGGGTGACAATGCCTATGACGTGGTGACGATCCTGATCCGCATCAAGGGCAGCGATCTCGCGGCGCTCAGAGCCGGCCGCATCACGCGCGAGGAAGCCCGAAAGCGAGTGGAGGTACGGGAGTATTGATATAGTGGAACCCACGGTGTTTTTGTGGTGACTAACCACTTAGCACAGCAGGAGTTCCATGAGCATTCGTCTCGCACGCGCGCGTGCCGCATGTCTGCTAGTCACCATCGTCGGGATCGCGGGATGCAGCGGCACCACGATCGATCTTGCCCGCACCATCAAAGTGGGCAATCTCACGACCGGGTGGTTCGATCAAGGCGTGGTTGACGGTAAGAACAAGCTGGTGCCAAGCGCGTCGTTCACGGTCACCAACACGGGCAAAGCCACCCTCAGCGGCTTGCAGATCCTGTCGGTCTTCCGGTTCCTGGGAGACGCCGAAGAGCTCGGTTCGTCGTTTCTGGTGCTGCAGGGGCCGGACGCCCTGGCGGCATCGGCGACCAGCAAGCCGCTCACGGTTCGCGCCAATTGGGGTTTCACGAGCGAACAGCCCAGGGCTCAGATGCTGATGCACAAACTGTTTCAGGATGCGCAGGTCGAGATATTCGTGAAGTACGGCCCCGCGCCGTACGTGAAGCTGACCAAGGCGAAAGTCCAGAGACAACTGCTGACACAGTAGACATCTGCTGTGGGCCTTTCAACTTTCCGAATGAAGCAGGTTGGTCGTCACCCCCGCGAAGGCGGGGGTCCAGTCCTGGATTCCCGCTTTCGCGGGAATGACACGATGGCGATGCCGGCGATCACCCGCGAG
Source organism: uncultured Vicinamibacterales bacterium (assembly GCA_964358795.1). Lineage (GTDB taxonomy): Bacteria > Acidobacteriota > Vicinamibacteria > Vicinamibacterales > JAKQTR01 > CAYHRK01. The sequence goes on from CAYHRK010000086.1 coordinate 11,904, forward strand.
AGGGTCCGGCATTTTGAGGCGGCGCTTCGCTAGAAGTCAGCAGGACGTTTCACCCTCAACAGCGGCACGAATCGTACTGGAATGATCGTGCGCCGCGTCGTCGCTCCAGCCGCGTTTTTCTCGACCAGCACGAGATCCTGCACGTCGTGCGTCGGGCCAACCGGAATCACCAGCCGGCCGCCCGGGCGAAGTTGGGCGATGAGCGCTTCCGGAATCTCGTCTGGGGCGGCGGTCACCATGATGATGTCGAAGGGCGCCCGATCGGGCCACCCGTTCCACCCGTTCCCCTGCCTCACCGTGACGTTGCGGTACCCCAACTGTGCCAGCCGGACTTGCGCGGTGCGGGCAAGGTCGTCGACCAGCTCGATCGTGAAGACGTGCGACACCAGCTTCGACAGTACCGCAGCCTGGTAGCCTGAACCCGTACCAATCTCGAGCGCTCGATCCGTTGGCGCGGGCCGCACAAGCTCGGTCATCAGCGCGACGATGTAGGGCTGGGAGATGGTCTGGCCGTGGCCAATCGGCAGCGGCGAATCGAGGTGGGCGTTGGGCCGGTCGACGTCGGTCACAAACAGGTGGCGCGGCACCTCGCGCATGGCTGCCAGCACGCCGGCGTGCCTCACGCCGCGCGCCACAATCTGCTCGGCCACCATCGTCTGGCGCGCCTTGATCGTCGGGTCAGGCGGTTGCTGGCCGGAGGGTTCAGTCGGGAGGGAGACTGGCATGACCATCACCCACGTGGTGAACCAACACACGGGAATCAGGCGCGGCACAACTATAATGCGAAGGTGCCCACTCTTTCTCACGCGCCGTCCCTTCGATTGGAGCGGAGGCTCGGTCCGATCGACGCCGCCGCCATCGTCATCTCAAATGTAATTGGCGTCGGGATCTTCATCACCCCGGGGATCATCGCACAGATCATTCCGAACCCCGTGGCCTTTCTGGCGGTGTGGCTAGGGGGCGGGTTGCTCGCCTTCGCAGGCGCCATGGCGTACGCCGAGCTGGCCACGCTGCGACCCCGGTCGGGCGGCGAATACGTGTATCTGCGCGAGGGGTTCGGGCCGCTCGTCGCGTTCCTGACCGGGTGGACGTCGTTTGTCGCGGGGTTTGCGGGTGCGATTGCGGCGGGCGCACTGGGGGCCGCCGACTACCTGGGGCGGTTCGTGCCGGTCGCGAGCGATGCGACGCCGTTCTTCACGATCCCGCTCCCGTTTGTGCCGCTGGTCTTTTCGCCGAGGACGCTGGTGGCGCTTGCCATCATCGTCGCGCTTGCGGCCATCCACATTCGCGGCCTCGGGCCAGGGCGCCTGGTGCAGAACACGCTGGCGGCCGTGAAGGTGGGCGCGCTGGCGCTGTTTGTGGCGATCGGGCTCGGTGTGGGCCGCGGCAGCTTCGCCAACCTGCAGGCGGCGACGCCCGTGGGCGCGTCGTTCAACTGGTCGTTGGCGTTCATCATCGTGATGTTCTCCTACAGCGGATGGAACGCCGCGTCGTACGTGGCAGAGGAGATTCGCGACCCGGGCCGCAACGTGCCGAAGGCGCTCGCGATGGGTACGGTGGCCGTGGTGCTGCTGTATCTCGGCCTAAACTTCCTCTACATCTACGCCGTGCCGATTGCCGAGATCGGCTCTGTCGCACAGTCGGAAATCGCGATGGTGGCGGCCGACCGGCTGCTTGGCCCGCTGGCCGCGCAGTTGCTGGGCGCGCTCGCGGTGGTGGTGCTGCTGGGCAGTCTGAGCGCGATGACGATTGCCGGGCCGCGGGTGTACTTCGCGATGGCGCGCGACGGCGCGTTTTTCGATGCAGCCGCTCGCGTGCACCCGCGCTTTCACACGCCGTGGGTCGCGATCATCGCCCAGACGGTGTGGAGCTCATTGCTGATTCTTACCGACACCAAGGATCAGTTGGCCGAATACACGGGCTTCGCGGTGCTGCTGTTCTCGGCGATCGCGGTGAGCGTGGTGTTCGTCCTGCGGTGGCGCAACCCGAACGAGCCGCGGCCGTTCAGGGCATGGGGCTACCCGTTGGCGCCCGCGGTTTTCGTGCTGGCTTCATTGGCGATCATGGTGGCGGCCATCTCCGGCCGGCCCGGGCCGTCAATGTGGGGGGCGCTCATCATTTTGGCGGGAATCCCGGCGTACTACGCCTTCCGCCGC
>CAYHRK010000087.1:0-8646 GCA_964358795.1 uncultured Vicinamibacterales bacterium
CCGATGACGTTGTAGAGGGTGTCGCGTTCGACCGGGGAGCGGCCGGCGGCTCGAATAATGGCCTGAATCTGGGCGGTGGTCATCATCTCTGGCGTGCGGGCGCCGGCCATGTGGTAGATCTTCTCTTCCTTCACCGTGCCGTCCAGATCGTCCACGCCGAACCAGAGCGACGTCTGTGCCACATCCACGCCGGTCGCAATCCAAAAGGCCTTCACGTGTGGCACATTCGGCAGCATCAGCCGCGCCACGGCATGCACGCGCAGGGTGTCGGAAGCTGGCGGGGCCGGCAGTTTGTGCATCTGGTTGTTGTCGGGATGGAACGCCAGCGGAATGAAGGCCTGGAATCCGCCCGTTTCGTCCTGCAGCGCCCGCACCCGCAACATGTGATCCACGCGCTCTTCATACGTTTCGATGTGCCCGTACAGCATGGTCACATTCGATCGCATGCCCAGGCGGTGAGCCGTGCGGTGAATCTGAAGCCAGCGGTCGGCGCCGCACTTGTCGTCGCAGATCTTCTTACGAACGCGCTCGGCGAACACCTCGGCCCCGCCGCCGGGCAGGGAATCGAGCCCGGCCGCCATCAACTCCCGCAACACTTGCTCGTCGGTCTTTCCGAAGGTATCGGCAAAGAACGCGATCTCCACCGCCGTGAAGCACTTCAGGTGGATGTGGGGCCGGATCCGCTTCAGGCCGCTCAGTAACTCGGTGTAGTAGGAGAACGGCAAGTCGGGGTGCAGGCCGTTCACCACGTGCACCTCGGTCAGCGACTCGCCGGCGCGACCGCGCAGTTTCTCCCAGGCCTGCTCGAGCGACAACGTGTAGGCGTCCTTGTCGCCAGGCATCAGGCGGGCAAACGAGCAGAATAGACAGTTGGCCACGCACACATTGGTGGCCTCGAGCCGGATGTTGTGGTTGTAGAAGGTGTGATGCCCGTGGCGCTTCTCGCGCTCCCGGTTCGCCAGCCAGCCGACGGCAAGCAGGTCCGGGCACTCAAAAAGCCTCACGCCCTCCGACAAACTGAGCGGTTGCCCCGCGTCCAGCTTGGCCTTGATGTCGAGAAGACCGGCCTGCGCAACTCTGGTTTCGCCGTGCATCATGAAGCCGCCGGGAATCACCGTAGACACATCCATCACCGGGGTGTCGCGAACGGTGACGGTGGAACTCTTGCTCATGGGTTCCTCATCGGCCGCCCTGTTGAGTCGCACTGTTGTGTAGGGGCAACTTCGGATTCTGCCATGCTATACTCGCGGTTGGCAACTGCCGCTTCTGCTCGGTCGACCAGGGAAGTTGGGTGAAAAACCCACACGGTCCCGCCACTGTAAGCGAGGAGCGAGCGCATCGAAGGCCCCCTGCTCGAGAGGGTGCCCGTCACTGAGCCACGAACGGCCCGGGAAGACGTGGTGCGCGCGCGACGATTCGCAAGTCAGGACACCTGGCGATTCGAACGTTCGATCAACTCCGCCGCGCCAGCCCTTCCCAACCGGGCCGGGACGCGGACTTACCGGTGCGAGGTCACACCGGCAGGAGGTCGCATGGTTCGTCTGCTGCGTTTCCCGATCATCATTGCGTTGCTGTTCGTGCCGGCGCCGGCCGCCGCTCTCGACACAGTTCTCTCGTCGCTTCGTGTGGCTGTTGTCGATCCACAGGGCCAGCCCGTGGCTGCTGCCCTGGTTCTGGTCAGAACCACCAACGGTCTGACCCGGGAGGCGCGTACCGGAAGTTCGGGTACGTGCACAATCGATCATCTCCGACTGGGTACCTATTCGGTGATGGCTTCAGTGGAGGGGTTCCGGTCCGACCCTGCTGCGATCGACGTGCGCTCCGACGCGATCGCTGAGGTTCGCCTGTCGTTGCGTGTGTCGGCCATCTCCGAGGCCATTGTCGTCTCGGCAGCCTACGTGGACACACCGCTGTCGGAAGCACCGGGAAACGTCTCGGTGCTGTCGCAGGTCGATCTGCAGGCCCGGCAACTGTCGACGGTGGCAGGGGCCTTGGCCCTGGTGCCTGGCGGCACGGTGGCGCACACCGGCGGGGCGGGCAGCCTGACGTCGCTCTTCCCACGGGGCGGCGAGTCCGACTACACGCTGGTGCTCGTCGACGGCATCCGGATGAACAGCTTCGGCGGCGGATTCGACTTCGGACACCTCAGCGCCTTCGGTATGGACCGGATGGAAGTCGTACGCGGCCCGCAGAGCGCGGTGTTTGGCGCCGATGCCATCGGTGGCGTGATCAGCTTGCGCACCCGGCTTGGCGGGAACCCCACCGCCTCGGCGCAGGTTGAAACCGGCGGGTACGGCACCAACCGGTTCGCGACCGGCACCACCGGTGGACGAAACGCGCTCAGATGGGGCGCCCACGTCGAGCGCGTCACGAGCCGGGGGTGGACCAACCTAGCCCCGGCATCCTCCGATCGCGTCGCGAACGACGACTACGCGGCCACCACCGTGGCCGTGTCGGGGGGCTGGGCTCCCGCGCCACACTCTACGCTGCGGGCCGACGCCAGGTATATGACCAACGAGCGCGGAAACCCCGGACCGTTCGGATCGAACCCGATCGGCATCTACAGCGGGATCGATCTGGTGTCGCGCGGCAAGAACAACAACGGCATGGGCTCGCTGTCCTTCACCCACGAATGGACGACCCGAAGCGCGCTGCGCGTGCAGTCCACATACGCGGATCTGCGGTCGCAGTTCGTCAGCGGCTTTGGCGAGTCTGACGCCCGGACGCGCAGGTGGACCGCGCACGCCCAGGTGGACCACGGCGCGACCCGCGCTCTGGCAACGTCGTTTGGCGTCGATCTGAACGTCGAGCGGGCCGACAGCACGTATGTGACGGGCTCAACAGGCAGCAGGATTCCCGTCAATCGCCTGGTGGCCGGCTACTTCGGTGAAGCGCGTTTCAAGTGGTCCTCACGCCTGTTTGTGACCGCCGGGCTGCGCGTCGAGCAGATCGAACGGCGGCGGCTCGACGCCGACCCGTTCGGATTCCAGCCGCGTCCCGAGCTGGGGGCCGATCGCGTGATGTCAGCCAACCCGCGCGTCGCCGGCAGCTTCTACATCCGCACCTCCGATCGGTCTGGCGGGAACTGGAGTCGCCTGCACGCCACCGCAGGCACCGGCATCCGGCCGCCCGACGCGTTCGAGATCGCGTTTACCGACAACCCCGGCCTGAAGCCCGAACGCAATCAGAGCGCCGACGCCGGGCTCGAACAAGCCCTTGCGGGGGGACGGTTGATCGTCGACGCGACCGCGTTCGTCAATCACTACAACGACCTGATTGTGGCCGTCGGCGGCTCGCTCAAGGGTTACAGCCGGTACCGCACCGACAACATCTCCAACGCACGCGCGCGCGGCCTGGAGACATCCGCTACGCTTCGGACGCGGGGCGGACTGGAGGCGCGCGTCACCTACACGTACCTCGACACGGCCGTCCTAGCCGTCGATCGTTCCCCCGACGCCGCTCCACCGCCCTTCCGCGTCGGCGATCCCCTGCTGCGCCGTCCACGGCACCAGGCGGCGGTCGACCTGTTGTGGAAGCGTCATCGTCTTACCGTGTTTGCGCGAGCCGGGGGACGAAGCGGCGTGCTGGATGTGGAACCATCGTGGGGCGCCTTTGGCGGCCTGTACGACAACCCGGGCTTCGCGGTGGCCGATGCCGGCGCGTCGTTCCGGCTGGCTCATCAGATCGAGTTGCTCGCCCGCGTCGAGAACCTGCTCGATCGGCAGTACGAGAGCGTCTTCGGCTATCCCGCGCCCCGCCGCACGTTGTCCGTGGGAGTGCGCCTTGCTGCGGGCCGATAACGTCACCTACGTTCACAGAACGGCTCGGGCACCTGTCGCCGGGTCCCGTCGCGGGGCGGGACTCTCCGGCTCGGCAGACTTCCGCCCGTTGCCGGGCGTGCAGCAGGTGTCGGTCTCCATCGATCGCGGCGGGTCGGTGGCCTTGCTGGGCCCCAACGGATCGGGCAAGACCACATTACTGCGACTGTTGGCGGGGCTGATCAAGCCACAGAGCGGCCGCGTCACGCTGGATGGCCTCGACGTGGCGGCGATTGGCCGGCGAGAGCTGGCTCGCCGCCTGGCCGTGGTGCCCCAGGAAACACACCTGGCCTTCGATTTCACCGTGCTCGAAGTGGCATTGATGGGCCGCCATCCACATCTCGGCGCATTCGAACTGGAAGGTCCGCGCGACCTGGCCATCGCCCGCGAGGCACTCGACGCCACGGGCACGGCCCATCTTGGCGACCGCGTCTTTGCCACCCTCTCCGGAGGAGAAAAACAGCGGGTGGTGATCGCAAGCGCCTTGGCCCAGCAGGCCGGCGTGTTGCTGCTCGATGAGCCCACGGCGTCGCTCGATCTCGGGTACCAACTCGAAATCGGTGCGCTGGTCTCTCGCCTGAACCTGGAGCGGGGCCTCACCGTGGTGGTGGCCACACACGACTTGAACTTCGCCGCCAGCTTGTGCCGGGCACTCGTGCTGATCCGAGACGGTCACGTGCAGGCGGCTGGTCCCACCGAAGACACGCTGACGGCAGACCGCATCCGGGCGCTCTACGGCGTGACCGCCGAGGTGCACTTCCATCAAGCCGCCGGACACCTGACGGTGGTACCGCTTGGAAAGGCGACCCATGCCTGACGTGCGGCGGCGCCTGGTACTGTGGACACTGGCGTTCGGCACGCTGGCGTTCCTGGCCGTGATAGGCGCGCCGCTTGTGGGCACCACGCGCATCGATTTCGCCAGAGTGTTCGATCGGTCGGTACGGTTTGCCGACAACGTGGACGCACAGATTTTCTTTATCGCGCGGCTGCCGCGTGCACTGGCGGCCGCCCTGGTCGGCTCCACGCTGGCCGCGGCGGGCGTGGTGTTACAGGCCCTGCTTCGAAATCCCCTGGCCACGCCGTTCACACTGGGGGTCTCGGCCGGCGCGGCACTGGGCGCCATGCTGGCTATTTCCCTGCGCCTGCACCTGTCGCTCTGGGGCGTCTCGGCCATCACCGGTGCCAGCTTTGTCGGGTCGCTGGTCGCCGTCGCCATCGTCTATGCGCTGGCGCGCGCTCGGCATCAGGGGTTCTCCACCAACGTGCTCCTGCTGGCCGGTGTGACACTGAATTCGTTTTTTTCGGCCTTGATCCTCTTCGTGCAGTATCTGGCCGACCCGTCCGAGGCCTTGCGCACCATGCGCTGGTTGATGGGCGATCTCGACGTGGCCGGCTACGCGCCCATCCTGGCCGCCTTGCCGCTTGCCGCCATCGCCGGTGCCGCATTTGTGTGGCTGCCCCGATCGTTGAACCTGCTGAGCCTGGACGCAGATGCGGCGGCCACGCGAGGTGTGAACGTGGTGCGGGTGCAGCAGGTGGCGTTTTTCAGCGCGTCGGTCGCGACCGGCGCGGCGGTCTCGCTGGGCGGCCCGATCGGGTTTATCGGCATCATCGTGCCGCACCTGGTACGGCTGATGGTGGGCGCCGATCATCGCGTCGTTTTGCCGGCCTCGGCGCTCGTCGGCGCGGCGTTTCTCGTGGTGTGCGACGTGCTGGCCCGGACCGTGATGGCGCCGCAGGAATTGCCGGTCGGCATCATCACCGCGCTTGTTGGCGGGCCGTTTTTCCTGTGGTTGCTCGTGAGGCAGAAGTGAGCCGCCTTCGCCCCTTGGGACGCCGAAGCTGCCGCAGGTAGCGAAGGCGTCTTCGGCTACGGCGAGCCAAGGCCGCATTGAACATGTTGATACCCCCTGCCCAGATGCTGAGACGCCTGACAGCCGTCACCTCGATCCTCGCGGCGCTCCTGCTGCTCGTGACGGCTGCGCGCGCCCAGCAGGGTCCCCAACGAATCGTGTCTCTGGTGCCGTCCATCACCGAGATGCTGTTCGCTATTGATGCCGGATCTCGCGTCGTGGGTGTGAGCAGCTACGACCACTTTCCGCCAGAGGTAGACAACCTTCCGCGCGTGGGTGCGCTGATGGACCCGGACGTGGAACGCATCCTGTCGTTGCGGCCGGACCTGGTGATTACGTACGGCAGTCAAACCGATCTGCGGACCCAACTGGACCGCGCCGGCATTCCGGTGTTCCAGGATCGCCATGGGTCGATTGGCCACATTACTGACACCATGAAGGAACTGGGCGCGCGGTTGGGTGTGTCCACACAGGCGGCACGCGCGGTGGCAGCTTTCGAACGGGATCTCGCGGCGATTCGCGGACGAGTGAAGCGACGGCCACGCCCCAGGACGCTGCTGGTGATTGGCCGCGAACCCCAGTCGCTGCGTGCCATCAGCGTCAGCGGCGGCTACGGTTTTCTGCACGACCTGCTCGACCTGGCCGGCGGCGACAATGTCTTTGCGTCGGTGACGCGTGAATCCTTGTTGGTGTCGACCGAGGAGATCCTGGCGAAAGCGCCCGATGTGATCCTGGAACTGCACTACAGCGAGCCTCCCGCTCCCCAACTGATCGAACGCGAGCGTCAGGCGTGGAAGCCGCTGTCGGCCGTACCCGCTGTCCGGAATGGCAAGGTCATCCTGCTGTTTGGCGGCGAACTGGTCGTGCCAGGGCCTCGTGCCACCAAGACGGCCAGGGCATTCGCCCGGGCGCTGCACCCGGAAGCCGTGCCCCGATAAGGCTGCGTGTCAGGCGAACTCTACGGTCACGGCGCGAGGAATGATGCCGGCTTGATGCGCCCGGTCCAGCAGCCGGCGCACCGCTTCTCGACCTTCCTTGCCATAGCCCAGCGTCAAGTCGTTCACGTACATGCCGACGAAACGATCAGCCTTGGCGCGGTCGAGGCCGCGGCCAAACTGCATCGCGTAGTCGAGCGCCTCGCTCCGATGCTCGAGGCCGTACGCAATGCTGGCGTGCAGCAGCGCACTGACGGTCCCGATGGTGTCTGGTCCGAGGTCGCGACGGATCACGTTGCCGCCCAGCGGTAGCGGCAACCCGCCGGTGTCGGCGGCCCACCATTCACCGAGATCCACGATCTTTTTCAGTCCCTCGTCTGCGTAGGTGAGCTGGCCTTCGTGAATCAACAGGCCGGCCGCCGCCTCGCCTCGTTGCACCGCTTCCTGGATCTGGTCGAACGGCAAGACGATGGTGGCCACATCGGGACGGTAGAGCTTCAGCGCAAGGTAGGCCGTGGTCAGCAGGCCGGGCACCGCCACGCAAACACCGTCGAGGGTGGACGGCCCGTCCGCTCTGGCGACCACCACCGGGCCGTAGTTCGATCCCATGCTGGCGCCGTGCGGCAACAGAATGTAGCGATCGTTCAAGTACGCGTAGGCGTGGATCGAAATCGCCGTCACCTCGTACTTGCCATCGAAGGCGGCGTGATTCAAGGTTTCGATGTCCGACAGCACGTGGACGAACTCGAACCCCAAGGTGTCCACAAAGCCCTTCGCCAAGCCATAGAACATGAAGGCATCGTCGGAATCGGGACTGTGGGCGACGTGAATGCGCATGGGCGGAGTGTACTACCACTCCCGCTCTAGTCCGGGAGTGGTCTTCGCAGCACGATGCCGGACATCTTCCGCTGGCGCTCGCGCTCGGCGTCCTTCTGTCTCTGCAACTCCTCCTCGGCGCGCTTGCGCTTCAGACGGTTAATCTCCCATTCAGCGAACTTCTTGATGCCAATGATGGCCAGCGTGCTGAGCGCCATGGGAGGCGCCCTGAAGGCCTCCTTCGTGATCAGGTTCAGCATGTCGGCATGCGTCGGTGGCGCCCCAGGCACGGGTCCGGTGACGGCTTCGCCTGGCGCAAATAGCTGGAACTCGGGAGCCTGAGCCATCACCTCGACGTAGAACTCCAGCTTGAGCAGCGTCGTGGCAGTCGATGGCGGACGCTCGCCCAATTCGCGCTTGATGCGTTCAAACGAGACCGCAGGTGTGTTGGGCGGCGGCCCGCCTTGGGGAGACTGGGAGGCTGGTGGCTGTGGGGTCTGAACCGCGGACGTGGCGCCCGCAGAGGAGGTCCCGATTACTGCTGGCTGAAGACCCAACAGGATGGCGAGCAGTGCCGCCAGGACGGGCCGCATGTTCTTTAGACGGCCGGGATGCTATCCCAGCCGGTCCTTCCACTCCTCATACCACGCCATCTGGATCGCTTCCAGCTTGGCCTCGTTCGACGCGTGCGGATCGTCGACGAATCCATCGAGTTCCAGAACGTACTGACGCAGATCGGTGAACCGCACCTGAAGCGGATCCACGTCGGGGAACTTCTCGTGAAGCGCCATGCCGATATCTTCCGAGTCGACCCAGGTCACGAGCCCACCTCCTGGCCTTTCACACGGGTGCTGCCTTTGCCAAGCTGGATGGCCCCGCCCTCCTGGACGTAGTTGCGGGTATAAAGCGGGATCTCGCACACGACATCGCCGCGCACCACGGCCTGGCACCCGAGCCGGGACCGCGTGGTCACGTCCCAGGCGGAGTCGAGCCGGTCGGCTTCGTCTTCCTGCATCACGCTCAAGTTCTGGCTGCCCTGTTCTACGACCACATGGCACGTCGTGCAGGCGCAACTGCCGCCGCAGGCGTGCTCGAGCGGGATGTCGAGGTTCATGGCGATATCGAGCAGCGACCCGGGCAACCCGTGATGCGAGTAGGGCATGGTCGCCAGATCGACGTCCACGACCTTCTCTTCCCCGTCGACAATGAATGTGATCTTCGCCA
>CAYHRK010000087.1:8746-13881 GCA_964358795.1 uncultured Vicinamibacterales bacterium
TGGTTGAGGGTCTGGGTGGCCACCTCGACCAGCGCGCGGTCGTCGGTCACGATGGCCGACTTGACCGCCGCCAGCGCGTCGTGGATGGCCGCGACTTCCCCGACGGAAAGCTCGGCGGCGGCAATCACGCCAAAGTCCGGCCGCCGCAGCGTCTTCTCGGTGGCCTGCATCATGGTTTCGGCCTCGTTGCGGACCTCGATCAGCATCCGCGCATCCACGTCCTGCTGGGCGTGCTCGAACGATGCCAGGAGCATGCGTTCCACTTCCTCATCGGTGAGGCCATAGGACGGCTTCACCTCGATGGACTGCTCGACGTTGGTGCGCAGTTCGTGCGCCGACACGCTCAAGATGCCGTTGGCATCGATCTGGAAGCGCACCTGGATGCGCGGCAGGCCCGCCGGCATGGGCGGAATGCCGCGCAGCCTGAACCGGCCGAGCGATCGATTGTCGGCGGCCATTTCGCGCTCGCCCTGCAGGATATGGATATCGACCGCCGTCTGGTTGTCGACAAACGTCGTGAACATCTCGGCGCCGCTGGCTGGAATGGTCGAGTTGCGTAGGATGATCTTCGAGACGATGCCGCCCATGGTTTCGATGCCGAGCGAGAGCGGCGTCACGTCAAGCAACAGCATCTCGCGGCGGCCGCTTGTCAGGATGTCGGCCTGCACGGCCGCGCCAATCGCCACGACCTCGTCTGGGTTGAGGTCCCAATGCGGCGCCCGGCCGAACAGTCGCTCCACCTCGCGTCGCACCAGCGGCGTGCGCGTCGATCCTCCCACCAGCACGACCGCGTCCACCTGGTGGATCTGAAGCCCCGCGTCCTCGAGCGCCAGGCGGCACGGCTTCAACGTGCGTTCAACGATCGGCGAAATCAGGGCCTCGAACTCGGCTCGGGTGATGTGGCGGCGGTAGCTCGCCGGCCGGCCGGGGACAGGTTCGACCACGATGACGGTGTCGTCGACATCCGACAGATCCCATTTCGCCTGGATGACAGCCTTGCGCACCGCCTGCACGGCGCTGGCCTGCGTCTCTGGGTCCAGGCCCAGATCGGACGCCACCAACTCGACGAGGACCCGGTCGATGTCGTCGCCGCCCAGATGCGTGTCGCCGTTGGTGGACAGTACCTGGAACACACCATCCTCGACTCTCAGAATCGAGATGTCGAATGTGCCTCCGCCGAGATCGTAGACCGCAATGACACCCTCGCGCCGCTTGTCGAGCCCGTAGGCGAGGCACGCGGCGGTCGGCTCGTTGATGATGCGCAGCACCTCGAGACCGGCCAGCCGTCCGGCATCCCGCGTGGCCGTGCGCTGGGCGTCGTTGAAGTAGGCCGGGACGGTAATCACCGCCCGATCCACCTCCGGGTCGAATTCCCCGGCTTTCGACAGCCAGGCTTCGGCCCGCCGCTTCAGTTCCCGAAGAATAATCGCCGACAGTTCGGGAGGCGTCAGTTCGCGGTCGCCCAGGTGCACGTGAACCACGCCGCCGGTCTCGCCGCTAACCTTGAAGGGAAACCACCGCGATTCGCCGGTGACATCATCGAGGCCCCGGCCCATGAAGCGCTTCACGGAGTACACCGTTCGCGCCGTATCGGTCAGCAGCCGACGCTGAGCCTCGCGCCCCACGTAGACGGTACCGGGCGCGTCGATCGAGACAACCGACGGCAGCAAGCGATCGCCAGACTCGTCGGAGAGCACCACCGGCGCGCCATCACGCACGATGGCGACCAGACTGTTGGTGGTGCCGAGATCGATGCCAACCACGTGGCTCATGCGCGTGCCGGCGCCCCGCCGTCCATTTCGCGCCGCACGGCTGCCAGCAGGTTGGTCAGGTAGGTCCGCTCGACCAGCAGCGTCCGCAACGCCTGTAGCGTGGCATGGCGCGCCGCCACATCGTCGGCGTCGAATTGCTCGTCGTGCACGTCCATCAACTCGCGAAGCCTGGTTTCGTGAACCAGGAGATTCGCCTCGATGGGGCCGCGCGCGCCTTCCAGGCGCGCGGCAATCTCGTCTTGCGCGGCCCCGGCCGAGCGCAGGTCGCCGATCGCCTCGATCTCCTCGTTCAGTTCGAACACCTCTTCGAGCAATCCCGCCGGCATCTGGGGGGACGGCCCGTGCTCTTCTTTGGGCGCGAAACCTTCGAGCTTCAGAAGATATTCTAGCCGTTCGACCGGGTCGCGCAGCGTGCGGAACGCGTCGTTCAAGTACGACGATCGCTCAAGGCTGGCGAGCCGTTCAGCCGGCTGCGCCTTGTAGAAGTAGTCCGGGTGGAAGCGTCGGCTGAGCGCGCGGAACCGCTGTTCGAGATCGCGCACATCGACGGACAGCCTGCGATGCAGGCCGAAGAAGGTGAAGTAGTCGCCGTGGCGGCCCAGCGTGAGGATCCGGTCGCAACGGGGACAGAAATGGACGTCGACCGGCGCCTCTGTACCGCAGTGTTTGCACGGCTGAATGGGAACGGCGGAGGTGTCGGGTTGCATAACCGAAAGCCCGCAGACAGAAGATGGGCGGCCGTCGCCGGCTCGCACCAGCCGACCGAACGCCGCTAGACGCTGAACGAGGTGCCGCAGCCGCAGCTGGCCTTGGCGTTGGGGTTGATGAAGTGCAGCCCCTTGCCCATCAGCGCGGTGTCGTAGTCGAGCGTGGTGCCGGTCAGGTAGATCAGGCTCTTCTTGTCCACGAAGATCCTGGTCCCGCCGGGTCCATCAAACACCTCGTCGCCCAGACGGGACTCTTTTTCCCAGCTGAAAGTGTAGCTCAGGCCCGAACACCCGCCGCCCTTGATGCCCACGCGGAGGCCGCCTTCGGTGATGCCCTGCTTCACCATCAACTTGCGGATGTGGGTCGAGGCCGCTTCCGATATCTGGATCATGACTGCTGCTCCGCTTGCTTTTTCTTGAAATCGGCGATGGCCGCCTTGATCGCATCCTCGGCCAGCACCGAACAATGCACCTTCACCGGGGGCAGGCTGAGTTCGGCCACGATATCCGTGTTCTTGATCGCCATCGCCTCGTCTACCGTCTTGCCCTTCAGCCACTCGGTGGCCAGGCTCGAGCTGGCAATGGCCGACCCGCACCCAAACGTCTTGAACTTCGCCTCGTCTATCACGCCCGTGTCGGGATTCACCCGCACCTGCAGCTTCATCACATCGCCGCACTCGGGCGCGCCCACAAGCCCGGTGCCCACATTCGGATCCTGCTTGGACAGCGATCCGACGTTGCGGGGGTTATTGTAATGATCGACGACCTTATCCGAATACGCCATTAGCTGTGTCCTACTACAAGCGCTTTCAAGACCCGTTCTCGCAGCTAAGAAACGGGCCGCCTACGCAGGTCTTGAAACCGTCTCTAATGTGCCTGCCACTCCATTTTCGACAGGTCCACGCCTTCTTTCACCATCTCGTAGAGCGGCGACATCTCCCGCAGCTTGCTGACCACCGACACGAGCTTGTCGGCCACGTAATCCACTTCCTCTTCGGTGTTGAAGCGGCCGATGCCGAAGCGGATCGACGAGTGGGCCAGGTCGTCGCCCGTGCCAAGCGCCTTCAGCACGTACGACGGTTCCAGGCTGGCCGACGTGCAGGCCGACCCCGATGACACCGCCACGTCGTTGATACCCATCAGCAGCGACTCGCCCTCCACGTAAGCAAAGCTGATGTTCAGGTTGCCCGGCAGCCGGTGCTCCATCGAGCCGTTGATGTACAGCTCGTCGAGGCGGGCGTGCAGCCGGCTGTTCAGCCGGTCGCGCAACTGCTGGGTGCGGGCGCTCTCAGCCGTCATCTCGAGCCGGCACAACTCGGCCGCCTTGCCGAATCCGGCGATGGCGGGCACATTCAACGTGCCCGAACGCATGCCGCGCTCGTGTCCGCCGCCATCGATCATCGGCGATAACAATACGCGCGGGTTGCGCCGCCGGACGTAGAGCGCGCCAACTCCCTTGGGTCCGTAGATCTTGTGCGCCGACAAGGACGCCAGGTGCACATTCGCCGTGTTCACGTCGAACGGAATCTTGCCGGCGGCCTGCACGGCGTCGGTATGGAACAACACGCCGCGCTCAGTCGCCATGGCGCCGATGTCGGCAATCGGCTGCAGCACGCCGATCTCGTTGTTCGCCGCCATGATCGTGATGAGCGTGGTCTTGTCGGTGATGGAGTCGCGCAGCCGATCGAGATCGATCCGGCCGTCCTTCTGCACCGGCAGGTACGTCACCCGGAAGCCTTCCTTCTCGAGGCGCTTGCAGGAGTCGAGCACCGCTTTGTGTTCGGTGACGGCCGTGATGATGTGATCGCCTTTCTCGCGATACATGTGGGCCGTACCCTTGATGGCCAGGTTGTCCGACTCGGTGGCGCCGCTGGTGAAGATCATCTCCTTCGGACTGGCTCCAATCAGACCCGCAATCTGCTTGCGCGCCAGCTCGACGGCCTCCTCCGCCTCCCAGCCGTACTTGTGATTGCGGCTGGCGGCGTTGCCGAAGCGTTCCCGGAAATAGGGCAACATGACGTCGAGCACCCGCGGGTCGACCGGGGTGGTCGCTTGATTGTCGAAATAGATGGGGAACTTCAGCATCACGTCCTCACATCACGGCCGTGCGGGCATGGGCATCATCGGGATCGGGCGGGCCGGCTCACGGGGCGCCTGCTCACTCGCCAGATCCGAGACGGTCGTCGTGGCCAGCGCCGACACGATGATCTCGCGGATACGCCACAGCGGGTCGCGCACGTTGCACTTGGCGAACTGTCCGCAGCGATCGGCGTGCGCCGAACAGGCCGTCACCGACACCGGACCGTCGATGGCCTCTATCACGTCAGCCACCGAAATGCCGGCCGCCGCGCGCGCCAACTGGTAGCCGCCCCGCGTGCCCTGCTGCGAAACCAGCAGGCCTCGTCGCGTGAGTCGCTGCAGCACTTTGGCCATCAGTTCGGTCGGAATGTCGAAGCTCTCGGCGATTTCACGGGCGCTCGACGACCCGTTCTTCAACGCCAGGTGCGCCATGGCGATCAGCGCGTAATCCGCCTTCTTTGACAGCCTTAACATCTCTTGAGGTCCATGTGCGACCGTGCGAGTCCTATTTTAGGTCTTGCACCTCAACCGGTCAAGGCCCGGGACCCGGAACGCGCGACTCGGGATTGGGAATCAG
>CAYHRK010000088.1:0-13697 GCA_964358795.1 uncultured Vicinamibacterales bacterium
ATGTCGAGACCGCCGTACGCGAAGGCCGGATGTCGTTCGAAGAGTCAGGCCGCCTGCTGAAGTTCTACGAGGAAGGCCTGCACGGATACACCTATCTGGAAGATCCCAAAGGCTAGCACCAATACTGTTCACATATCGTCACCCCGGTGAAAACCGGGGTCCAGCGTGGTCGCCCTGGCTGGATTCCGGGTTCCGCTGCGCGCCCCCGGAATGACAGCAGGGTGTTAACTGAACGGCATTGGGTTAGCACCTACTCGTAGCGCATGGCCTCGACCGGCGACAGACGTGCCGCAGCATCAGAATCCTCCCCCTCCGCCGCCACCGAAGCCGCCGCCGGAGAATCCGCCGCCGCCGAATCCCGAACCGCCCGAACTGCGAGGCGCCGAGGCCATCGCCGTACCCGCGTCCGACGACAGGTTGCCGAGCGACATCACCAGGCTTTGCGTGCCGAATCCGGCGTAGTTCGGGCCGGCGTACCAGCCGGGCTGGGCGGTGTAGATGCCCTCGAAGGCACGCGCCCAATGGTGCTCGACGCCCAGCGCCATCGCAAACGGAAGGAAGCGCTCGAACATCTCCGGCGTGCGCACGACGCGCTCGAGGCGATCAGCCTCGACACGATCGAGGAACTCCTCGAACCCCAGCGTGGATTCGAGCGCCCGCGTGCCAGCGACCGTGCGTGCCGGCATGAAGAAGCCGAACCCGCCGATGATCGCGCCCGATACCAGCGCGGCCACGATAGCGGCTGCCCCCAGATTGAGGAAGGCAGCCGCCGCGATTCCGCCAAGCGCGACCAGCGAAGCGACAACCGCGAATGTCCCCTTCACCTGGTCTGGACGACGCAGGTAGTAGCCTCTCCCTATCAGCCGATCGAAGATGCGATCCTTGATCGCGGGAAGGTGCTTGTAGAACGTGTTCCGCAGATCCGACACCTTCACGTCATCGATCACGTCTCCAGCCGTCGCGTCGTGACGGGCCGGCCCATCGATGTGGGAAAAGAGCGCCGACAACAGGGCTTCCTCGTGCGGTTGCAGGTCCTTCCACTGCTTGGCGGGCCGCAGCAACGAGAATGCGTACTCCTTCTTGGTTCCCAGACCGAGGAATCGTGCTTCGTGCGTTTCCTGGATTCGGACGTAGCCTCGGACCGCCAGGTCCACGATACTGGCCGTGATGTCGCGCATGTCTGGCGAGTTGTCCACCAGCGTGCCCACTTCGGCCGGCGTCAGCGTGGCCGGCGGTTCGTACTGCACGGCGATGGGCCTGCGTCGAGGATCCCGGCCGGTGCGCATCCACAACCACGTCATCAGGCCCAGCACCCCCACCGGAATCAGCAGCACTCCGTTGGCGCGCACGAAGTCGCCAGCTTTCTGAGCCGGTGTCGGTGGCATCACCACGCCGGGGTTCCACGCCACCGCCAGCGTGAGGCCTTCGTGGAAGCTTAGGCTCCGTGTGGTGTCCACCGTCACATCAGCGCCGGTCACTCCCGTGGTGGCGGCGGATGCTTGCGAGCCATACCCCCCGGTAAAGGCCGCTGTTCGGATCCCCTGCACGGCGGCCGGCAGGTGAATGGTGGCACGCGCCCGCTCGATGGGCACATCCCATTCGTCGCCTGTCACGTTCCAGTACAGTTCGTCGTGCTCATCGAAGAACTTCAGTCCGTTCTGGACGCGGTACTTCACGATAATCGTACGGGAGGCATCGACCGCGCCCGGGACATAGATCTTCAGCTTGCGGTTGTTCCGCTCCCGGCTGCTCTCGTACCTGAGCGAGTTCCCCACAGCGTCGGTCACCGCCTGCACGTCGAGCCGGAGCATGTAGTTGAAACCCTGCGGTGTCCGATAATCGACCGGGATTGTCCGGTAGAGCCCGTTCCACGTCCCGTTGAACTGGGCCCGGATGGTCTCCGAGACGTCGATCGTGCCGTCGATGTTCACCCGGACATCGGCGGCAAAGTCGGTGATGAGCAGCGTACGTTGCGCGAGTGCCGGGACGGCGCCGGCCAGCAGGCACACGAACGCGAAGAGGAGGCAGCGCGCCTTCATGGCCATCAACTCCCGATTCAGGACGTGAACGACACGGACGGCACGGACCGCTCCGTCTCGTCCGTAATCTGGAAGAACTCCCGGGCGCCGAAGCCGAACAGGCCGGCCAGGATGTTCCACGGCACCTGCGCCACCTTCGTGTTGTTGTCACGCACGACGGCGTTGTAGTAGCGCCTGGCGCTTTGCACCGCTTCCTCAATCTGCATCAGCGATGCCTGGAGTTGCGAAAAGTTCTCGGCCGCGCGCAGCTGGGGGTACGCCTCGGCCAGCGCGAACAGCTTGCCCAGCGCGCCGGCCAGACCGCGCTCGGCCTCGCCCCTGGCTTCCGGCCCTTGGGCCGTCATGGCCTTCGCGCGCGCCTCGACCACGCCAGAGAGAGTGCCCTTCTCGTGCGCGGCGTAGCCCTTCACGGTTTCCACGAGATTGGGAATCACATCGTGTCTGCGCTTGAGCTGGACGTCGATATCGGCCCAGGCGTTATCCACGAGCACGCGCAACCGGACGAGCGTGTTGTAGGCAACCACGAGCAGCACGAGGACAACGGCGACAACACCGAGTGCGATGTACATGATTGATCTCTCCAAGAGGCCCTTACCCGGCCCCGAGCATCGTTGATCCCAGTTCGAGCGCTGTCAAGCAGGTCAGTACGCGCTCAGTACGCCACGAGCAGCCTGGCGGCCCGCTCGATCTCAGCTTCGCCTGGCAGAAACGCAGCTTCGAGGGGCGGTGAATACGGCACGGGCGTGTCAAGCGCTCCCATCACGCGCACCGGGGCGTCGAGTGCCTCGAACGCCTCTTCCTGAATGATGGCCGCCAGGCTTTCGCCGATGCCGCCTGTCCGCGTGTCCTCGTGCACGATGAGCACGCGGCTGCAGTGACACGCCACCGCCAGCACCGTGTCGCGATCGAGTGGGGCCAGACTGCGCAGGTCTACGACGGTGGCTTCGATGCCGTCTTTCGAGAGCGCCTGTGCCACGCGCATCGCCACGTGCACGTACGCCCCGTACGAGATGATGGCCAGATCGCCACCGGCGCGCCGGATCGCGGCCTTTCCGAGCGGCAGCGGCTCGGGCGGGGCGTTGCCGAGCACCTGCTTGATGAGCGGATCGCGGTAGAGCGCGATGTGCTCGTAGTACAACACCGGATCGGGATCGGCCACTGCCGCGGCCAAAAGCGCCCGGGCATCGTGGGGCGTGGAGGGCACCACGATCTTCAACCCGGGCGTACGGTAGAACCAGGCTTCCGTGTTCTGGCTGTGATAGGGGCCAGCGTGACGCAGACCTCCCCACGGCAGCCGAACGACCATCGGCACGCCCTTGCCGAATCGATAGCGGTTCTTCGCGGCGTTGTTCACCAGTTGATTGAAACCGGTCGCCACGAAATCGTTGAACTGTATCTCGGCGATCGGCCTGGCGCCCGCCATGGCTGCGCCCACCGATGCGCCGAGAATGGCGCCCTCCGCAATGGGCGCGTTGATGATGCGGTCGCCGAACTCCTTCAGAAGCGGCCGCAAGAGCAGGAAGGCGTTTCCGTACTGTCCGCCCACATCCTCACCGAACACGAAGACGCGAGGGTCCTGGCGCAGGGCATCGCCCATGCCGCGTGCCACCGCTTCCAGAAACGTTTGCCCCTTGGGGTCGAACGGCGGACCGGGTTCCACGGCAGGCAGCACCCTCGGAGCCCGGTTCCTCGATCGCGCCTCGGCCGTGAGCACTTCAACCCGCCGCCGGGGCGCCTCACCGAAGACGACGCCCGATCCCACAGAGGCCGCATCGGGCCACGGCGCGGCCACGACCGCTAGCGCCTCAGCCTCCACGATCGCCTCCACCTCGCGCTTGAACGACTCCACCTCGGCGGCCGAGACGACAGCGTCTTCGATCAGGCGGGCCGCATAGCGCTTCAGCGGATCCCGCTGGGCCCAGAACTGGTAGCGTTCGGGATTGGCGTAGCCCGATCCCGACAGCTCCGGGTACTCCCACGAGGGCTGGGGGTCGCGGCCCAGGTACAGCATGTCGTCGTGATGCGCATGCCCGCACATCCGCATGCTGACCAGTTCGATGATCGTGGGACCCGATCCGGCCCGGGCGCGCTCGGCCGCCCAGGCGAACGCCGCCGCGATCTCATCGGGATCGGTGCCGTCGATCGTCACGCCGGGCACGCCATACCCGGCCGCCTTCTCGGCGAAGACGCGTACAGCGGACTGTTCCAGTGTCGGCGTCGAGAGCGCTGTCTGGTTGTTCTGCACGCAAAACACCACCGGCAGCCGCTGCACCGCGCACAGGTTGATGGCCTCGTGCCATTCGCCAAGCGAGGTGGCCCCCTCACCAATCAACGACACACCGATGCGGCCGCTGCCCTGCCGCGCAAAGGCCAGGCCCATGCCGGCGATGGTCATCGTCGGCACCAGCAGCGGCGCGGCAGGCGGGAAGATGCCCCAGTCCAGATCGCCGATGTGCAGATCGCGCCCGTCCATCGGCGGTCCAGCCTTGCCCATCTGCGCCGACAGCACCATGCGCACGGTGGCCGGCTCCGGGCGCATGGCGAGCACGGCACCCAGATCGCGAATCATCGGCGAGATGACATCGCCCTGCCAGGTCCCATCGGGCCCCCGAAATGCCGGGCCTCGGCGCAGCCTGATGGCCGCGGCGTAGATCGCTTCCTGGCCCAGCGATCGGAATCCCTTGCCTTGAAACGCCGCCGCGCCGTACCGGACGTCTCCGCCGGTAAAGAAGGCCTTCAATCGGTTGTCGGTGGCGCGCGTCAGCATCATGCCGCGCAGTATCTCCCGGCGTTCGGCTTGGGTCAGCGACCACACGATCGCTTCGCGCCGCAGGAACCCGTCACACGCATCCTGCACATCGGCCCAGGCCGCCTGCATGCGTTCGGCAGCCGACACGCCAGGCGTGGGATCGGGAAGATCCAGGTGGGCATGATCGTTCAGCGACCGGACCAGCGCGTCTCGAAGCGCGATCCGCGCAGCATCGAGGTCGGCGGCGGTTCGAATCGGGCGCTCGCGCAACACGGCGTCGAACGCTTCTCGCGCGGCACGTAACGCAAACGGGCAGCGCTCGAGCACAGAGGCCGCGAAGCGGGCGGATAGATCCGACAATCGCACGGTCGCCAAAGCTCCAGGCATGCCGCCATGCTATCGGCAGACGGCCGCTGCAGGCAATCAGATCTCAACCCATCACTGGCACCTCGCACATGATGCCCACCATGTGACCGTCTGGATCTTCGGCGCTGGCCAGCCAGACGTCGCGAGTGCCGAGCTTGGCGATGACTCTCGGCTCTTCCTTCAAGGGGGCGCCCTTCGCCTTGATGGCCGCAAAGGCCGCGTGGATGTCGTCCACGGCGTAGAACAGGATGGGATGACCATGAGGTCGAGCCGGGCTGGTGTCCGTGCTATCGTGTCGCAGTCTGGAACCGACGAGGAGTAGCACCACAGTGACGGCACGGCGAATCGGCGTATTGACGAGCGGAGGCGATGCCTCGGGCATGAACGCGACGCTGCGGGCGATCGTGCGGACCGCGCTCGACCGCGGTCTCGACGTCTACGGCATCTCCGAAGGATTCCGGGGCCTGATCGACGGCGGCGACCGCATCCGCCCGCTCGGCTGGAATGACGTGGGCGGCATCATCCAGCGCGGGGGCACCATCATCGGCTCCGCTCGATCCGATCGGTTCCGCCAACCAGCGGGCCGGTCCAAGGCCGCACGCAATCTGGTCATGTGCGGCATCGACACGCTG
This sequence comes from uncultured Vicinamibacterales bacterium, assembly GCA_964358795.1. GTDB lineage: Bacteria > Acidobacteriota > Vicinamibacteria > Vicinamibacterales > JAKQTR01 > CAYHRK01. Next base: position 5,787 of record CAYHRK010000088.1, read on the forward strand.
ATCATCATCGGCGGCGATGGCAGCCTGACCGGGGCCGAGCTGTTCCGACAAGAGTGGCCGGACTTGCTGGCCGACCTGGTCGGTCGCGGTGAGGTGGACGCCGAACTGGCGGCCCGGCACCCCAGATTGACGATCGTGGGCCTGGTGGGCTCCATTGACAATGACGCCTTCGGCACCGACATGACCATTGGCGCCGACACGGCCCTGCACCGGATCACCGAGGCCATCGATGCCATCAGCAGCACCGCCTCGAGCCATCGCCGCACCTTCATCGTCGAGGTGATGGGCCGTCAGTGTGGTTACCTCCCACTGATGGGCGCGATTGCCACCGGCGCGGATGCCGTCCTGATTCCCGAATGCCCTCCGGCCGGGGACGATTGGGAGGCGCAGCTGGTCGCGGGGTTGAAGGCGGGCAGAGATGCGGGCCGGCGCGACGCGATCGTGGTCCTGGCCGAAGGGGCCACCGATGCCGGCGGAGCGCCGATCACGAGCGCTCGCTTGCGCGTGCTGCTCGAAGAAGGACTTGGCGAATCGGTCCGGGTGACGGTGCTAGGCCACGTGCAGCGGGGCGGCGCGCCCAGTGCGTTCGATCGCAATCTGGGTACCTTGATGGGCCATGCCGCGGTCGGGACGGTGCTGGATCCGGGCGCCAGCGAGGAATCGCAGGTGATTGGCATCCGTGGCAACCGCGTGGTGCGCATTCCCCTGACCGAGTGTGTCGCCCACACGCAGGAAATCAACGACCTGCTGACCTCCCGTCAGTATAGCCGGGCGCTCGAGATGCGCGGCTCGAGTTTCAACGATGCCTTCCGTACGCTACACACCTTGCTTCGGGCGCTGCCCCACCCCCCGCAGCCCGGCCAACGACGCGTCCGGCTCGGCATTCTTCACGCCGGAGCGCCGGCGCCCGGCATGAACACGGCCGTGCGAGCCGCAGTCCGTCTGACGCTCGACCAGGGACACCTCGTGTATGGCATCCGCCGTGGCTTCCCGGGACTGGCCCAGGACGATTTGCAGGAGATGGATTGGATGAGCGTGAACGGCTGGGCGCCCACAGGGGGAGCCGAGCTGGGCACCGACCGCCAGGAGCCGTCCGGTCCGGACTTCTACGCCATTGCGCGAACCATCGAGAAGCGCGGGATCGAGGGATTGTTGATCATTGGCGGATGGGAAGCCTACGCGGGCGCACATCGCTTGTTCGAGGAGCGGAAGAACTTCCCGGCCTTCAACATCCCCCTGGTCTGCCTGCCCGCCACGATTGACAACAACCTGCCGGGCACCGAGCTCAGCATCGGCGCCGACACGGCGCTCAACAACATCGTCGGGGTGGTGGACAAGATCAAGCAGTCGGCCGTGGCGGAGCGGCGGTGCTTCGTGGTGGAGGTGATGGGGCGCCGCTGCGGGTACCTGGCCTTGATGAGCGGCATGGCGACGGGAGCCGAGCGGGTGTACCTGCACGAAGAGGGTGTCACGCTGCGCTCGCTCGTGGACGACCTGCAGATGCTCGTGCACGGCTTCCAGCACGGCAAGCGCCTGGGCCTGATGATCCGCAACGAGGAAGCCAATGCCATCTACAACACGGCGTTCATGTGCGCGTTGTTCGAAGAGGAAGGCGGTGGCCTGTTCGACGTCCGTCAGAGCATCCTGGGCCACCTCCAGCAAGGCGGAGACCCGTCGCCCTTCGACCGGATCCAGGCCACCAGACTCGCCCGGCTTTCGGTTGAACGACTGATCGATCAGGCCGAGCGGCATCACACTGGCGCCGAGTTCATCGGTTTCGTCGCCGGCAACGTCGAATTCCACTCGTTCGAGGACTACTCGCGGATGGTGGATGGGGCCAACCGGCGGCCCAGGCAGCAGTGGTGGCTCGACCTGCGGCGGATCAACGACGCGCTGGCGCAGCCGGCTCCGGGGATGCGGCGGGCTTCGTAAGGTTACCGGACACACGGCAATCAGACGAGGTGTGTCGAAAACGAAAAGAGGCCCAGGTTGCGGCCAACCCGAGCCTCTCCCGCATGCCAGTCGTGCGCGTCTAGAACCGAATGCGCGCGCCGAAACCAATCTGCAGGCCGCCGAGATCCAACGTGACCGCCGAGCCACCTGCCGTCGTGACGTTGGCGCTGGCTCCTGACCAGCGAATGTACGCCCCGACGCCGAGCATCTTGTCCAGCTTCTTGGCTGTCTGGCTGGCGCCAAACAATCCGGCCAACTTATAGGTCAAATCGGCCCCGATGTTCACGCCACTCTTGTGCTTCTTCGACGCGACGTTGCCCACGCTGGAGAGATTGATGCTGGTGTAGGGCGGTCCCACCTCGGTGGGGGACGCGGAGCCCACCATGTCCTGGGACAGCGTGAAAAACGTGGGCCCGCCGGAGATGGCGACGTCGAGCTTGTCGGTGACCGGAAACATCCAGAGAGCAAAGAGGTGAACCGCGCTGACCTTGTGCTCGAGACCGATGACGCTCACCGTGGCCGTGCGCGGGGAATCGTACAAGAGTGGATGCGGCACGGTGGCCGTCACCGAACCGGTGCCAGTCGTGTGGATCGACGAGTAGCCGATGCCGGCCCCAAGGTTCTGCCAGATGCGCGCCCCGCCGCTGATATCGAAGCTCCCCCTGCTGTTCTTGATGGTCTGCGTGACGGCGATTTTGCCCTGTTCGTCGTATAGCGAAAACGTGGTGTTCTCCGACACGTCCGTCGGCGCTCCACTCTTCGAGCCATAGCCGATGTTCAAGAAGCCCTTGTCCTGCCACTGCAGCATCTGAGCCTGCGCCGCCGACGCGCCCGCCAACATCAACCCGGCCGCCAACCCGATTCTTCGCACAGCACGCTTCATCATGCCCATCCTCATCATTTCGGGAGAACTCGCCGCCGCCGGTCACACACCCCCCCGCCGGGGCGTGCCGTGTCGGCCGCGAGGTAAACCTCAAAATGGTAGCACAAGGCCGGCGCGTCACTGTGAAACTTTTCCGCAACTTTTCCGCAACTTTTCAGGATCATCCCGCCTGAAGTATGATGCTTCGATTGCGGGGGGCTGCCCCCGCCGTCTTTCTAACCGCTCTGGAGTGCGTCTATGAAGAAGTGGTTCCTGTTCGGTCTGGCGGCAACAATGGCTATCGCCGTGGCCTGTGGCGGTGATGCGAGAACTCCGGTGTCCCCAAGTTCCACTGCAGCCGCGTCGGCGGGAGCCGCGTCCGACGGTTCGACGCTGAAAGTAACGGCGCCAACGCCGCAGTCTCCTGCCGATGGCACGCGGCTCCCCGACTTCAAGCCGACGCTCGTCTTCGGCGCGTCCATCGGCAAGTACGTGGATGCCGGCACCTTGACCTATCGACTCAGAACCGTCGATGCCGCAGGCACCGAAGTGGTCAACGTGAGCGGGATCTCCGGCGCCGCGCGACAGTACGCCTTCACGGCGGATCTCGCGGTGAATGCGACCTATCGCTGGCAGGTGCGGGCGGAATCCGGTTCCCATGTTGGCCCATGGTCCAACCTCATCTCCTTCATTACGGCCGACAAGCCGAAGCTTGAAACTCTGAAGTCGTACCAGACCGCGACCGAACTGTGGGACAACCTGGCAGATGGCAAGACGATTGGCGTCGCCACCGGCATGGACTTCACGAAGGATGTCGGCGCACGGACGATATCCAACGAGTCGAATATCCGCTACGACTTGCTCCAAACGATGAACGCTGGTGAATTCTCCTTCTACGTCTTTAACCTGAACCCGCTGTCGACGGGCGACAAGACGAAGCTCATGAGCATGGCGGAAGGTCTGGGCGACATCACCACGAACGACTACCGGTTCACCGTCGAGAAGCGCGGCTCGTCGTACACCAAGCCCGGACAGGTGCGAATCCGCGTGATCGCGGGAGACTCGGACGAGCACGCGGGCCGTATCTTCGACAGCGCTTCGCAGGTGCCACCGCTTGTGAAGGCAGTCTGGTACTTCGTGAGGCTGACGTGGGGTGGCAGTCGGGTCAAGTGGCAGGTCTTCGCCGCCGACGGGACGACTGGCGTGATCGGGTCCAAGGTGGCGGAAGTCAATATGGGCTACGGGTCGTTCACATACAAGCCCGTCCCGCACATGGCTTACGTGGGAGCCCCGGTTGGCCGTGCGGGCCCTAATGATGCTTCGGTATCGAACATGACAGTGAAGTTTCTGTGGATCGGCGGCCCCGGCACCAAGCGCCCGGGCACCTTCGCGCCACTGCCGATGCTGGACTTCGGCTTCGAAGGACCGGGCTTCTAGGCCGGCCGGAACCTCAGCAACACAAAGGGCCGGCCCCCGGACAACCGGGAGCCGGCCCTTTCTGCGGTGACGGCTGTTCCAGCCAACAGCGCGCCAAGACAGGTGAAGAACAGTGCGGGGCCTGTGTGCGGAAGTGTCATTCCGGTTCCGAGTCCTTTCGCTTACGAGTGGATGTTGCGCGCGCCCGCGGCTTGCGGGCGACAGTGGATGTGGCTTTGGGGGCCGCCGCTCCGCTTCTCCGCCTGCGCCGCGGCTTCGCGCCGCTGGCAACCGTGTCGGCCGCCGGTTCGCCCGGTTCGGCCGTCTGAGAAGCGTCTGATGGGACTTCGCGCGCAAACAGATCGGCCTGCCCGCCGGCGCGGGAATCCTCTGTGCCGATCGGTTCGGTCTGTTCGGCTCGAAGGTCAACCGGCTCGCTCGCCATGGGTTCACCAGGCTGCTGTCCCGGGCGCGCCTCGGTGCCATCCGCTGGCGGCACCTGCTTGAACTGCGGGCCCTGGAACACGCGCAGCACACCCTGTCGATCGCGCTCCAGCCGCACCAGACCATCACGCTGGCACGCGCGGACGATGTCGACCAGATTGCCGTGCCGGCGTTCATCGAATCCTGGATCGACCGCGCGCATGGCCTGCTTCACGTTCCGGATGTACATCGGCCAGCGCGGGATCGCGCCTGGCGTCTGCAGAACACGCTGCAGCAGGTGTATACCCTCCACGATCGACACCGGAGCCACCTCGGCCGCGCGTGCGGCGGGTGCGGCGGCTTCGTCCTCGACCGCAGCGGCCTGGGGCGCCGCTGCCGGCCCGGCTGCACCGGACTCGGCTCCCTCGTGAGCGTGGGCATGGCCGCCCTCCGACTCGCGTAACTCCACGAGCAGGCTCCTGCCAGCGCTGCGCAGCGTCACCAGACCGGCCTCGGCCAGCTTCTCGGCGAAGTCGCGGAAGCTGGACGCCCCGTAGTCGCGTTCGGAGAACGTCGAGTCCAGCTGCAGCAGCGTGCTTTTCAGCAGACCCAACTGGGGGGTGACCTCGCGGTCGATCAGCAGATGCAGTGCCCGCGTCACCAGCGCAAACGCCTTGCTCACCGGGGCCGTCGTCAGCGTCGATGGTGGTGCGGCCGGCGTGCCCTGGCGGTCGCGTCCCGGCGCCGGCTGGCGGCGGCTTGGCTGGCGGATGAGGTTTTCGTACGCGATGAACTCGTGGCAGTTTTTCTGCAAGACCATCGCGGTGAACTGCCGCCCTCCCACCACAAACACCTTTCGGTCGTACTGCTTCAGTTTCTCCACCAGGCTGATGAAGTCGCTGTCGCCGCCCACGATCACAAAGGCGTTGATGTGGTCGTGCGTGAACGCCATCTCGAGCGCGTCGAGCGCCAGATTGATGTCCGCGCCGTTCTTGTCGCCACCCGGCGTCATGTTGCGCTGCACCATGCGGACGGCATGTTGCGTCAGCATGCGGCTGTAGTCGCCTGCGCGCTTCCAGTCGCCGAAGGCCACCTTGGTGATCACCTCGCCGCGTTCCTTCACCGCGTCGAGCACCGCACCCACGTCGAACTCCCGGTTCAGCGTGGTCTTGACACCGATCTCGATGTTGTCGAAATCGATGAACACCGCGATTTTCAATAATTCTTCAGACACTTGGCTATCCTTCCGCTTACACATCCAACTCGCGAGCTTCTTCGGCGCGTTCCATGATCAGCCGGAACCGGGCCGAGGGATCCTTGCCCATCAGCTCGTTGATCACGCGATCGGTCACAATCTGGTCGGCCACTTCCACGCGAAGCAGCCGGCGGGTCTTGGGGTTCAGCGTGGTGTCCCATAGCACTTTGGGCATCATCTCGCCGAGGCCCTTGAAGCGCGTGATGTCGGGGGTGGCGCGGCCCTTGGCGTGCTGCTTCACCAGGGCGTCTTTCTGCGCCTCGTCCAGGGCCCAGTGCGTCTCTTTGCCGACGTCGATCCGATAGAGCGGCGGCTGGGCCAGGTATACGCGACCGGCCGTCATCAACGGCGACAGGTGCCGGTAGATGAACGTGAGCAGTAATGTGGCGATGTGATTCCCGTCCGAGTCGGCGTCGGCCAGGATGATCAGGCGCCCGTAGCGGAGACGGGTGATGTCGAAACTCCTGCCAATGCCGCAGCCCAGCGCCGTCACGAGATCCGACAGTTCCTTGTTCTCGAGCACCTTGGCGAGCGAGGCGCTCTCGACGTTCAGCACCTTGCCGCGCAGCGGCAGAATCGCCTGCCGTGACCGGTCGCGCCCCTGCTTGGCCGATCCCCCCGCCGAATCGCCTTCGACTATGAACAGCTCCGACTCATCGCGGTTGGTCGCCGAGCAGTCGCTGAGCTTGCCCGGAAGATTCAGCCGGTTCGACGTGGCGCTCTTGCGCGACACCTCCTGCTGCGCCGCGCGGCTGGCTTCGCGGGCACGCGCCGCCAGAATGATACGCCCCACAATGGCTTCGGCCACGCTCAGGTTGTGGTTCAGCCAATGTTCGAGAGCTGGCCGCACCGCCGAATCGATCGCCGACAACACCTCCGGGTTGTTCAACCGGTCCTTGGTCTGTCCCTGGAACTGAGGATCCTCGAGAAAGATGCTCAAGACGCCGACCAGACCCTCGCGGATGTCGTCGGTCGTCAGCGTGACGCCCTTTGGAGTCAGGTTGTGCGTGTCGATGAAATTGCGCACCGCCTTGCCGATTCCCGTCCTCAGACCCGTTTCGTGCGTGCCGCCCGACCCGGTGGGAATGCCGTTCACGTAGCTGCGGATCATCTCGTCGGTGGCTTCCGTCCACTGCAGCACCAGATCGATGCGGAGGCCATTGTCGCGGGCCAGGATAAACGGCGCGTCGTGCACCGGCCGCATCGTGCCCGCCGTCAGCAGTTTCTGCAAGTACGCCGTCAGCCCATCGGCGTGCTCAAACACCTCGCGCGAGTGCGTGGTGTCGTCGTCGAAGACGACCTTCACGCCCTTGTGCAGGTAGCTGGCCACCTCCAGGCGCTCCCGGATGATGGCGCCGTCGAACTCCACTTTTGGAAAAATCGTGGGATCGGGCCGAAACCACACCGTGGTGCCCGACCCCCGGGCCGCGCCGATCTTCTTGACCGGGCCTTGGGGAATGCCCTGCTGAAAACGCTGCTCCCACTGTGCACCGTCACGCTTGACGCAGACCCGCAGTTCCTTCGACAGCGCGCAGACCACGCTGGCGCCCACGCCGTGCAGACCACCGGCCGTCTTGTAGTTGCCCGGCTCGAACTTGGCGCCGGCGTGCAGGGTCGTGAACACCACTTCCAGCGCACTTTTCTTGCTGTGAGGATGCTTGTCGACCGGAATGCCCCGCCCATCGTCGACCACGGTGACAGACGAGCCGTCCTCGTGCAGGGTGACCGCGATATTCGAGGCGTACCCGTTCATCGCCTCATCCACCGCGTTGTCCACCATCTCCCAGACCAGGTGGTGAAGGCCGGTCGAACCCACGCCTCCGATATACATGCCGGGACGCTTCCGGACCGGCTCGAGGCCCTCCAGAACCGTGATGTCTTTAGCGGTGTAGGTTGGCATGCGGGAATTAAAGACCAGACTCCTAACGCCAGGGTCGAGGCGCCGGGCACTCGCGCATAGCCGCCTGGCTCCGCGCGCGATGGGCCGGGATTGAACGCTTAG
>CAYHRK010000089.1:0-13640 GCA_964358795.1 uncultured Vicinamibacterales bacterium
ACCACGATCGGCGCCGGATCCTGCTCGGCCGGGAATGCCGGTCCCAACCCAGCGGCCAGGAGCAGCCCGGTCACGGCAAGCGTTCGGAGGTGTCCGGCGACATGTTGCTCTTCCGGCATATGGCGATGTCGTACCTCGAGTGGAATCCTGCCGCCAGAGAGTGCAATGACCATGCCGGGCGGATACCGCCGAAACTGGTCGCAATTCATGGCGTGGAGAGTCGCGTGGTGGGAATCGACTTACGTCGCGCGTAAACACTTACGCGCGACGTAAGCCGCCGGGCTAGTCAGGCAGCCGGTACTTGGACAGATAGTGACTGAGCGCGCGTTGGCTGATGCCCATCGACTCGGCGGCGTCTTTCTTGATGCCCCCGGCTGCCTCGAGCGCCCGCCGTATCGTCTCCCGCTCGGCCCACTCGACATTGGTGTGCAACCTCGGCGAAGGCAGCCCGGAGGCCGGACCCGCAGTGTGGCTGAGCCCGGCAATGGCGTCGGCGGTGATGACCGGCCCGGTCGACAGCACCACGGCCCGCTCGATCGCGTTCTCCAGCTCGCGCACGTTGCCGGGCCAGTCGTAGGCGGTCAGCGCGGCCAGCGCTGCCGGCTCGAGGCGCTCGACGGGTCTGCCGGTCCGTGCGGCGTGTTTGCGAACGAAATGCTCGGCCAGCAGCGGCACGTCGTCGCGCCGCTCGCGCAGGGGCGGAATTGCGATCGGAATCACGTTGAGCCGGTAATACAGATCGTCCAGAAACCGTCCATCGGCGACCATTTGCCGCAAGTCGCGATTAGTCGCCGCAATCACGCGCACGTCGATTTTCTGCGTCCGTTCGGAGCCCAACGGCTCGAACTCCCGCTCCTGCAGCACGCGCAACAGCTTGGCCTGCAGCGGCGGCGTCATCGTGCCGATTTCGTCGAGGAAGATCGAGCCGCCATCGGCCATGGCGAACTTGCCCCGTTTGTTGGCCGTGGCGCCGGTAAACGCCCCGCGCACGTGGCCGAAGAGTTCCGACTCGAGCAGCGTGTCGGGAATCGCGGCGCAGTTCACCTTGATGAGCGGCATATCGCGCTGCGCGCTGCGGTCGTGGATGGCGCGCGCCACCAGCTCTTTACCGGTGCCCGTTTCTCCGGTCACGAGAATCGTGCTCTTCGATTCGGCCACCCGCTCGAGGGTGCGAATCACCTCCTGCATCAGCCGGCTGCGGGCGACGATGCCGTAGTTGTTGAACGCCGCGTCTCGTTCGCTGATGAGATACCGGTGGTGCGTCCGCAGCCGCTGCAGTTCGATCGCCCGTCGCACCACCACCAGCAATTCATCGATGTCGAATGGCTTCTGCAGGTAGTCGATCGCTCCGAGCTTCATGGCTTCAATTGCGCTCTCGACGGTCGCGTGGGCGGTCATCAGCAGGATCTGGGGGCGCTCGGCCTCGGCGGTGGTCGCGACCAGATCGCGAATGAGATCCAGCCCCGCCAGGTCGGGCATGAGGTTGTCGACGACCAGCAGGTCGAACGTCCGCTCGGCCAGCAGACCCTGCGCGGCGCGCCCGCTCGTGGTTTCGGTGACCTCGTGCCCGTCGCCTCGCAACGCCCGGGCCAGCGTCTTGAGGATCTTCTCCTCGTCGTCGGCCAGGAGGATCGTGCCGGTCTGGGTCATCAGGACGCGCTCCGTTCGTCGGCCGCCCTCGGCGAACCCGACACCGGCGCTCGAGGCGGAGCCGCCGGCAAGGTCATCGAGAATGTCGTGCCTCGCCCCGACAGGCTTGTGACGTCGATCGTACCTCCAAGACCATCGACGATGTTCTTGGCGATGGCCAGCCCGAGGCCGGTACCTGTGCGGCGGGTCGTGACGTACGGCTCGAACAGCCGTGGCAGCACGTCAGGCGTGATGCCGGAACCCGCGTCCCTGACGATGATCGTGACGCCGCCGGAGGGGCTTGGCGTGGTCTGAATCTGGATTGGGGCCGCCTGGTGTGACCCGACCGAGTCGGGCGCGGCGAGCGCGACACAGGCTGTCCTGTCCCCGGTCGCCTCGTCGTCAGCCCGGTCGCGCACGGCGTGCTGGGCGTTGGTCAGCAGGTTCACGAGCACGGTTCGGATTCGCTCGGCATCGGTCAGGATCTGAGGCAGGCGTTCGTGCAGGACGAGATCGATGGCGGGTTCGAAGCCGTCGACGCTGGCCGCGGCAGCCGAGTCCCGGCACACCGCATTGATGTCGGTCGGCTGGATGTCGAACTGCACGGGGCGCGCGAAGTCGAGCACCTCGCTCACGAGCCGGTTGAGGCGAACCACCTCGCCATCGATGTCCGCCGTCGCCTCGATGATGGCCTGCGGCGTCGCGTCCGGTCTGCCGAGCGCCCGCACCGATGCCTTGATGATCATCAGGGGATTACGAATCTCGTGGGCCACCACGCTCGACAGTCGGCCGAGCAACGAGAGGCGTTCGCGATGCGCCCCTTCCTGTTCGAACCGGACAATCGAATCAGTCAACGTATTGAACGTCGTGGCCAACAGACGGGCATCCTCATCCTGCCACGGTCCGGTCTGCGCCCGAATCTTACGTGTCAGATCGCCGGTGGCGGCGACCTCGCGCATCACCGCCGTGATGGCCCCGAGTGGACTGGTGATGGATCGCGCCACCACATAGCTCAGAATCGTCGCCAGCAGGACGCCAATGACCACGGTGCCCCCAATGACGGTGTGGATGGCGCTCAGAAACCGCAACCGTTCGGTCCGCGATCGGAGCACGATCACGACTGGCCGCGTGCCCGTGGTTGAACCGTTTGCCGCGGCCAACGTGCGGGCCATCGCGACGAAGTCGTCGTCGCCGACCGGCAGATGGATCAGGCGTCCCGTCGACAACGCCGCGCCCAGGGTCTGTCGGTATTCGCCGGAGATCGTCGCGGCGCGGACGCGGCCCTCGAGCGCGAACGCCACCTCGCTGCCGGTCAGGGCCTTGAATTCCATGGCCCGCCGATCGTCGAGCAGGAACCCGACGCTGAGGGTGCCGGCGATGTCGAGCGGGGCCCGTCCCACGGTGATCGGCACCGTGACGATTTCGAGAATGCCCAGCGGGTGCGCGCGATAGCTGGTGCGCTCGGAGCCTCGAAGGACGTCACCGGCCGGTGGCAAGTCGCTGGCGACGCCAGGCACCTCCATGGCGGTGCCCACCGCGGCCAGCACGCGGCCGCGTCGGTCGGTCACCGCCACCAGATCGGCGCGCCGCAGCAGGTCGTTGTAGTCGGAAGCCGTCCCACGCACGGTCGGCGGATCGCCGGTCGCGACGGCGGCCTTCAGTTTTGGCAAGTCCGCGATCAGACGGGCCAGCAGGGAAAAGGTTTCCGACAGGGACGAATTGTGCCCGTCGACCGCCGTGGTGGCCTCCGCCAGCCCCCGCTGCAGTTCGGCCTCGGCTTCGGTGGTCACCTTCGTACTGACGAAGGCGGCAGTAAAGCCGATGGTCAGCACGACCAGCAGCGCGCTGGCGAGAAAGATGCGGTTGGTCAGCGAGGCGAGCACGCTCATGGCATCCCTAGCCGGCTCTCAACGCACCGTGAAGTCGGTCTCAACCGGCTCGCCGGTATCCGCCACCCTCACCTGGCGGGTGTCGCGCACGCTGCCTTCGTGCCAGGCGACCAGCGTGTAGGTGCCAGGTGGCACATTCCCGATCCGGTAGCGACCCTGGGCGTCGGTCACGGCGAAGTACCGGTGGGCGAAGACGAGGATATACGCACTCATGTGGGAATGAATATCGCAGAACACCTGTACCACGCCCGGGTGATCAAACCGGACCGATCTTGACCGTCCGGCGGCATATCGGCCCAGGTCGAACGGCTGGGTTCTGGACAGCGAGAAGACGTTGTGGAAGTACGGATCGCTGTTTGGGAACTCGACGGTCGTCCCCGCCGTGATGGCCAGCACGTGGGGCACAAACGTCTGGTCCTGCTGGTTCATCACCGCCCGGGTTTCCTCGCGTTCGAAGGCGCCGCGTGGCGCCGACTCCAGATAGACCACGGCGGGGCGCGATTCGGTGGCGCGTTGGGGCCCTGTGGTTCCCACCGACGACACCGAGGGCCGCGGTTCCACCACGACCTGCGCGCGTTTGATGTCCACGCGTCCGCGAAGGACACCCGCCGCCGCGGCCTCTAGCCGCAGCGCGTGGTGTGGCGCCGCAGCCACCGTCGTCAGTACGGCCACGGCGAGGCCGACGATCCGCGTGCGAGTCGGTGGTCGCCGCATCAGAACCAGAAGAGCCACTGGGCGGCGGCAAGATGACTGCGGCGAATGCGGCCGCCGTCCCGCTGGTTGTACTGGTAGCACGCCTTCACGATGAGGTGGCGCGTCAGGGAGTAGCCACTGGCCAGTTCGACCCGCGAGACGCCGGCTTCCCACGGCACGGGTCCGGCCGAGCCCGAGATCTGTTCGAATGCCAGGCGATCGAGACGGCCTGCCAGGTAGAATCCCGGCCGCAGCCGATAGCGCCCTTCGATGAATGCGGCGGTCATGGCCAGCGGCGCTTCGATGCGGGGCGCCGACAGTGCCGGCACGCTCCAACTGTTCACGATGGCTTCGCCACGCACGAGCCAGCGGCCGCGAGAGAACTCCAGATCGGTGCCAAGCGATTGTTGCCGAAGTGACGGCCCGGTCCCGGCCGAGGGCCCCGCGTCGAGCACGTCTTTCGACAGGTAGGGTCCGCGGGCCACTGAAACGCCGATGGCCAGCCCGACGACCGGCGTGATGGCCATCCGGCCAGAGACCTGCCCCGTGCCGTGTTCGGGCTTGACTAGCGGATGACTCAGGCTGCCCATGGTCCATGCCGCGCTGGCTTCGACGGCACGCCATCCTACCCGCGCTTGGATTCCTGTGTTCCATCGCAGAGCGGACACCACCGGCAGACCAGGCGCCGGTGTGGGGTTCCCGACAGAGTAGGACGCCAACCAGCCGCGGCCGCGCATCCTCAGCAGTTCGTCGGCTGACGCGGGAACGGCGTCGTAACGGATGGACGTCAGGTACTGGTAGGCCAGCGGATCGCCGATTAGCGGATTGTCCTGCGGGTAGGCACGACGGCCGTAGGCGCCAAACACCGGTGGAATGCGGCCCGCCTGCACGACAAACGAGCGGTCTGGCCACGGCTGCACCCGGGCGTACCACGCATACGGTTCGACATGCGATCCCGTCTCGGCTCGAAGTTCGGCCAGCAAGGACAGGCGGGAACCGGCGACGACGCGAGCAGCCAGGCCTGCACGGATTCGCCGCAGGGTACTGCTTTCGTAGTTGGTGTAGTTGAAAAACCCTTCGTCGCCGCTGCCGAAGGTGACCGAAGCATCGCCGGCCAGCACGATGCGTCCACCGACCAGCGTGGCCGGCGTGGTCAGCCAATCCTGCGCCAGGGCCGGCTCCGCGCACGCAGCGAGAGACGCCAAGCCAAGCCAGAACAGGACCGCGCTACCGCTTTGGCCGATGGTCATATGGTGTGCCGTGGGTCCGGAGCGCATTATAGTCCGCTCGCCGTGCAAACCCCACGCCGCTCCCTTACCCAGGGAGCGTTCTCACGGCCGGAAACGTCCACTTGACACTTGTGACGACTGAGGGGTAATTTGAAGGGGTGAAACACGCTTCCACAATGTGGAATCGAGATGGAGCATCGTGATCCGTCATCCCCACCGGCGCCAACGTCAATCGACAAGGCGCTCGAGGTGTGTGAAACGCTCAGCCTCGCCCCCAACGGGATGGCGCTGACCGACCTCGCTCGCGCGGTAAACCAGCCAAGACCGACAGCGCATCGCCTGGTCACACTGTTGAAGCGGCGCGGGTACGTGCGGCAGGACGAAGAGACCCAGCGCTACAGCCTGACGCTGAAGATGCTGGATCTCAGCTTCCGGCTGCTGGGACGCTCGGAACTGCGATTGCACGCGTACCCGCACCTGCGCGAGTACGTGCTGCGGTGGGGCCAGCGCGGCTTCGTGGCGTTGCCGGCGACCGATGAAGTCACGTATGTGTGGAGCGCCGGGCCCGACGAGGTGGCCATGCGCACCGTGTACGGCCGCCAGATGCCGGCGCATTGCGCGATGTACTTCGACGCGGGACCGGGTAGCCGCCGGCTGAGTTGTCTGCGCCTGGAACGGCCGGCAGACGTGGCGGCCAGCGAGGCGGCGATGGTGCGCCTTGGGTCGCCCGATGCGGAAGGGGCGCAACGGCTATTCTGCACCTGCGCGCCGGTGTATGACTACACGGGTCGCGAAGTGGCCCGCGTGGGCGTGTTCGGTCACGGCCCGGACGATGCGCCGATTCTGAAGGAACATAATCGGGGTGCGTGGGATCTGGGACGACACGTGTCGACGCGACTCGGCTTCCTGCCCGCGCCAGGGCTGGAGCACCACTGACCAACGGAGGACCAGGACGATGGCGTATATCATTTGCGAACCATGTGTGGGGACGAAGGACACGGCCTGCGTCGACGTGTGTCCGGTCGACTGCATCCACCCGCGCAAGGACGAACCCGAGTTCGAGACCGCCGAGATGCTCTACATCCATCCCGATGAGTGCATCGACTGCGGCGCCTGCGTACCGGCGTGCCCGGTTGAAGCGATCTTCACGCTGGATGAGACGCCCGAGAAGTGGAAGTCGTTCATCCCCAAGAACGCGGAGTACTATCAGAAGTAGGTTGGCCGCTGCCCCCCCGGATCGAGGATGCTGACATGGGTGTGATCGATCACCGGTTCGCGGACAATATCATCACGACCAACCTCGACAAGGTGTTGGCCTGGGCGCGCCAGAACTCACTCTGGCCGATGGGATTCGGCCTAGCTTGCTGCGCCATCGAGATGATGGCCGCTGGCGGATCGCGCTTCGACATTGCACGCTTTGGTGCCGAGGTGTTCCGCGCCTCCCCGCGTCAGGCCGATCTGATGATCGTGGCCGGCACGGTCACCAAGAAGATGGCGCCTGTGTTGCGCCGCCTGTACGACCAGATGCCGGAACCCAAGTGGGTGATTTCGATGGGGAGCTGCTCGAACGCCGGCGGCCCGTTCCCGACCTACAGCGTGTTGCAGGGCGTCGACAAAGTGGTGCCCGTCGACGTCTACGTCTCGGGCTGTCCGCCGCGCCCCGAGGCGCTGTTCTATGGCCTCATGCGCCTGCAAGACAAGATCCGCATGGAGAGCACCGTGTTCCGCAAGCGGCGTGTGATTCCCATCGGCGGGACGGAAGCCATTGTTGTTGAGGATCGGGGCTGATGCTGAAAGACTTCCTGCGTGCCATCTTCCTGGTGGATTTCGTGAAGGGCCTCTGGGTCACGCTGAAGTACACGCCCCAGCCGGCCTTTACGTTTCAATACCCCGCAGAACGCCGGCCCGTGTCGCCTCGCTTTCGCGGAGTCCTGCGCCTGCAGGTCGAGCCCGACACCGGCGCGCAGACCTGTATTGTCTGCGACCAGTGCGCCAAGGCTTGCCCGGACGACCTGATCTCGCTCGGGGGACATCGCGAGGCGGGCCTGAAAATCAAGGTGCTGGACTACTTCGACTTCAATCTGTCCCGGTGCAGCTTTTGTGGGCTCTGCGCGGAAGTGTGTCCGACCAAGCCGATCAAGGCCCTCATCATGAGCGAGGACTACGAACTGGGCAGCTACAGTCGCGAGAGCCAGATCCTGCGCGTTGATGACATGTACAACGGCGTGGCCATTGAGACCTACACTCGCTAGGGATTAGAACCGGACACTATTGGTGCCGGCCTCCGGATCCGATATCCTTCAAGAATCGTCCCAGCCCGAGTCCCCAGAGCCTTCGACGGAGGTCCCATGTCTGTCGGCGCTCGCCCCCGCTCGGCGCTCATCACGCTGCTCGTCGCAACCGGACTATTGTCCGGCGTCGGTGCATTCGCGCCGTCGGATGTGCCGGATGTCCAACTGCAACTCGGAAACCTCCTGTACGCCGACGGCCGCTATCGCGAGGCGATGACGGCCTTCCAACGGGCCCTGGGTACCGAGGAGCCTCGCGTACGGGTGCCTGCCCGCGCCGGCGTGGTGCGATCCGCCTTGCGTATCGCCGAGTTCGCCATCGCCCGGACCGAGGCGATCACCCTGAGACAGGAACGGCCGCGCGATCCCCAGATCCAATCGGTCTACGCCGACGCCATGTGGTCGTCAGGTTTGTTTGACGAGGCCCAGACCGGGTACCGCGACGCGCTGGCGTTGCAGCCTGACGATCCTCGCGGCCACAACGGCATGGCGCGCGTGCTGTCGGCGCGATCCCGGTATCAGGACGCGATGGATCATGCGTCGACGGCGGTGCGGCTGGCACCCAGGGAATCCGACTTCCATCACACGCTGGGGAACATCCACGAGCGGCTCGGCCAGTTCGAGCAGGCCGCCCGGTCGCTGGAGAACTTCATCAACCTGCTGCCCAAGGGGTACACGGACAATCGCGCGGTGTGGTCGCGCGCCGAACTGAGATTCCTGCGATCGTTCGGCAAGCGGGTGCCGTACGAGATGAAATCGAACCCCGACATGGTGCACGTGCTGCCGTTCCGTCTCGAACACGACAAGATCATCGTGCAGGGCCACGTCAATGGCGGCCCCGCGATGGACTTCATCGTCGACACGGGCGCGGAGATGTCGACCGTGTCACGGCGCACGTCGGAGCGCCAGGGCGTGGATCCGGTCACCTACACGATCAGCGCCGGCGTGGGCGAAATGGGCTTGCGGGGGCTGCAACTGGGGCGCATCGACAAACTCGAGTTCGGCACGTTGAGCGTGAAGAACGTGCCGTGCATCATCAAGAGCCCCGCTCTGACCGACCTGCCAACCGCCGAGGGCGAGAGCCTGTCGCCGCTGGCGATGGGGCTGTCGATGGCGGTCGACTACAAGAAACGCGTGCTGACTCTGGCGCACCGGCTGCCGCCTGATGGGGAGCCGGCCGATGAGACGATGGGGCTGTGGATGCATCGCCTCGCCACGGTGCGCGGGATGGTGGATGCGAGCCACGCGCGCAGCTTCGTCGTGGACACCGGTGGCCAGGTGATCTCGATCAGCACCGCTACGGCTGACGCACTGGAACGCCCGTCAACGGGCCGGAAGATTGCGCTGAAGGTCTACGGCGCCTCGGGATGGGATCGCGATGCCTACCTGCTGCCCGGCGTGGACGTGGCCTTCAACGCGATCCACTTCAACAAGATGTCGGTCGTCGTGCTCAACCTGCGCGCCCCGAGCGTGCTGCTGGGGTACGATCTGGGCGGCATTGTCGGCCACCAGTTCTTGAGCCGGTATCGGGTGACCTTCGACCTCGAGAAGGCCGAGTTGAGGCTGAAGAAGGGATAGAAGTCAGAAGACGAAACCGTCTAGCGAGGCCGTTGGCGAAGGCGTTCGGCACGCCGGGCGTGGGCGGCTGCGCACCGCTCCCGATCCCGGTCGGTCTCGACCAGCAGGGGCGGCACCGCCAGATGCCGCCCCTCGCGATCGATGGCGGCAAACGTCAGGAAGGCGTGGCTGGTCAACTGACGCGTCCCTGTCAGGGTCCCTTCCGAAAACACTTCCACCTCAACCTCGAGCGACGTGGTGAACGTGCACGTCACCCGCGCACGCAGCAGGATGAGGTCGCCGACCTTGATGGGATGCAGAAACTGCAGGCCGTCCACGGCGGCGGTGACCAGTAGCGTCCTGGTGTGGCGATGGGCCGCGATGGCGCCCGCGATGTCGATCAAGTGCATCACCGTGCCGCCCAGGATGTAGCCGAGCGGGTTCGCGTCGTTGGGCAGAACGACCTGCACCATGTCGGTGACGGAGTCGGCGGCCGATTTCGGACTCTGTTCCATTCGAAAAAAATCCCGGGGCGGCACCGCCGCCCCAGGGCTCTCCAGCAGGCCCGGCTGTCGGGGCGGATTAGAAATCGTACCCGATCCAGAACTTGAACCGCGACTTCCGGAACGCCGCACTACCGCCGGTCTCGGCAAACCGCAAGTCTTCCCAGTTCTTGTTGAAGAGCGTCTTCCAGGACCAGTCGAAGTGGATCGGGAATCCGAGAGCGAACGTCTCGAGTCCGATCCCGTAGGACGCGCGTCCGTCGACCAGACGGAAGCCGCCGACCACCTGGGGGGCGCCATAGATCGGTGTGGGCACGCCGGTAATCAGGTTGAAATTGTAGCCCAGCAGCGGGTTGTAGACCTCGTTTTTGGAACTCAGGAACTTGTAGCCGCTGTTGTCCCACCATCCGCCGCCGACATTGAAGAAGGCGACGCCGCGAATGCCACCCAGCACGCCAACGGGCGTGGCCATGGCGTTAATCAACGGGAATCTGAGCTCGGCATTCCCAAAGACGACATTCTGGCCGGCAAACTCCAGGTAGTCGTATCCCCGCATTTCCGAGTTGCCGCCCATGTAGAGGAAGTCCGGCGTGGTTCCCCAACTGCGGAACCCTCGCGCGCGAAGGGCCAGCAGCCCCGATCCGCCAAGCTTCAGGTATTTTCGGTAGTCGCCCTCGACGGTTTGCCACGACAGGCCCTTGGCGATGGGGGGTGCCGCCTCGTAGCCGAAGCGCATGGTGTCTCCCGACAACGGCCCGAACTCCCGGAAGATGGTCGTTTCCTGCACAAACGCTGCGCCAAGCGGGGCGTACCAACCTGTTCGGAACAACGACGTGCCGTAGGTCGCCTGCTGGAACTCGCCCGACACCTGTGCCAGGGTCGGGTCGTTGTACCCCTCTTTGATGTATCCGAAGCCGCTTCGCACCTCCAGCCGGCGGTACCGGTCCAACGGGTAGATGCCGTAAGCGGTCGCTCCCCGGTTGCTGCGCGTGGCGGTGGCCAGGTCCCGATCGATGTAGGGGTTGTAGATCGGGTCGTAGTACACGCCGCCGTTCTGGCCGTAGTAGAACTCGTCCATCCAGAAGCCCTGCAGGGCCCATTGGAAGCGGTGCTCCTGGTTCATGACCATGCCGGCGAACTGGCGGTACTGCGACATGGATGCCGCATAGAAATCGACCCGGCGATCGCCCAGCACGTCGGTGAACGAGATGGCGGTGCCGCCAAACAAGTTGCCGCCACTGGTCACCCCGACATTCACGGGAGGCCGGCCGTCCAGAAACATGCCGTCCCACGTGCCCTTGCGCTTCTTGTTGTCGGCGATCAAGGTGTGGCTGAGCGGCGCCTGGAAGTCGATCACCGGACCGGGTGCGCCGAAGTCGCTCGCGTTGGCCGCGAGCAGGGCTTCCTTCCGATCGAGGGTGTGCAGTTCGTAGTCGCCCTTGTAGTACGTGATGAACGCGACCTTGCTGGTCTTGCCGTTCCGGAGGACGGCAGGTGAGAAGTTGCCGCCGGCCGTGTCGGTCCACTGCTTCAGTTCGCCCGTCTTCAGACTGAGCGTCCAGAGGTTGTAGACGTTGCCGTTGCGCGCGACCTCCGGTTCGATCGCCTTGTTCGGATCGGTGGCCGTCGACGGGAAGATAATCGTCTCGGCATCGTAGAACTTCGCCGCGGCATCGTCGTGCGTGCCGAACGTCAGCTGCGTCTTTCTGCCGGAGGCGACATCCAGCTTCATCAGCTTCTCGTTGCCGCTGATGCGCGTCATGTAGACCACGGTCTTGCCGTCCGGGGAGACGGCGGGACCGTAGTCGGCGAATTCGTCCTTTGTGAGGTTGTCGATCTGGTTGCTCTCGATGTCGACGCTGAAGATATCGCTCACGCCGTTGCGCAGGCCGGAAAAGATCACCTTCTGTCCGTCAGCCGAGAACGTTGGCGATTCGGGCTCGTCCACCGTCTTGAGGTCCACGCGGCGGATGATCTTGCGCGTGAGCACATTCTGCACCACGACGGCCTTCGACTTCTCCTTGCGCACGACGTACAGCAGGCGATCACCCGATGGCGACCAGGCCAGCCAAGGCACCGTGATCCAGCGGCTGCCGGGCTGCACGATGTAGTCGAAGCCCATGCCCTGGTCGAATCCGGACGTCAGGTTCCGGATCACCTTGCCATCCTTGGCCGAGAGCAGCACGATATCGATTTCCCGGTCCTTGCGATTCACGGTCACGGCGGCCAGCAGATCTCCGGACGGCGACGGTTCCACCGTGATGGCGCCGACGAAGTGGCCCTTCTCGGCCTTGGGCGCCAGGTTGCGGCCGTAGTCGGCCGGTGTCTCCTTGTCGCGGAACGGCTTGAAGCGCGCCTTCAGGTACCGATCGAACTGCTGATCGAAGTCCTCCGGATCGAGCTGAAACGCCTCCTGATACGCGTTCTCGTTGCCGCCGACAATGCCCTTGCGCAGCGAGAACAGGAACTGGCGCAGTCCTTCCTTGCCCCACTTCGACTCGATGAACTCGAAGGTCGCGTGCCCGAGGTTGTAGACGAGCCTCGGATTCCGGGTGTCCCCGTAGCCCTCCATCTGGCTCATCTTGGGGATGATGTCGGCAATGGCAGCGTCCCGGACGGTCATCAAATCGATTGGCCGCCAGATGCCCGTCATGTAGTCCGACAATCCTTCGGCCACCCAGAGCGGCACCGTCTGGCGAATCAGCGATTGCGGCACGATGTCGAATTCGAAGATGTGGGTCAGCTCGTGGACGATCAGCCGGTAGAGCAGATCCGGCGGGTCGTCGATCGGCAGCAGCATCCGGTTGCGCGAAGGCTCGGCAAACGCGCCTACGCCCTCCTCGGCCGCGCCCGGGATCACGTTCTGCTGTTCGAACTCACTGTGCGTCTTGAAGACGATCAACGGAATCTTGAACGCCAGATCGTGTTTCAGATCGGCGCTGACCTGCTGGTAGGCGCTTTCGGCATAGCTCGCGATCCGCTCCAGATGCTGCTCGACACCCGAGTAGTAGTAGATCTGGAAATGTTCGCTCGTGTAGATCTTCCAATCGAACCGATCGTATCGAACGAGGTTCTTCCCGAAGTACGGAACGTAAGGCGTCTGGGCGGATGCGTCGCGGACCGTAGACACCACGGCCACAGCGACGAGGATAGCCAGCCAGAACGCCACGACGGAAACCGTCGGGCGCGTGCGCATACCATCACCTCGCAAGTGCAGTTCTTACAGGCAAGCGGACACCACTGCCGCCATGTTACCGTCTGGACGACTCGGACCGCAATCCTCCCGTTCACCGCCGGCCGGGCCCGGTCGCCTATACTGGAAGGGAATATCCCTGTGCGCCGGGGGGTTCCTGTACTAGCGCGCATTTACGGCATTCAGTGTTGCGCCGACGCCCAGTACCGACCGTCGAGGCCCAGCGCGCCTCATTCGATCAGGAGGCTTTGTCCCTCCTGGACCGCTTGTACGCCACGGCGCTCCGGTTGACACGCAACGACGCCGACGCACAAGACCTGGTGCAGGAGACCTATCTGCGGGCGTTTCGTTCGGCGGCCCAGTTTGCGCCGGGTACAAACCTGCGGGCCTGGATGTTCACGATCCTGCACAACGCCCACCTGAATGAACGGCGGGACCAGGCCCGCAGCCCCGTAGAAGCCAATAGCGAGGTGGTGGAGCAGGCGCCGGATCTGCCCGATCGCAGCCAGACGCCCGAGCAGATCCTGCTGGGTACCACGATGGATGTCGATCTGCGTGCGGCGCTCGACCGGTTGCCTGCCGCGTTCCGCGAGGCCGTGTGGCTGCGCGATGTGGAGCAGTTTACGTACGCCGACATCGCGCGGATCGTCGGCGTGCCC
>CAYHRK010000090.1:0-13389 GCA_964358795.1 uncultured Vicinamibacterales bacterium
CGTCATCGGCGCTGGGCCCGCGGGGCTCGCCTGCGCGCACGACCTCGCCCTTCTCGGCTACCACGTGCAGGTCTTCGACGCGGCGCCGGTGGCGGGGGGGATGCTTCACCTGGGCCTGCCGGGCTACCGCCTCCCGCGTGATGTGCTGCAGCTCGAGATCGATGCGATCGCCAACCTGGGCGTCGTGCTTCACCTCAACACGCGCATCGGCCGCGACCTCACGCTTCGCGACCTGCGCGCATCGTATGCCGCGATCTTCATCGCCATCGGATGCACGAAGAGTCGCGACCTCGCGATTGAAGGCGCCCAGCTCGACGGCGTGCTGAACGGGGTGGACTTCCTCCTCAACGTCAACCTGGGCTACCGCGTCGACCTGGGGAAAAGAGTCGTCGTCGTCGGCGGCGGAAACGTGGCCGTGGATGTCGCGCGGTCGGTCGTGCGGCGCGGCCTGGACGTCGACGCGCTGGGCCAGGACGAGCTGCGAGACACTCTCCGCGAAGTGCAGTCGGTGCTCGCCAGGGTGGCCGATGACGAGTCCGCTGCCCGCGATGAGCGGAGCCTCATCGTCGACGTGGCACGCCTGGCCTTGCGGCGGGGCGCGAAGGAGGTGCGTCTGGTCTGCCTGGAGTCGCGCGACCAGATGCCTGCACATCCGTGGGAGGTCGAGGAAGCGGACCGCGAGGGCATCCAGATTCACCCCTCGCGAGGACCCAAGCGGATCGTCGGCGCTGACGGGCGGGTGACCGGGCTGGAAACGCTCGTCTGCACCTCGGTGTTCGACCAGGATGGCCGCTTCAACCCGCAGTTCCGCCCCGCGAGCGAGGAGGTCATGGCGGCCGACAGCGTCATCCTCGCGATTGGCCAGCAGACCGACCTCAGCCTTGTCAGGCCCGAGGACGGGATCGAGGTCACTCGACGCGGCAGCATCGCGGTCGATCCCGAGACGCTGGCCACGTCGGCCTCCGGGGTCTATGCGGGCGGCGACGCCGCCTTTGGCCCGCGCAACGTGATCGCCGCGATCGCGGACGGGCGCCGTGCCGCCGCCTCCATCGACCGGCAGCTCGGCGGCCGGCGGCACGTGCGGGCGCGCGCGCGCTTCATGCCTCTCGCGCGCCACCAGATGCCGCAGGGTTACCACCGCATACCCCGGCAGGCGATGCCGACGCTCGCCCTCGACCGCCGCATCGGCATCGCCGAAATCGAACTCGGCTACAGCGACGAGCAGGCACATGACGAAGCCGCACGCTGCCTGCGCTGCAACATCCAGACGATCTTCGACTCGGCCGCCTGCATTCTGTGCGGCGGCTGCGTCGACGTGTGCCCCGAGTTCTGCCTGCGCTTCGTCGCGCTCGACGACGTGCAGGGTGATGAGGTTGCCACGCTGGCGCAGGCGCTCATCCCCGATCCGTCGGACAGGCGCGCCGCACGAGTGCTCATCAAGGACGAGGACCGCTGCATCCGGTGCGGGCTCTGCGCCGAGCGCTGTCCGACCGGGGCCATCTCGATGGAGCGCTTCTCTCTCGAGGAGATCGAGGAGGACGTGCATGCCGTCTGAGCCCGTACGTAACTCGCTGGCTCGCCGCACGTTCCTCGGCATCGGATGGGGAGCGCTGGCGGGCGCCCTCATGGGAACGTTGGGAGCGACCGTGCGATTCCTGCTGCCGAACGTGCTCTTCGAGCCGCCGGCGGCGTTCAAGATCGGCAAGCCCGACGACTACGCGCCTGAGTCGGTGACATTCGTCTCCGAGCGGAAAATCTTCATCATCCGCCGGCAGGACGGCGCGTTCCGGGCCCTGACCGCCACGTGTCCGCACCTGCGCTGCGTCGTGCGCTGGCTCGCCGACGAACGTGTGTACGAGTGCCCGTGTCATGGCAGCCGCTTCACCGACCGCGGCAACGTGATGGCTGGACCTGCGCCGGGTCCGCTCGAGTGGTACGAAATCACGTTGGCCACCGACGGCCGGCTCTACGTCAACACGTTGGTCCAGGTCCGCCCGGACTACCAGTTAACGGTGTGATTCCAGGGGCTGCGGCCCCGGGAGGATACTCATGGAGAGACACTCGCGCCCGGCGATCGGCCTGACGCTCATCGCCGCCGGACTCATCAGCCTCTTGGTGGCTCCGCAGGAAGCTAGTGCAATTCCCGCGTTCGCCCGCCAGTACGGGCTCTCGTGCAGTCAGTGCCACACCGTGTGGCCGGCCCTCAACAGCTTCGGCCGCAAGTTCAAAGAAGCCGGCTACACGACCGTGCGCGGCGAGCCCGAGGGCCAGACGAAGATAGACGACGCGCTCAGCCTCCCCACGTCGTTTCCCTTTGCCGCGATCGTCAAGAGCCGGCCGTACGACAAGCGTCGAGGGCAGGACGCCAAGCTCCGTGTACTGCAGGAGCTCGAGCTGTTCATCGCGGGCAATTTCTCCCGCTACGGGTCTGTCTTTGCCGAGCTCGAGCTGGAAGACGAAGCAGACTACGCGCCGGAGCTCGCCGGCACGTTCGGCCTTCACCCGCACCAGCTTTTCAACGTGATCGCGGGCAAGGCCCCGACGCTCGCGGCCGATCCGTATGACACGCTGAGCAACATGCGCCGCATCACGCGGAACCGCCGCTTGGTGCTCAACCAGGCATGGTCGGCCGGCGCGCGCGTGGACGACGATGTACCGATGATCGCGATCTACGGCCGCGACACGAAGGTCGACCGGGTGTTCTGGGCCGCCTCGTACTCCGCCGACGTCGGCGACCCCGAGGGTGAGGGTCCGAATGACTTCACGGGCCGGCTGGTCGTCGACCTGGCGACCGACGTGTCGATCGGCGGCTTCGTCATGAGCGGCGCCCAGGACCGCACCGTGGACAAGACGACCAAGGAGCTGGACTACAGCCGCTACGGGTTCGACCTGCAGGCCAGGTACAAGAACTTCAACGCGTTGGCGGCGTACCTCCGCGGCAGGGACGACATCTTCAAGGGGGGGCGGGAGACGAACAACTCCTGGTACACCGAGGTCTACTACACCATCACACGCGATGTCCTGCAGCGGGGATCGTTCCCGGGGTTCATGCTGGTGCCGATCGTGCGGTTCGACCGGTACGAGCGGAACAACGGGCTGGCGGGGTACTCGGACCTGACGGCCAACCTCAGCTACTTGCCCTGGGAGAACGTCAAGGCTTTCCTCGAAGTGACGCGGGCCATCGATCGGCCAACGCCCGGTCCGAAGGACTGGCGTGTGGTCGGCCAGTTCGTGCTGGCGTTCTGACGGCTGTACGCCGCTCCCGGACGCCTCTCTGTTCCCTGCGCCGGCGCAAGGGGAGGGGTCTAGCATGAAACGAGCTGTGGCCTGGTTGCTGGAAGCCGTCGTTCGAAACCGCGTCTGGCGGTCGATCGTCCGGCACGGCTATCCCGACACGCCGCTCGACCGGTCGCTCGCGGTCTTCTCGAATCTCTTCTTGCACGTCCAGCCGGTCAAGGTCCACCGGCACACGCTGCGCGCCACGTACACGTTCGGTCTCGGGCTGATCGCGTTCTACCTGTTCGTCGTGCTCGTCGTGACCGGGACCTTCTTGATGTTCTACTACGTGCCCTCGGTCGACCGCGCGTACGCCGACATGAAGGACCTCGAGTTCGTCGTCTCGTTCGGCCTGGTGCTGCGGAACCTGCACCGCTGGACCGCGCACGGGATGGTGGCCGTCGTCTTCCTGCACATGTGCCGCGTCTTCTACACCGGCTCCTACAAACCGCCGCGCGAGTTCAACTGGGTTGTCGGCGTGCTGTTACTCGCGGTGACGTTCCTGCTCAGTTTCACGGGCTACCTCCTGCCGTGGGACCAGCTCGCGTTCTGGGCCATCACCGTCGGAACCAGCATCGCCGGCTACATGCCGTTTGGCGGGTCGCGCGTGCGCTACTTCCTGCTCGGCGGCAACCAGGTCGGGCAAAACGCCTTGCTGCGCTTCTACGTGCTGCACGTGATGCTGCTGCCGCTCATCGCGACGGTGCTCGTCGGGATCCATTTCTGGCGAATCCGGAAGGACGGGGGCCTCTCGAGGCCCGCGGCAGAAGATGAGGATTCCGCCCATGCCGCCTGAGCGTCAGCCCGCTGTCGTGTTCCCCCGTTCAGCCACCAAGACGTATGGGCTGCTGGGGATCGCCCACAGCCGGGTGCTTGTCGTCGAGGCGGAGCCGGAACGAGAGGTGATGGCGTGGCCGCACCTCTTGATGGCCGAGCTGGTGGTGCTGCTCGGTGTCATGGTGGCGTTCGGCCTGCTGTCGATTCTCGTCAACGCGCCCCTGGAAGAGCTCGCGAACCCGTCCGAGCCTCCCAACCCCGCCAAGGCGCCGTGGTACTTTCTGGGCCTGCAGGAGCTGGTCTCCTACTCGGCGTTCGCCGGCGGCGTGCTGACGCCCCTGCTCGTCATCTTCGGCCTCCTGATGGCCATCCCGTACATCGACCGCGACCGGTCGGACGTCGGCATCTGGTTCGGGGGCGCCCGTGGAAAGCCCGTCGCCGCGATCACCGCGATCCTGACCCTAGTGGGCGTTCCGGCCCTGATCTTTCTCAACGCCCGCTTCGGTATCCGCCGGCTCTACCCGGACGCACCGCAGGCGCTCATCGACCTGGTGAATCCGGCGACGCTCACGATCGGGGCCATCGTCGCCGCCTCGCTGGTGACGGGCATTCGCACGCGGTCGTGGCGCCTCGGCGCCATCGTGGTCTTCACGGGCTTCGTCGTCGCCTACATCGTCCTCACGACGGTCGGCACCGTCTTTCGTGGGCCTAACTGGTCGTGGTTCTGGCCCTGGCTGGGTTCTTAGCCGTGCGCGATCTCCGATCGATCTTCGCCGCGCTCGCGGTCGCGTGCCTGGCGCTGTTTCTCCTCGCCGCCTTCCGCGACGCGGACCGCGAGTGGAAGCAGTACCAGCGGCGCTTCTACGCGCTCGAGGCCGAACACGGCAAGAGCGCGCGCGAGAAGGCGTTCATCCGGCAAACGCCGCTGCAGATTCGCCAGATCGTCGTCGAGGAGCTTGGCGTCGTGGATCGCTGCACCACCTGCCACCTGGCGGTCGAGTCGTCGCTCGGCACCTACTCGGACCGCCCGTTCTCTCGCCATCCCGAGACGCCCACGCACCTCTACTATCAGTTTCCCTTTGACAAGTACGGCTGCACGATCTGCCACGAAGGCCAGGGCCGCGCCACCACGGCGAGCACCGCGCACGGCCGCGTACCTTACTGGGATCGCCCGATGCTGCGCGGCGCGCTCCTGCAGAGCGCCTGTCTGAAATGTCACGACGAGCCGGATCTCCCCGGCGCGGAGCTGGCCATGCGCGGCCGGCAGCTCTACGCGGACAAGGAGTGCGCGACCTGTCACCGAATTGGCACCGAGGGCGGCAACATCGGACCCGAGTTGACGACGGTCGCGCTCAAGACCGCGCGCCACTACGACTTCTCGCGTGTCAAGGGCGAGCGCACGATCGAGAACTGGCACATCGAGCACCTCAAGGATCCGCCCGCGATCGTTCCGGACTCCCTGATGCCTCCGCTCGACATCACCGACGAAGAAGCGCGGGCGCTCACGGTGTACATCTTGAGTCTGACGGGCGCGCGGGTTCCCCAGGAGTACGTCGCCCGCCTCCGGCGGCAGCCGCCGCCGCCCGTCGGCACCCTGATGGTGAGATCCGGGATGAGCCGAGGCGAGTCGCTCTACCTCGAGATGCGCTGCTACTACTGCCACGCCGTGCGCGGGCGAGGCGGCCAGGTGGGACCCGACCTGACCAGCGTGGGTGCGCGCCGGGATCGCGACTGGCTGATCGCCCACTTCCGCGACCCGCGGGCGATCTCGCCGCATTCGCTCATGCCCAACTATCCGCTCTTGGAAGCGGATATCACCGCGCTGGCCGAGTACATGCTGACGCTGCGCTAGCCCAGCCGGTACTCTCTCAACTTCCGATACAGGTTCCGCTCGCTGATCCCCAGGGCTTGCGCCACGCGCGTCCGGTGGCCGTCCAGCTCTCGCAGCAGCTTGGCGATGTACCGGCGCTCGACCTCCTCAAGCGTCGGATAGCCTGCTTCCACGGTCGGCTCGGGAAGCGGCGGCGTCGCGCGAAGATTGACGGGGAGGTGCTTGGCCTCGATATAGGGGCCATCGGAGAGGATGATGGCCCGCTCGATGACGTTTTGCAGCTCGCGGACGTTGCCGGGCCAGTGGTAGTTCATGAGGAGATCGATGGCTTCTTTGGTGAACTCGATGTCGCGGCCGCCGGCGAGACGCTGGGCGAGGTACTTCGCCAACAGTGGAACGTCCTGGCGGCGTTCCCGAAGTGGGGGAAGCACGATCGAGAACACGTTGATCCGGTAGAAAAGGTCCTCCCGGAACTGACCCTGCTCGACCATTTGCGGCAGATTACGGTTGGTCGCGGTGATCACGCGCACGTCCACCACGATATCCCGCAGCCCGCCGACCCGGCGAAACGTGCCGGTCTCGAGCACGCGCAGCAGCTTGGCCTGTAACGGCAGGCTGAACTCGCCGATCTCGTCGAGGAAGATGCTTCCGCCGTCGGCCACCTCGAGCAGACCGCGTTTCAGCGCATGCGCGCCCGTGAACGCCCCCTTCTCGTGACCGAAGAGCTCGCTCTGCAGCAGCTCCTCGTGCAGTGCCGAGCAATCGACGACGACGATCGGCTGGCTGCTCCGGCGGCTGGTACGGTGGATGGCGCGCGCGGCCAGCTCCTTGCCGACCCCGCTCTCGCCGGTCACCAGGACGGTACTGTCGGTCGCGGCCACGCGGGCAATCAGGTCCAGCACCTCGCGAAGAGGCGCGCTCCGGCCGACGAACTCGCTGAAGCGCTCGTGGCGCGCCAGCTCCTGCTTCAACGCGACGTTTTCCTGCTGCAGCGCGCGCTTCTCCCTGGCCTTCTGCAGCACCGCTTCCAGCTCATCGAACTGGAACGGCTTCGTCAGGAAGTCGTACGCGCCCAGCTTCATCGCGCGGATCGCCGTGTCGAGCGCCCCGTGACCGGTCAAGACCACCACCTGGGTCAGCGGCGCCAGCTCACGCAGCGCCTCCAGTACGGCCAGACCGTCCATCCCGGGCAGCTTGATGTCGAGCAGGACCACTTCGAAGCTCTCGCACCGGATCCGCTCGAGCGCAGCTTCCCCCGTACACGCAGTCGCCACCGAGTGCCCGCGGGCTTCGAGCTCGCGCCCAAGGATCACCCGAAACGTCTCCTCGTCATCGACGATCAGGAGTTCCGCCTTGCGGCTCATGGATCGGCACCTCGACGATGAAGGCGGCGCCCTCGCCGGGCCAGCTCGAGACACGGATGGTCCCCTGCAGCCCGCGCACGATGGTCTGCACGATGAACAGGCCCAGGCCCGTACCTTGCCCGCTCGCCCGGTGTGAGAAGAACGGTTCGAAGATCTTTTTTGTCTGTCCTGGCTCGATCCCGGGGCCGTTGTCGACCACGGCCAGCTCCAGCATCCCGTTTGTCGAGCGCGTCTTGATCGAGACCCTGCCAGGGCCTCGCGACGCGGCGGAGGCCGCCTGCAGCGCGTTGAGCACCAAATTCAGCACGAGCTGTCGCACCTGCCCCTCGTCAGCCACGATCGGGGGCACCGGATCCTGCAGCTCCGTCGCCAGAACCACGCGGGCGTTCTCGGCCTGGAACTTGAGCAGCGACACGGTTTCCTCGATGGCCCGGTTCAGATCGACCACGCCGACCAGTCCGGTCGACGGTCGTGACAGGATCAGCAGCCGGTCGGTGATCGCCTTGGCGCGCATCGTTTCCCGGCTCACGAGGCCGAGGTACTCGAGCACGGTGTCGCGTCCGTCCGCCGTGTCGCAGCAACCGTTCTGGACCTGGCGCTGCAAGCCATCGACGCAGGCGCCGATCGACGCCAGCGGGTTGTTGATCTCGTGCGAGACGCCCGAGGCCAGCAACCCCAGCGAGGCGAGCCGTTCCGAGTGGCGCAGGTTCGCTTCGAGAGACGTCCGTTCCGTCACGTCGCGCCGGACCTCGATCACCTGCGACACGGTCCCGCGGGCGTCGCGCAAGGGGCTGCAGAACACCTCGTACTCACGTTCGTGTCCCTCCCGATCCGGGACCATGACGTGGGTCTTCTGAACCACGCCGGTCGCAAACACCGCCCGCGCCGGACACGACTCGCACGGCCCTCCCCCGCCACCGTGCGCGACGGCCGCGCACGGCTGTCCGATGATCGCCCCCTTCCACAGGCCCGCAGCCGTGACGAAGGACCGATTGGCCGTCACGATGCGCAGCGAACCATCCACGACGCAAACTTGCTCTTCCATGCTGTCGATGAGGTGCTCGAGGTAGCTCCGCTGCCGCTCGATCTCGTGGATGGAATCCCGCAGCGCCTCGGTCATGGCATTGAAGCTCTCACCGAGGACCGCCAGCTCGTCGTCCCCGCGCGACGGAGCCGTCGCCGTCAGGTCTCCGCCGCGCACGCGCTGCGTCGCTCGCACCAGCCCTTGCACGCGGCGGACGACGAGCCGGTTCATGAGACCGGCAATGGCCAGCAGCGTCAGGGGCATCATGATCACGGCCAGCCCGAACATCCGCCACATGTCGGAGGTGACGCGCGCCCGCGCCGCCGTCGTGGAGTAGTCCACCATCAGGACGCCGTTGAGCCGGTCGCCCGGCTGGTGACAGCCGTGGCACGCCGGCCGGTTGTACACCGGGCGCATCGTGCGAAACACCTCCACGCCTCGCTCGTCGGTCACGATCGTCGCTGGCGCGCGGCTGGCAGGCGAGCGCTCGTGGCAGACGCGGCATGTGGGGCTCTCGCGCGAGACCAGCTCTCCTACCGCGCGCGGATCGGTGGACACCGCCACGCGCCCCGTCTTGTCCACGATGAGCACGCGCTCGACGAGCTCGGAGTCTGCGAGCTGCGCCACCGCATCGGTCAGCGTGTGGGGGCTGCTCTGGAACATCGATTGCTCGATCGCCTGGACCAGCAGCCGGCTCATGTCGGTCGTCGCCTGGTTGAGCGAGTCAATCGAGCGGTCGCGATGCAGCGTGTAGAAGAGGTAGAAGAACGGCGCCCCGACAAGCAGCAGGAGCACGCCCACTCCCCCGGCGAAGCGGATCTTCAGCCCTCGGAATCGCCCCGGGATCCGCAACAGCGACGAGCGGCGCGACTTCATGACCGGCTCCATCGCGTCAGGCTGCCCCGTCCGCGCAGCGGTCCCTACATGAGGCGTCCCAGCCGGCTCGCAGGGGGAGAAACTTCTGGCGCAATGCTGCGTTTCCTGAAGATTCGGACTTCGGCGCCCGACCGCGCGTGCACTTCCTCCCATTCGTCGGGCAGCGCCACGATGGCATTGGCGGCCTCCGCGAACTGCCGTGCGGAGGCTTCACGAAAGCGCCTGCGTAGCACCGCCAGCACGTGTTCCCGGTTGACCATATCACGCCTCCCACCGCACTGCTTCCTCGCGGTTCTCGTTCTCCGCTGGCATCCGGCTCCGCCGCGTCGCCCAGCCGACATCGGAGCAGCAGCGGCTCCTCGATCAGCTCGACATCACCATCCCCGCCCACCTCGAATGGAACGCCGAATGTAGTGGAGACTTCGCGGCGTCGTGAGCGGATTTCTTAGGCTTTCTCGACCTCTCGCCGTTTCCGTGACGAACTTGGGCTAGCGTGCCCCACGGAGGACCTTGCGACGTCCCCAACCCGCCGGGGCGTCTCCGGCTGAAAAAAAACAACGACCGGCCGTCGCGGTGACGGCCGGCTGTTTGCGGAGGAGGAAGGAACGGACGTCAGAAGAGATACAAGATGCGAAGAAACCCGGTGTTGCCCTTGTAGGGGCGGTTCCCGTAGCCGGTGGAGATCAAACCGAGGTAGTCAATCCGCGGCGTGCCGGGCTGGCCGGGCAAGTCGACCGTGGCGTAGTCGGTCACGACGAACTTCTCGTACCAGTAGCCCAGGCCGACGCCGACCTTGGCCGCGAACATGTACTTAAGATCCACCGTAAAGCGCTGCCACGTGTTCGTGATGGCCGGGAGCGCCTCGAAGCAGGACGTGAGTCCTGCTGCGCACGGTGAAGGAATCGTGAAGCGGGGGTACAGGATGGCCGAGGGGCCAGACAGGGCCCTGTTTGTGGACAGTTCCTGAATCCGCGGACCGCTATAAATGTAAGCGTTGTTCGAATCGCTGTAGTCGTAGCTGACCCTGATGTCGGTCTTCTCGATCGCCTTGATCAGATCGAGATAGACGGTGGCGTTGTTGACCGTCTCGTCGCCGTTCAGGAACCAGTCGCGGTTCGGGTCGAACCAGGTGCCATAGTCGGTGCCGGGAGGACTCGCATTGCGCGCCTTCTGGTTCGACGTGTATTGGTCGCGCCCGTAGTTCGCCCCGAAGCGCACCTTGTCCAGCGGATTCACGTTCAACCCGACGTTGTAGACGGTGTTCTTGTTGTCCAGCAGGCCGAACTCGTGGCCCGGCCCGTGGTACTTGTCCTTGCCTGCCGCCACCGACAAGGTGAGGTCGACCATCGAGGTCGGGGTGACGGTGAAGACCAACCAGCCCCGGTTCCGCACGCGATCCGACTCGTCGTAGGTCCGCAGGCCGGGCTGGAACCCGCCGTCCTCGAGGGACTGCTCAGAGAAGCCCGTGCCGATGCGCTTCGCGTTCTCGTAGATCACCCGCAGCGTGACGTACTGGTTCCCAAGCGTATCGAGCGTGGTGCGGAAGGTGTAGTCCGTCGAATCGCTGAAGGCCCGGCCCGTCCGCTTGAAATCGTCGTAGGTGTAGCCAATCCTGAGCGCCGTGTGCGACATCAGATTGAACGTGCCGTTCAGATCGAACGTGTTCTGCTTGATGTTGAACTGCTCGGTCTCGCTGCCGGTCTCCTCGGGCACCGCGTCGAGGCGGACGTACTCCACCCCGTCGAAATGCGGAGTGTTGTTCTTGTGGTCGTTGTAGCGGTACCGCATGGTGAGCCCGAAGAACCGATTCGGCCGCGAGGTGAAGTTGAACAGCGCGTTGATGCCCCTGACCTCCGCCTCGGCCGTGCTCCGCCGGAGCCGCGCGAGTGCCGGGAAATTCGCGAAAACGGCTGGGCTGTTGATGACCTGGTTGCTCGTCCACGGGATCAGCTCGTCGTTCTGTTTCATGCTCGTGAGCGAGACCTGGGTGTTCACGGTGCTGCGCCCGGGCATCTTGTACAGACCCATCGCGCTGACGACGTTCATGTTGTTGCTCGGTGGCGCCGCCATGCGGCTCTGCGCGGCGCCTTGGCCGTTGCTGTATCCGCTGGGATTGTACGGGTTTGTGTCGGTCGCCCTGACCGGGTTGTCAAAGAGGAACTCGTGGATGTTGTTGTTGAACCAGGAGCCATCCCACGCGACACGGATCGTCCCCCGCTGGTTCATCCACTCGGCAGCGGCCGTGAAGTCGTTCGTGCGGTTGTCGAGGGGAAGCGGCAACTGGTCGGCGACGCTGAAGGCGAACGACGCCCCTTTGACCTCGTGGCCGGTTTTCCTGGTCGAGTTGAACGCGACGTTGAAGGCGAGGTCCTTCGTGGCCGCGAACGTCGCACTGAAGCTGGCGGCGTCACGGCGCGCCTGGATGTCGAACGGTTTCGCCAGGCTCCGATAGATCGACGGGGTCGCAAGCTGCGCCGCGGTCGTCGGGACCGCGACGATGCCAGGCGTATTGTTCTGAACGAGGAGCCGCGTGGCCGGATCCAGCGTAAAGACGCCGGGCGACTGCTCCACCCAGGGCGTGGAGGAGTCGTAGCTGTAGTTCAGCGGAGTGGAGTCCCACAGGAACGTGAACTTGACCTTGCCGCTGTTGTTGTAGTTCACCTCATACCGCTGATCGTGGTACCCGATGTTGTCCACCTTCGTGTCGAAAATGTACTGGTCGGTCTCCTTGCCGAAAGAGATCCTGGACAAGGCGCCATCGCGCAGGTCGCGGTAGCGCTCCCACCGGGCCTTGTCGCCGTCTATCGAAGACGCCCTGAAACCAAAATCAATCGACCCCGAGGTCGGGGTCGCCGCGGCTGGTGTCGCGGACTGTTGCTGCGCCATTGCCGGGCCCGAGGAGGCCAGCAATAGCGCCACTGTGACAATCATCACTCTGTTGCGCATCGCAATCCTCCTGTCCTAGCGATGGAAATACTTGCCAGACGGTGCATTCGAGCCGTGGATCTGCACGTGACACACCACGCACCCTTGGCCAACCAGCCTGTTGGCGCTGGCGGAGTTCTTCAGCGGAAAGCCGTCATACACCGTTGGAGGGTGTCGCGACGTCACGTGGCAGCGCTGGCAGAGGAAGGGGACCTTGGCGACGAGAAGGCGCTCGTTGTTCGACCCGTGCGGATCGTGGCACGTCACGCAGGCGTTGACGACCGGCGCGTGCTCCCACAAGTACGGCCCGCGCTTCTCGGAATGGCAGCTCGTGCACGCCTCGTCGACCGTCGTGCCGGTCTTGAGCAGCTTGACGTTGGCCGACCCGTGCGGGTTGTGGCAATTCGTGCACACGATCTTGCCCTCGCGAACCGGCATGTGATTGAAGCGATACAGCCTGTTCACGATGTTCCGATGGCAGGTGGCGCACAGCTCCGGCTGGGTCGCCGCCTTGATCTGCTTCTCGCCTTTTGGCGTGTGAACGCTGTGGCACGTCACGCAGCCGACGTTGCGCTGGTCGTGCTGGCTCCCCGTGAAGAGCGCATGCGTCCCGCGCGTGTGGCACGTCAGGCAGATCTCGCTCGACTCCTGCGGCTTGAGGGTCTTCGGGTTGACAATCTTGGTCTTGTCGATGCCACCCTCCGGGCCACCGGTCACGTGACCCTTACCGGGGCCGTGACAGGCCTCGCAGCCCTTGGTGGCCGCGGGAGTCCGTTCGTCGGACGTGCGCGCGTGCAGGGTGCCCTTGTAGTCCTGTTGCTCGTGGCAGGTCAGGCAGGTGTCCTGTCCGACGTATTCCCCTGGCTGCTGCGCCACGGCGGGCTTGACGGCCCGGATCTGCGGCCTGCCGGCCGCTGCGCGCGCCGGCCCGCAGAGACTGAAGACCGCAACGAGACCCGCGGTCGACAGCCCTGCAACGAGACCCGCGATCGACAGCCCTGCTCGTGTAACGTAGCGGGATGACAGCATATGAGGTCGCTCCTGTTCACGTGACGTTGCGACCGAGCCAGACTCCGCCGGAAACCCGGCACGCCTCACCCGTTGGGGGCCACACTCTGCCGGAACTCCGTCAGGGCTGACGTGTTGAGCCGCGTCGGCTGCAATCGCGGTGCCGGCAGCAGCAGCTCCTCGACCATGGCCGTGCGTAGTACTGTCATGGACGGCTCCCTTCTCAGGATTGACATCGTCTCTACTCGGGGCTCTTCGAAACCCCGGACGGACGAGCGAGGCTTCGGAGGTACGCGACCAGATTTCCC